>JASLEM010000007.1 GCA_030151165.1 Burkholderiaceae bacterium
GTGGATCAACTGCGGCCAGGCCGGCCCGCTCGGATGGACGATCCCCGCGGCGCTCGGCGTGGTCGCGGCCGACCCGACGCGCACCGTCGTCGGCCTGTCGGGCGACTACGACTTCCAGTTCCTCGTCGAGGAGCTCGCCGTCGGCGCGCAGTTCCGCCTGCCGTACGTGCAGGTGCTCGTGAACAACAGCTACCTCGGCCTGATCCGCCAGGCGCAGCGCAACTTCGACATGGACTTCTGCGTGCAGCTCGCGTTCGAGAACCAGAACGTGCCCGAGGGCGAGGAAGGCGACCTGCGCAGCTACGGCGTCGACCACCAGGCCGTCGTGCGCGGCCTGGGCTGCCGCTCGCTGCGCGTGACCGACCCCGAGAAGATCCGCGGCGCGCTCGCGCAGGCGCAGGCCGAGGCGCGGCAGTACCGCGTGCCGGTGGTCGTCGAGGTGATCCTCGAGAAGGTCACCAACATCGCGATGGGCGTGGAGATCGACAAGATCAACGAGTTCGAGGAGCTCGACTGCCGCCACCCCGAAGGCTTGAAGGGCCTCGAGCTCGCCGGCCTGCTGGACTGAAAGGAATCGCCATGCCCAAGTTCGCCGCCAACCTCACGATGATGTTCACCGAGGCGCCCTTCCTCGACCGCTTCGACCTCGCCGCCAATGCCGGCTTCAAGGCGGTCGAGTTCCTGTTCCCGTACGCGTTCGACGCGCAGCAGATCCGCAGCCGCCTCGCCGCCAACGGGCTGCGCCTCGTGCTGCACAACTTCCCCGCGGGCGACTGGGACGCCGGCGAGCGCGGTGTCGCCTGCCACCCCGATCGCACGGCGGAGTTCCGCGCCGGCGTCGCCCGTGCGATCAACTACGCGCACGCGCTCGACGTCGGGCAGCTCAACGTGCTTGCCGGCAAGGCGCCGGCCGGCGTCGACGCCGAAACGCTGCGCCGCACCTTCGTCGACAACCTGCGCTTCGCCGCCGCCGCGCTGAAGGAGGAAGGCCTGAAGCTGCTGGTCGAGCCGATCAACACCTTCGACATTCCGAACTTCTACCTGAATCGGACACAGCAGGCCATCGACATCCTCGACGAGGTCGGCGCCGACAACGCCTTCGTCCAGTACGACATCTACCACGCGCAGCGCACCGAGGGCGAGCTCGCCGCGACCTTCCAGAAGCACCAGGCGCGCATCGCCCACGTGCAGCTCGCCGACAACCCCGGCCGCCACGAGCCGGGCACCGGCGAGATCAACTACGCCTTCCTGTTCGCCCACCTCGACCGCCTCGGCTACGACGGCTGGATCGGCTGCGAATACAAGCCCGCGACGACCACCGCCGAAGGCCTCGGCTGGCTGCAGCGCCACGCGCTGTGAACGGCCCGCCCCCGAACCCGTCCACCACTTCGAAAGCCTCGACATGAGCACCACCGAACCCCTCAAGCTCGGCTTCGTCGGCCTGGGCATCATGGGCACGCCGATGGCGGGCCACCTGCTCGCCGCCGGCCACCAGTTGTTCGTCCACACGCTCGGCAAGATGCCCGACGCGATCGCCAGCTCGCGCGCGACCCAGTGCGTCAACGCGCGCGGCGTGGCCGAACGCGCGGACATCGTCTTCCTGATGGTGCCCGACACGCCCGACGTCGAGGCCGCGCTGTTCGCCGAAACCGGCGTCGCGTCCGGCCTGACGAAGGGCAAGGTCGTCGTCGACATGAGCTCGATCTCGCCGATCGCCACCAAGCAGTTCGCGCGCCGCGTGGGCGAGCTCGGCTGCGACTACCTCGACGCGCCCGTCTCGGGCGGCGAGGTCGGTGCGCGCAACGCGACGCTGTCCATCATGGTGGGCGGCCCGGAGGCGGCGTTCGAGCGCGTCAGGCCGCTGTTCGAGCTGATGGGCAAGAACATCACGCGCGTCGGCGGCAACGGCGACGGCCAGACGGCCAAGGTCGCCAACCAGATCATCGTCGCGCTCACGATCGAGGCCGTCGGCGAGGCCCTGCTCTTCGCGTCACGCGCGGGCGCGGACCCGGCCCGCGTGCGCCAGGCGCTGATGGGCGGCTTCGCGTCGTCGAAGATCCTCGAGGTGCACGGCGAGCGCATGATCAAGCGCACGTTCGACCCGGGCTTCCGCATCGAGCTGCACCAGAAGGACCTGAACCTCGCGCTCGCCAGCGCGCGGGCGCTGGGCGTCTCGCTGCCGAACACCGCGACGGCGCAGGAGCTCTTCAACTCGTGCGCCGCGCACGGCGGCAAGGCCTGGGATCACTCGGCGATGGTGCGAGCGCTCGAGACGCTGGCCAACTTCGAGATCGGCCAGGCGGCCGAAAGCTAACCGCCCGTTGCGTCGCAGCGAGACAGCGTCACGCCCACGCCGTTCAGCACCGACGTCCCCGACAACGGATCGCGCAGCCGGTCGTCCAGCAGGTCGTTGAGGTTCGCGCCCGGCCGCTGCGCCGCGACGCCCAGCTGCGCACCCGGCTGGTCGTGGCCCCAGCCGTGCGGCACGCTGACGACGCCGGGCATCATCTCGTCCGACAGCATCGCGGGCAGCTCGATCGCGCGGCCGCCCGCGCCCTGCAGCCGCACGCGGTCGCCCGCCCGGATGCCGTGGCGCGCGGCGTCGTCCGGGTGCAGCAGCGCGGTGCAGCGCTCGGGCCCTTTCGCGAGCGTCGGCAGGTTGTGCATCCAGCTGTTGTTGGAGCGCACGTCGCGCCGGCCGACGACGACCAGCTCGGACGGCGCGTCGCGCAAGGCCTCGTCCACCGCCGCGAGCTCCGCCGCCACCTCGCGCGGCCACAGCTCGATGCGCCCGCTGCCCGTGCGCAGCAGCTCGGGCAGGCGCGGCTGCAGCGCGCCGAGGTCGACGCCGTGCGGCGCGTCCTTGACCTTCGCCAGGCTCAGGCCGCCCGGTTCCTGGCCGAAGCGGTCGCCGTACGGCCCGGCACGCAGCGCGAGGTCGAGCAGGCGTTCGGGGCCGGGCTGCGGGCCGAGGGCCTCCAGCATCGCGGCCTGCAGTTCGTCGGGCACGCCTGCCGCGGCGCGGCGCAGGTCGTCGGCGAGGAGCTGCGCGTCGCAGCTCGCGAGGTCGAACGACGGCGCCATCGCGTCGGCCTCGCCGCGCAGCAGCGCCGCGATCCGCAGCAGCGACTTCCACTCCGGCTGCGCGCCCGGCGCCGCGTCGAACACGGGCGGGCTGAAGCGCGCGTGGTTGCGGCACGAGAGCTGCGGGAAGCTGACGTCGTAGTGCGGCTCCTCGAAGGTCGACAGGCCCGGCAGGATGACGTCGGCGTGCTGCGTCGTCTCGTTGAGGTAGATGTCGACGCTGATCATGAACTCGAGCCCGGCCAGCGCCTTCGCGATGCGCGCGCCGTTCGGCGCGGACAGCACCGGGTTGCTGGCCACCGTGACGAGCGCGCGCACCTGGCCGGCGCCTTCGGTCTCGATCTCCTCGGCGAGGCAGCTCATCGGATATTCGCCCAGCACCTCGGGCGCCCCCGAGACGCGGCTGCGCGTGCGCCCCGTCGCGAGCCCGCGCCCGATGCCCGGCTTGCCCTGCGTGTTGGCGGCGAACGCGGCGGCCTTGGGGAACATCGCGCCGCCTTCGGTGTCGAGATGGCCGGTGAGGATGTTCAGCGCGTCGACCAGCACCGAGTTGAGCGTGCCGAAGCGCTGCGTGCTCGAGCCGATGCGCGAATAGACGGCCGCGCGTGGCGTCGCGGCGAGCCGGCGCGCGAGCAAGCGCTGCGTATCGGCTGCGACGCCGCAGCGCCGCGCCATACGGTCAGGCGTATACGGCGCGATCGCGGCCTGCAGCGCGTCGAGGCCGGTGTCGCCGGTCGCGAGCAGCTCGCCGAGGCGCCCGGGCCGCACGAGGCCTTCGTCGAACAGCACGTGGATCAGGCCCAGCAGCAGGAAGACATCGCTGCCCGGGCGGATGAAGTGGTGCTCGTCGGCGACGGCCGCGGTCTCGGTGCGCCGCGGGTCGATGACGACGAGCCGGCCGCCGCGCGCGCGCATCGCCTTCGCGCGGCCGCGGAAGTCCGGCACCGTCCACATGCTGCCGTTGCTGGCCATCGGGTTGGCGCCGAGCATCAGCAGGAAGTCGCAGCGGTCGATGTCCGGCACCGCGACGCTCAGCGGGTGGCCGTACATCCAGCCGCTCGCGAGCTGGCGCGGCATCTGGTCGAGCGTCGACGCGGTGAACACGTTGCGCGAGCCGGCTGCCCGCAGCAGGCGCTGCACGTACAGGCCGAGCCCGAGGCGGTGCACGTTCGGGTTGCCGAGCGTGAACGCGAGCGTGTCGCGGCCGTGCCGCGCGATCACCGGCGGCAGTCGGCGCGCGATCTCGGCATAGGCCTCGTCCCAGCTCACCGGCTCGAAGCGGCCGTCGCGCTTGACGAGCGGCTGGCGCAGGCGGTCGGGGTCGGCCTCGAGATCCTTCAGCGCGACGGCCTTCGGGCAGAGATAGCCCTGGCTGAAGACGTCCTGCTCGTCGCCGCGGATCTGCACCACGCGCGCGGCGGGGCCGTCGCCCGAGACGGTGAGCGTCAGGCCGCAGCAGGCCTCGCACAGCGGGCAGATCCGCTGAACCGTGCGCTGGACGGTGGGCTGATTGGTGCGCGTGGCGGCGGGCGCGTCGGCGGGTGCCGGCGAGGCGGTCGGGGGCGTGGCGAGCGTCATGGGATGTCTCGGTCGTTGTCGTTGTGGCGAGCCTGGCCAGGATACGGCGGCGCGCCCGCGGCGGGCTCGGCGGGAACCCGGAGCGTGCCCGCCGGCCGACGCGCCGCCGATGATCGCGGCGCCCGGCGCTTCGCGCTGCCACGTCGGCGACAGGCGCCCGGCGCGGCATTCGCGCGAGAAATGCGGCGATCGGCGCACGGGGACGCCGCGGATTGATGGCAGGATGCCCGTGTGCCACCCAACCGTCCCGCCGTGTCGTCCCCGCCCTTGCCCACCACCTCGTCGTCGCCCCGCCCGTCGGCCACACCGCCACGTGCCTCGACGCGCATGGCCGGGCTGTTCGCCCGCCTGCTGTGGGCCGAATGGCGCCACCACCCCTGGCGCCAGGCCGCGGCCGTGATGGCGGTCGGGCTCGGGGTCGCGCTCGCGTTCGCGGTGCAGTTGATCAACGCGTCGGCGCTGGCGGAGTTCGACACCGCCGTCCACGCCGCCAGCGGCGCGCCCGACTTCAGCGTGCGCCCGCGCGACGGCCTGTTGCCCGACGACCTGTACGGCCGCGTCGCGCAGGCGCCCGGCGTCGCGCACGCGAGCCCGGTGCTGGACATCGCGGTCGCCCTGCGCGGCGCCGACGGCCACCCGCACCCGGCGCACCTGCTCGGGCTGGACGCGCTTGTCGCGCCCTGGATCTCGCCGGGATGGCTGGTGCAGCCGGATGCGGCCACGCAGCGCTCGGGCTCGACGCCGTTGTCCGCGCTCGACCCTGACCTCGTCTTCGTCAACCCCGCCGCCCGGGCGCTGCTGGGCCCGGCCAACCACGCCTCGCTGACCGTCGACGGCCGCGCGCAGTCGTTCGCGATCGGCGGCCGCATCGCCGCGGACGGCCCCCCGCTGATGGTGATCGACATCGCCGGCGCGCAGACGCATTTCGACCGCGTGGGATCGCTGTCGCGCATCGACGTGCGCCTCGCGCCGGGCGCGCGCCAGGACGTCGTGATGGCCGCGGTGCAGGCGGGCCCGAACGTGCGCGCCGCCGCGCCGGACGAGGCCTCGCTGCGCATGGCGCGGCTGTCGCAGTCGTACCGCGTGAACCTGAGCGTGCTGTCGCTCGTCGCGTTGTTCACCGGCGGCTTCCTCGTGTTCTCGGTGCAGTCGCTCGCGGTCGCCAAGCGCATCCCGCAGCTGGCGTTGCTGGGTGTCCTCGGCATGAGCGGCCGGCAGCGGCGCACGCTGGTGTGGCTGGACAGCCTGCTGGTCGGGCTGATCGGCGGCGCGGCCGGCCTGGCCCTCGGCACCGCGCTGGCCGACGCCGCGCTGCGCGCGCTCGGCGGTGATCTCGGCAGCGGCGAGTTGTCCACAACCACGCCGCACCTGCAGTGGAGCGTCCCCGCGGCGCTGGCCTACGGCGGGCTGGGCATCGCGTCGGCGTTCGCCGGCGGCTGGTGGCCTGCGCGCGCCGCGCAGGGCATCGCGCCCGCGCAAAGCCTGAAGGGCCTCAGCACGGCCAGCGACCACGCGTGGCCCGCGTGGGCCGGCCTCGGCCTGATCGCGGTCGCCGGCCTGCTGGCCCTCGTGCCGCCGTGGAACGCGATCCCGTGGGGCGCCTACGCCTGCGTCGGCGTGTTGCTGCTCGGGGGCATCAGCCTGGTGCCGCAGGCGGTGTCGGTGCTGCTCGAAGGCTTTCGCGGCGCCAGGAATCCGGTGGCGGCGCTCGCGGTCGCGCGCGCCGTCGACCAGCGCCAGACCGCCACCGCCGCGGTCGCCGGCGTGGTCGCGAGCCTGAGCCTCGTCGTCGCGCTGACGGTGATGGTGACGAGCTTCCGCGACTCGCTCATCGATTGGCTGGGCGACATCCTGCCCGCCGACCTCTACGTGCGGCCCGCCGCCAACGGCAGCGACGGCCCGGCCTTCCTCGCGCCGCAGGTCGTCGCCGCCGCGGGCGGCACGCCGGGCGTGCGTCGCATGCGCACCGAGCGGCTGGTGCCCATCTCGCTCGCGCCCGACCAGCCCGACGCCACGCTGATCGCCCGCGACGACGCGGTGCCCGGCGCGCTGCCGGGCGTGCCGTGGATCGTCAGGCCGGACGACGCGCCCCCGCCGTCCGAGGCCGGCAAGCCCGCGCCGCTGTCCGTCTATCCGACCGAGGTGCTGGCCGCGCTGCAGCACCTGCACAAGGGCGACGTCATCACCGTGCCCTTCCCGCCGCCACGCCATGCCGCGTCGACCGACGCATCGGCCCAGGTGCCCGTCCAGGCCGTCGTGCGCGGCATCTGGCGCGACTACGCCCGCCAGCAGGGCCCGCTGCTGATGTCGCGCGCCGACTGGCTGCGGCTGACGGGCGACGACCGGGTCAGCGACCTCGTGGTGTGGCTCGACCCGGACGCTGCCGCCGGCGGCGGGCGCACGGCGACCCCGGGCCCGAGCATCCCCGCCGCGACCCCGGCGGCGCCGGACACCCAGGTCATCGCCGCCATCAAGCGCGCGGCGCCGGGCGACGGCCCGGTCGAGGTGTCGACCTCGCGCCAGTTGCGCGAGGTCTCGCTGCGCATCTTCGACCGCAGCTTCGCCGTCACGCGCTGGCTGCAGGGTGTCGCGCTCGCGATCGGCCTGGCCGGCATCGCCGCGAGCTTCTCCGCGCAGGTGCTGGCGCGCCGGCGCGAGTTCGGCACGCTGCAGCACCTCGGCTTCACGCGGCGCCAGGTGCTGACGCTGGTGTCGGCCGAAGGCGCGTTGTGGAGCGCCGTCGGCGCCGTGCTGGGCCTCGCGCTGGGCTTGGCGGTGAGCGTGGTGCTGGTGAAGATCGTCAACCCGCAGAGCTTCCACTGGACGATGCAGATGAGCATTCCCTTCGGCACGCTGGCCGGGCTGGGTGTGGGCGTCGTCGTCGCCGGCGCGCTGACCGCCTGGGGCAGCGGCCACGCCGCGGCGAGCCGCGACGTGGTGCGCGCGGTCAAGGAGGACTGGTAGGACTGGAAGGACGCCCTCGATCCGTTCGTGCGGCGTGCCGGCGCGCCGACGAAGGGATGCGGCTTCGGGCACGGCACCGCGATCGGGCGCGCGGGCGGCCCGACGGGCACGACCGGCCTATTTTTCGGACGCGTCCTTCGGCAAGCTCACGACCACCTCGGGCCGGACGGGCAAGGCGCTCGCGGCCGCCTGGGTCTGGCCGGCCTTCAAGGCGGCGCTGTCGGACAGGATGCTGACGGCCTCGTCGAGCAGCGCGTCGTCGATGGTCTTGCGGGTCTTTTCCGCGGCGAGATCCTTGTCGAGCTTGCGTTCGTTGAACTGCAGGCCATCGTCTGCCAGCGCACTGCTCGCGCCCGCGCCGGCGTCGCCCAGCACGGCGGCGAGGCGCTTGTCCGAGTCCGCGCGCTCCTTGCGTCGAACCCCTTCGTTGAGCGAGATCACGTTGTCCTTGCGACGCTCCTGCGCCTTGGCCACGTCCTGCAGCAGGTTCTGGAAATCGCGGTCGTGCTCGATGCGGGTCGCGTGCCACGCCGACAGGCGGGGCAGCTGCAGTGCCACGTCGCCGACAGGCGCGTAGTCGGCCGCCTTGATGTGGCTCCACGGCAAGGCGTTGCCGTAGCTCGACTCGCCGAACTGGGTGTCGTCGCCGGTCTGCGGGTAGAGGATGTCCGGCGTCACGCCGCGCAGCTGGGTCGTTCCGCCGTCGACCCGGAAGAACTGCGCGATCGTCATCTTCAGTTCGCCGAAGACCGGCGTGGCGTTCTTGGCGATCTGGTCGAGGCTGGCGACGGTCTGGACCGTGCCCTTGCCGAAGCTGCCCTCGCCGATGATCACGCCGCGGCCGTAGTCCTGGATCGCCGCGGCGAAGATCTCCGACGCCGACGCCGAGCCCCGGTTGATCAGCACGCCCAGCGGCCCGTCCCAGGCCACGGCGGCCTCGGTGTTCCTCTCCACGGTGACCTCGCCGCGGGCATTGCGGGTCTGGACCACCGGCACCTTGCCGACGAACAGGCCCGTCAGGTTCACCGCTTCGCGCAGCGAGCCTCCGCCGTTGTTGCGCAGGTCGATCAACACGCTGTCGACCTTCCGGGCCTTCAGGTCCGCCAGCAGCCGGGCGACGTCGCGCGCGGCGCCGCGGTAGTCCTTGTCGCCTTTCTGCAGTGCGTCGGCATCTTCGTAGAATGAAGGCAGGGTGATGACGCCGACCTGGCGCTTGCCCGCGCCGGTCGTCACCGAATAGACCTTGGCCTTGGCCACGCTGTCCTGCACCGTGATGGTGTTGCGGACGAGGACCACGGTGCGGTTCGACGCGTCCGGCCCGTTGTCGGCAGGCAGGATGTCCAGCCGCACCGTCGACCCCATCGCGCCGCGGATCAGCGCCACGGTGTCGTCCAGGCGCCAGCCGACGACGTCCTCCATGGCGCCGGCCGCGCCCTGCGCGACGCCCACGATGCGGTCGCCGACCTTCAACTGCCCCGACACGCTCGCGGGTCCGCCCGGCACCAGCTCGCGGACGGTGGTGTAGCCCTCGATCTCGGTCAGCACCGCGCCGATGCCCACCAGGGACAGCCGCATCGCGATGTCGAAGTTCTCCGCGGCCCGCGGCCCCAGGTAGTTGGTGTGGGGCTCGATCGCCATCGTGTACGCGTTCATGAACGACTCGAAGGCGTCGGCGCTGGTGACCTTGCCGAGGCTCTTGAGGGCGCTGTCGTAGCGCTTGTCGAGGAGCTTCGCGATGGCCTTGTCGTCCTGGCCGGCCAGCTTCAGCCGCAGCCAGTCGTTCTTGACGCGCTTGCGCCAGAGGTCGAGCGAGTCCGCCTCGGTCGCGGGCCAGGGCTGGCCCTTGCGGTCGATCGCCAGCGACTCGTCGCGTTCGAAGTCGAAGCCCTTGGGCAGCAGGCTGCGGGCATAGTTCAGGCGCTCGGCCGCCCGACGCTCGTACAGGTTGAAGATCTCGAAGGGCGCGCGCAGGTCCTCGGTCAGGATCGCATCGTCGAGCAGGGTGCGGTCGACCGCCAGGCGATCGACGTCGGACTGCAGGAAATAGATCTTCTCGGGGTCGAGCGCCTTCAGGTACTGGTCGAACGTCCTGGCCGACAACGCGTCGTCGAGCGGGATGGCTTTGTAGTGGAAGCGGGACAGCACTTCCGCGGCGAGGTGGGCCGCCCTCGCCTCCTGCGCCTCGGGCTTCAGATGCGGCGGGAACGCCGCCTCCGGATCCGCCGCCGCGACCTGCGTCGCGGCCGTCACGGCCAGCACGAACCAAATCAGCGTCTTGTTCAATCTCGCTCCACCACCGTCGAACGGCCCATGAAAATCCGACACGCAACCCTGGCCACCGGCCGAAGGGCGACCGGTCCGGCCAGTGCGAATAGTGCCATGTCGCGCGCCACGGGCATCGCGCAGGGTCGAATGGGGTTCGAAGCGCGCCGCTCCCGAGCGTGCTGCACGGCGCAGGCAAGCGCCCGGCAGGCTCGACCGACGGAAGCCACGCACGCGTCGCCAGCGCGTCGTGCCTCCGTCGGCAGGCTTCGCGTAGCGTCTCGGCGCCGCGCCCCATGGCGCGCCGGAAGGCAGTGCTGAACGCGCTCTCCGAGTCGTAGCCGATCGCGCGCTCGACCACCGCGATCCGGGCGCCGGGCTTGGACAGCAGCCGTATCGCGATGAGCATGCGCAAGCGCGTCAGGCAGTTCATCGGCGGGACGCCGACCGCCTGGCGGAAACGCATCGCGAACACGGTGCGCGACATCGCCGCGACCGGCCAGGTCTTCGACCGCACCGATCCGCGCGTCGTCGCGACGATGGCGCAGCCGCTGAAGGACGTCGAGGTCGCCGGCGCGACGGCACGGCTGCGCGAGGGCGTGTCGGCCCAAAAGGTCGTCGTGACGCTGTGAGCCGCGCCGGCGGCTTCGCGACGTCGGCGCACGTTGCAGAATCGCACGGATGGAACTGGAACTCCCCGTGCAGACCACCATCGTCCTGCTGGTCGTGACGCAACTCGTGATCGCGGTGGCCGCGACGCTCGCGCCCCGGCTCAGGATCCCCGCACCGCTGATCCTCGTGTTCGCGGGCATCTGCGTCAGCCTGGTGCCCGCCGTGCCGGATGTCGCGATCGATCCGAACATCATCCTGATCGGGCTGCTGCCGCCCTTGCTGTACGCGTCGGCGACCTCGGTGCCTGTCGTGAACTTCCGGCGCGAGCTGGTCGCGATCAACGGGCTGTCGGTCGTCCTCGTGGTGCTCAGCGCGCTCGCGCTCGGCGCGGCGCTCGTGTGGCTCGTCCCGGGGCTCGGCTTCGGCTGGGGCGTCGCGCTCGGCGCGATCCTCAGTCCCACCGACGCGGTGGCCGTGGGCATCATCAAGGGCCATGGCGTCCCGGGGCGCGTCGCCGTCATCCTCGAAGGCGAGAGCCTGCTCAACGACGCCAGCGCGCTGATCCTGCTGCGCACGGCGATCGCGGCGACATCGCTCGGCTTCTCGTTCCTCGCGACGCTGGGTGCGTTCGCCTGGTCGGTCGGCGTGGCCGTGACGGTCGGGCTCCTCGCCGCGCGCCTGAGCCTGGCCATCCGGCGCCGCATCCGTGATGAGGCCGTCAACACGCTGCTGTCGTTCACCACGCCGTTCCTGGCCGCCGTCCCCGCCGAACTGCTGCACGGCTCCGGCCTGGTCGCGGCCGTGGTCGCCGGCTTCGCGGTCGGCCTGCGCGCGAAGCGCGAGCTGCCCCCGGGCCATCGCGTCTCCGATGCGCGCAACTGGGCGACCGTCGAGATCGCGCTCGAAGGCGTGATCTTCCTGACGATGGGCCTGCAGCTGTCGTCGATCCTGCGCAAGCTGGCGACCGGGCCCGTGGGGCTCGAGCGCGCCCTGGGCATCTCGGCACTGGTGCTCGTCGTGACGGTCGCGGTGCGCGGGCTCTACGTCGCCCTGCTGCTGTGGCGACTGCAAGGCCGCGCCCAGCGCGAACAGGCCCGGCAGCCCCGCGTCGTCGAGATGCAGCAGGAGCTCGAGGCCGGCCGCGTGCCGGAGGAGATGGCGCAGCAGGTGCGGCGATGGCGCATGGATCTGGGCGAGCGGATGCTCCGGCAGCTGATCCGCCGCGGCCGGCGCAATCTCGCCGATCTCGCGTACTTCTCGCGCCAGCGGCTCGGCGTCGGCGAGGGTGCCGTCGTGGTCTGGGCCGGCATGCGCGGCGCCGTGACGGTGGCGGCGGCCCAACTGCTGCCGGCCGACACGCCGCATCGATCGCTGCTCGTGTTCGTCGCCTTCGCCGTGGCGACACTGTCGCTGCTGCTCCAGGGCGGCACCATCGGCCTGCTGGCCGGAAGGCTGTTTCCGGGCGGCACGTCGAGGTCCGAGGCCGACGCGCGCGACACCGATCTCGGCCACATCCGCACGCTGCTCGCCAACGCCGCGGCGCGCATCGAGCGCCGGCAGCAGACGCCGGACAAGGATCACCGCCTCGTCGTGCTGCGGGCGCAGCGCATCGCGTTGCTCGACGCCGCCGACGACGGCGTCTTCGGCGCCGACGCGCTGGATCTCGCCCTGCGCGACCTGGACATCGACGAGCTGGTGCTCGACCTGCGCAGCGGCGTGGCCGAGTCGCCCTAGGCGTCGGCGCGCGACGACGCGCCGAGCGACAGGAACTCCAGCAGCAGTTCGTTGACGATGACGGGCCGCTCCAGCGGAGCCATGTGCGACGCGCCGTCGACGATGTGCAGGCGCGCACCGCGGATGTGATCGCGCAGCACGCGCGCCGCCGCGGGCGGCGAACTCGGGTCGTGCTCGCCGACGACGACCAGCGTCGGGCAGTCCACGCGATGCAGTTGCGGCACCAGGTCGATCGCCGAGATCATGTCCCACATCGCGCCGTGGATGGCGGCGTCGTCGGCGAGGAGCGTGCGCGTCACGCGTTCGACGAAGTCGGGGCGCCGCGCCATCGTCTTCGGCATGGACCAGCGCTCGAGCGTCGAGTCGAGCACGGCCGCCATGCCACCCTGGCGCACGGCGGCGGCGCGCTTGCGCATGCTGGCCCGGCCTTCGTCGGAGAAGGCCGCGGCCGTGTCGATCAGCACCAGCGCCGACACGAGCTCGGGCCGCGTGATCGCCAACTGCTGCGCGATGATCCCGCCGACCGACAGGCCCACCAGCCGCACACGATCCGAGCCGGTCGACTGCGCGACCTGCGCCAGCAACTCGGCGGCCTTGTCGAGGGTCCAATCCTGCGGCGCGCCCGGCGTGCGGCCGTGGCCGGGCAGGTCGAACGCGATCACGTCGTGATGGGCGGACAGCGCGTCGATCTGCGCGCTCCAGTAGGTCAGGTCGAGCCCCACCGGGTGGACGAGGATGACGGGGTCGCCGCCAGGCGGGCCGGTGCGGACGAGGTTAACGCGCGGCGCCTTCGCGCCCGTTTCGAGAGAATTCATGGAAGTGATCTTTCTGCTGTCGGGATTCAATGCTCCGCGGTCCACGGATCGGGCGTCGCATCGAGTTCGATCTCGAGCGTGCCGGTGAAGCGCGCGATGGTCATGTAGTGCCCCACGAGCAGGATCACGGTCGCCAGGTCGCGCGACGACAGCGCCGCGCGCGCTTCGGCGAAGGCTCGGTTCGACACGTGCGGCGTGGCGACGCACTCGTCGACGAAGGGCAGCACCGCGGCCAGTTCGGTGGGCAGCGCCGACAGGTCGCCCCACTCGATCGCGGCGATCTCGGCGTCGCTCCATCCGAGCTTCCTCGCCTGATCCAGATGCTGCATCCGTTCGTAGGCGCTGCCGCTCAGCGCCGCCACGCGAAGGATGAGCGCCTCGCGCAACTTCGCGTCCAGGCCCGACGCGCGCAACGCGTTCGCGACCTCCGGCAACGCCTTCGCCAGGCGCCCTTCCGTCAACAACAGCGCGTGCGTCAGGTTCGATGGGAAGCGATCGTATTGCGCGCGTTGATCGGGGGTCATGCCCTCCACCCGAACCAGTTCCATGCGGGCCATGGGCCTCTCCAGAAAAGCTGCCCGCCTTCGCGAGCCGATGTCCAAAATGGTAGGCTGCCGGGCATCGACTGGGCAGTCCTCCAAACGGGACGAACCGTCTTGCGCATGAGACCTCGCGATGGACATCTCGGCCCTCCTCGACTTCAACCTCGTCGCCCGCCACGGTGGCTTCAGCCCGGCGAGCCGGGCCTCCGGCCGGCCGAAGGCGACGCTGTCGCGCAGGGTGATCGAGCTCGAGGCGCAGATGGGCGTGCGCCTGTTCGAGCGCGGCGCGAAAGGGCTGCGGCTGACGGACGCCGGCGCGGCGCTCCATGCGCGCACGGCGGACCATTTCGCGGAGATCGAGGCCGCCGCCGGGTCGATCGAGCGCGAGGACGGCGCGCTGTCGGGCCGCCTCCGCGTGAGCGCGCCGGTGCTGTTCGCGCACGTTCATCTCGGCCGCATCGCCGCCGCGTTCGCGCGAGCGCATCCCGCGGTCGAGCTCTTCGTCGTGGCCGACGACCGCATCGCGGACCTCGTCGAGGACCAGTTCGACATCGTCATCCGCGCCAACCCGCGCGCCGACGAGGCACTGGTCGGCCGATGCTTCGGCCGGACGGATCGCGTCGTGGTCGCGACGCCGACCTTCCCCCGCCCGGACGACGACGCGCGCGTTCGCGTGGTGGACCGGCTCGGCGAATCGACCGGCGCCCGGTGGCGACTGCGTGACGGCGCGACGCTGCTGACGCTGCAGCCGGAGCCGATGCTGCACCTGTCGTCGCTGCTGATGGTGCGCGACGCCGTCCTGCTCGGCGCCGGCGCGGCCATGCTGCCGCGCGGGCTGGTCGAAGAGGATCTCGCCAAGGGTCGGCTGGTCGCCTGGGGCGCGGAGGACGGCGTGCAGACCGAACTCTGGGCGCTCCACACCTCGCGCCGGCTCGTGAGCGACAAGGTGCGCGCCTTCCTGCGCTGCCTCGACGAGGCCTTCGCGCCGCCTCGCGCCTAGCGCGGCGGGATCGCCTCCGTCAGGCCGCGCGCTTCTTTCCGATGAGGCCGAGGTGCGTCGCGCCGAAGCCGCTCGAATACTTCAGGCCGTATCCCAATGCGCGGTCGAAGCCGACGTGCGCGAACCAGAGGATCGCCGCGTCCACGAACAGCGGCTGGACCAGGAAGACGCCGATCGCCAGGCAGGCCATGCCACCCAGGTAGGAGTGCCCGACGTCGTAGCTCGCCGCGCCGAACCGGGGGCCCGCGAAGTAGCCGAGCATCGAGAGGTCAGGCACGAAGAAGAACAGCGCGAAGTGGCCCCAGCCGATGCCCCACCGGGCATTCGCCGCGAGTGCGAGCAGCAGCACGCCCAGTGCTTCCAGTCGCAGGACGGTGCGGACACCGCCGGTGGTCGTTCCCGGAGTCGTCGTCATGGCGTCGTCAGGCGGCCGCGAGATCCATCCAGAGGGTCGCGATGCCGAACACCGCGATGAGCGCAGACGATATCGCGGCCGCGCGCGCTCCGCGACCTTCGGCATTCGCCACGCGGCTCGCGCTGCGCCAGTAAAGCCAGGCGCCCACCAGCACCAGCGCGAGCTCGATGCCCGCGGAGGCCATCGGGTAGCGCCACAGACCCAGGCCGAGCCGCGGCAGGTGGCCGGCGTCGCCGGGCAGGATCGGCATGTCGGCGCGGTGGACCAGCAGGTCGAGCACCCAGTGCGATGCCGCGACGAGGCCGATCACGATGCCGGCGCGGCGCCCCCACAGCAGGCCGGCGAGCGTGCCGAGGATCGCCGACAGCACGGTCATCCCGACCAGCGAATGCGTGTAGTCGGCGTGGATGATGTTCTCGCCGTAGCCCGGATGGCTCTTGTCGACCAGCTCCGTCGATTCGATGCCCGCCGCGAAGAGCGGCACGAACATCACGTCCAGCCAGACCGTGGCCAGCATCAGCGCCCACAGCGGCGTCGCGGGCTCGCGGCTCTTGACGGCAGCGGCGAAGCCGAAGTGGCCGGCGATCACGCGCCCGCCTTCGGCTTCGGCCACGGGATGCGCCGATCGACCAGCGTAAGGACGATCACGAACAGGAGGATGCCCAGGAAGAATTGCATGTCGCCTCGATGCGCTGTCTCGAACGACGCGAAGGCTAACAGCGATAGTCTTTACCGTCAAACGTCCCGCGGCCGCACGAGTCCGCGAAGAATGGTGGTCACGCCGTGCTCGAACGCGGCCTCCAGGCCCGGCCCCAGGTGGAACGCGCTGGCCAGCTCCATCGAGATGAACCCGTGCAGGAACGGCACGAGCACGCGCGCCGCCGCGAAGGCGTCGTCCTGGCCGACCAGCGCGGCGAAGGACGGCATCATCGGCGCCAGCCCGGCATTGCGCGCCGCCACGCCCTCCTCGGTGCGCGTGGTGCGGATGTCGAAGATCAGCGCATAGCAGTTCGGGCCCGCTTGCGCGAAACGGCGAACAGCATGCGACTGCGCCATCAGCGTGGCGCGCGGGTCGCCGGCGACGACGGCGTCGGCAAACAGCACGGCCAGTTCGGCGAACAGCTCGAGCTCGACCGCGTGCAGGATGGCCGCGCGATCCCGGAAGCGCCCGTACAGCGACGGCGCGCGGATGCCGACCGCCATCGCAACATCGTTCATCGAAAAGCCGTCCAGCCCCTTCGACTCGATCAGTCGGCGTGCGGCGTCGACGATCTCGGCATCGGTGGTCTTGGGACGGGCGGGCATCGAACCGGAAGGGTAGCCCAAATCGCGGCTCGAGCCGAAAAGCGGAAGCCCGCGCCGACTCGGGCGAGTCGGCGCGGGCGTTCGGGTCGGGCAGCGCACGGTACGCTGCGCGGCGCCTGGCGCCGCCTGTGGTTCGCCTAGTGGATGACCTCCGTCACCACCGGCGACGTGCTGCCGCTGGCGTTGGGTTCGCCTCCATACACGGCCGTGATGTTGTGCGAGCCGACGCTCAACGTCGATGTCGTGAAGGTCGCGGCCCCGCCGGCGAGGTTGACCGTCGCGAGCGTTGTCCCGCCGCTCTTGAAGGTCACCGCGCTCGTCGGCGTGCCGGCCGTGGGCGAGGTGACCTTGGCCGTGAACGTGACCGCGGCACCGGCGGTGGCGGGGTTGAGGGACGACTTCAGCGTCGTGGCCGTCGTCGCCTTGGTGACCGTCTGGGTCAGTGCGGGCGACGTGCTCGTTGCCAGGGTCGGGCTGCCGCCGTACACCGCCGTGATGACGTTCGCGCCTGCCGGCAAGGTGCTCGTGATGAGCGCGGCCTTGCCGCTGGCGTTGACGGCGACCGTTCCCAGCGTGGTCGACCCTTGCTTGAAGACGATCGAACCCGCGATCGTGCCGCCGGCCGCCGGCGTCACCGTCGCCGTCAACACCACGGCCGTGCCGTAGACCGACGGGTTCCTCGACGACGCCAATACCGTGTGCGTGACCTCCGCGACGACCGTGTGGCTCAGCGAGGTCGACGTGCTCCCCACGAAGTCGGCGCTACCGCCATACGCCACCGTGATGGCGTGCGGCCCGACCGCCAGGGCGGCGGTGGACAGTGTCGCCTCGCCTGCGGTCAGGGCGACCGTGCCGAGAACGGTCGCACCGTCCTTGAACGTGGCGGTGCCCGACGGCGTACCGGTCGTCGCCGACGCGACCCGCGCGGTGAAGATCACCGCTTGCCGGTACGTCGACGTGCTCGTCGATGCACTGACCGTGGAGAACGAGGTGGCCTTGACGATGCTCTCGATCAAGGGCGCCGACGTGCTGCCCGCGAAGTCGGGCGTGCTCGCGTAGACCGCGGTGATCGAGTGCGAAGCCGTCGACAGCGCCGTGGTGGAGAGGGTCGCCCTCGCCGCCACCAGCGGTGCCGTCCCCAGCACCGCGGCGCCGTCCTTGAACGTCACCGTGCCGGTCGGCGTGCCCTGCGTCGTCGACTTGACGACGGCCGCGAAGGTGACCGAGACGCCGTGCATCGCCGGATTCCGCGACGACAGGAGGGACGTCGTCGTCATGCCTTGGGTCACCTGCTGGATCAACGTCGCCGACGTGCTGGCCTGGTAGAAGCCCGCGCCGAGGTAGGTGGCGGTGATGCCGTGCGAGCCGCCACCCAGGGCCGCCGTCGTGAGCGAGGCCTTGCCGCTGGCCAGGGCGGCCGAGCCCAGGACCTTGGTGCCGTCCTTGAACGTCACGGTGCCGCCGATGGTGCCCGGCGTCGTCGACGTGACGCTGGCCGTGAAGACGACCGGCGAGCCGATCCCGGAAGGATTCTTGGACGACACGAGCGTCGACCTCGTCGGCGCCAGTTCGGTCCACGACAGCGACCGCGTGCTCTCGACGTTGCCGGCCACGTCGGTGCTGTGGAACAGCACGGTGTGCGGGCCCAGCGGCGTCACCACGAAGGCGCCGCCGTAAGGCTTCGCCGCGGCCCCGTCGAGCTGATAGCTGGTGCTGGACACACCGCTGGCGTTGTCCGTTGCCGCCAGCGAGACGGTGACGGGCGTCACGACGCTGCTCAATTGCGCGGTCGTGACCGGCGCGATCGTGTCATAGCCGATACGGCCGTAGGTATAGCCCCCCGACGTGACGCCGGTGTTGTCCCAGGCGCGCACATACACCGTGTGCCAGCCCTGGCTGACGCCCCCTGCGCAGCCGAAGCCGCCGGCCAGCGACAGGCAGCCCGACGTCGAGTTCGGGAACTGGGGCCCGGAGTAGAACGAGTTGCCGGAACCCGGCGTGCTCTGGCGGCTGACGTCGCCCGGGTCCACGTCCCAGGCCTGGCTGAAGCCCGCGACACCGGTCGCCGGCAGGCCGCCGGCCGTCGTGTCGCGTACGGTCCACGCGATGGACTGGTCGGTGTTGTACCAGCGCTCGGTCTGCGGCCCCGACGTGAAGCTGATGACCGGGCCGCCGAAGTCGCCCGCCTGATAGGTATTGATCGCCCAGGCCAGCTGGAGCATGTTGACCGAGCCCCAGCCCGTCGTCTGGTCGTGGCCGCCACGCGCGCAGTAGTAGCCGAGACCGTAGAACGCCGTGTAGTCGTTGTTGTTGCACCCCGTGGTGATGTCGTAGTACGGGTAATGCGGCGCGTAGCCGGGGTTGTTGCCGAAGTAGTAGAGCCGGTAGTTGGGGTTCCCGAGCGGCGCGCAGGCGTGGCCGTTGCACAAGCCGCCGGTGACGGTGCTCAGGTAGAGCAGGTAGGCGTTTTCGTTGGCGAAGAAGCCCGCCAGTTCAGGCGCCACGATGCTCGTGCCGCCGTTGCCGCCGAGGCCGCCGTTGAAATAGAGGTTCTGCGGCGTGTTGTACCAGTCCGCGTTGAGCGCGATGTCGGGTATCGAGCGGCTGCCGTAGCCCATGTTGCTCTGGTAGCCGGGCGTGGGCCAGTAGGCGCTGAAGCCGCCACCGGTGCCGCCACCGTTGGACGCGCAGCCGTCGGGATTGCCGGTCCAGGTCGTTTCATAGTTGTAGAAGGGGCCGGAAGAGAGCGACAGGCTCGTACCGCCGGCGGCCAGGACGTTCGGATCCGACGCCGGATAAGAGACGGAGTCGTGGGTCGTGCAGGTGTTGGGGTTGGTGCCTGCGCTGGACGTGGCACCGCCGTCGCCGGCCGCGCTGACGATCGTCCACCCCTGCCCCACCATCGCGTTGAAGATCCCGTGCTCCGTGTCCATGACGGACTGCGGATAGCAGTCGAACTCGGCGCATCCATAGCTGTTGCTGAGGATGCGGGCATAGCCGTCGTTCAGCATGTGCGAATAGATGTCAGTGAAGGTCGAGAACTGCGTGTTGATGCCGTCGTACATGTAGACCATCGCGGTGTCGACGTAGCTGCCGAAGCTGTTCGACATCGCCGTCGACCACTCGAAGTCCATCGTCCCTTCGGCGTCGCAGCAGACCGGCGTGCCGTCGATGTAGAAGATCTGATAGTGACTGGCGAGGTACGGGTAGGCGTTGTGGAATCCGGTGAAGTCGCTGGTGTTCTGCGTACCGGCCGTCGCGATGGCGATCGAGGTTTCCGGCGGCGTGACGTTCGGGTTGTGCAGCGGATTGCAACAATGTCCCAACGCATACAGCGCATTCGTGTCGTACGCATTCGAGTTGTACATGTCGGAGGGGTCATACGCCCCCCCGGTGATGAACGGCTTGGGCGCGGCCGCCATGGCCTTCGCCGGCGTCTTGCCATTGGTCTTCTGGCTTGGCAGGCGGGACCCGTCCGCGTGCAACCCCTGGCTCGGGCCGATGGCCTTGCCGGGGCCTGCGACCGACTTCGAGAAGTCGGGGAGCGCGCGCTCCTTGTTGGCGGGAAGCAGGACCTGCACGTCGTTCAGGCCGCCGATCGAATGGATGACATTCGCCAGGTGAGCCGGCACCGACGGGTCGCGGTCGCTGGAATAGAACTGCTTCGTGACGCCGCCGTTGGCGCTCATCTGATACCGATTGATCGTCACCGCGAGTGCGCGTTCGACGACCGTCACGGGGCCTTCCACGTCGACGACCAGGCGATGCCCGAATCGCTGCGTGACGACCAGACCCTGGGCGCTTGCCCAGTCCACCACCGCCTGTTCGTCCTGCGCGCTGGGCGCGAAGCGGGCGTTCCATTGCGCGGCGGTGAGGAACTGGTGGAATACCGGCGTGCCCTTCGTCTGCACGTCCTGCAGGAACTTCTCCTGCTCGGCCAGGTGCTGGGATTGCAGCCCCAGCACCAGATGCATGTGCTGGCTGGCGGGGGCCTGACCGATCAGCTTGGCCTCGCCCGAGGTCACCACCTTGGGCGTGTGCACGCCCAGCTTGACCATGCGCGGGACGTCCTGTGCCGCGGCCATGGAACCCATGACAAGGATCAATAGCATGGCCAATGCGGCCGCGACGAAGGCTGCCCCTTTGCGTAGGGGGCGCGCGAGCAAGGCGAGCGCAAGATTCAAGCGCGGGTGCGGTTGCATGGTTGACTCCGAAAAGTTGCTCATGAGGACAGGCCAGCCCTTGCGAACTGCGTCGGGCACGTCTGGCAGATCTTCATGAGCGAGATCCCAGATCAGGACGAATGGAAACCGGCGGCAAGTGCAGCCGCCAAGTTCTCGCACCTGCCTTTTCGAGCGCAGAGCGGAACGCCGTTCCTGATTCAAATATCGAAGTTCCGGCGTCGCTTGTCACTGTTTTTGACCCCCCTGTTCATGGTTTATCCCTAACCATTTCGTTGAACCTGTCGGATGGCTGAGACGGCTCGAGCGTGCGCAAAACGCGACGATCAGCGCGGTGACGCACGTCGGCTGGCCTCGAGGACTGCACCTGGGCGAGAACGCTCGCAGGCGTGCTCGATGTCGATAACCGATTTCTTGAGCGGACAATATCTGTCCCGCAATCGAATCGACGCATGGCGCGAAGTGATCCGTGCGCGCTCGGAGGCGGGGGCTCGCATGTCGAGCCGCGCGGCATCAGGCCTCGATCGAACCAGGCACCGCGTGGGCCAGTCGACGCCGACTGACGAACCGATGCGCCTCGCCGCTGAACGGGTCGCGGAACGCCAGCTCGCGCGAGAGGAGCTGGAGGGGCTGTCCGTAGTCGGGTTCGTCGTCCGGAGCCAGGTCGGGCAGCAGGCGGGGATAGATGCAGTCGCCGACCAGGGGCAGGCCCAGCGCGTTCATCTGCGCTCGAAGCTGGTGTCTGCGGCCCGTCGCGGGCGTCAGGCGATAGCGTGCGAACGTGCCCGCCGGCTGTTCGACGATCTCGATCAGTTCGACGAGGGTCTCGGCATTGGGTTCGCCCGGCACGACCTGCATCTGCATGAATCCCACGCCGCGCGGTGGCTCCAGGCGATGGCGGCACACCAACGGCAGCGCCAGGTCGGGCCGCCATGCCGCGACGGCTTCGTAGACCTTGCGCACGCGCCGTTCGCGCAGCAGCGCGTGGTAGGCATCGCGCGTGGAAGGCTGCACCGTGAAGACGAGGACGCCC
Source organism: Burkholderiaceae bacterium (assembly GCA_030151165.1). The sequence goes on from JASLEM010000007.1 coordinate 21,526, forward strand.
GCGGTCTCGCGATCGAGCCGATGCATCGGCGCGAGCGTGTCGATCCCGAGCTGGCGCTTGAGCCGCACCAGCGCCGTCTCCTGCAGGTGGCGTCCGCCGGGTGTCGTCGGCAGGAAGTGGGGCTTGTCCACGACCACCAGGCGCTCGTCCCGGTACAGCAGCTCGATCTCGAACGGCACGCGGCGCTCGGGCGGCGGGTCGCGCCAGTACCAGATCAGCAGGCCGGGCGGGCAGCCGGCGTTGGCGGCCAACGGCTGCCCCGCGGCGTCCAGCACCGCGCCGCGCGCCAGGCGCGAGGGCCAGTCGCCGACGGCGGGAAACCGCGCGACCAGGAAATCGAGCACGTTCGCGAAGTGCCCCGCGCCGACGCCGACGCGGCTGGCGGCGACGCCATCGCGCAACGGCGGCGTCCAGCCCGCCTCAGGTCGCGGCATGGCGACGCTCCGCGTTCGTGCCCGAGAAGGCGGCCATCTCAGCGCGTCGGACCCGCGAGCCGGCGCGCTCGTTGCAGGCGCCACCGCTCGTCGGGGTGCGCGGCGTCGAAGACCTCGTCGGCGGTCGTCGGCGTTTCGCGCAACGTGCTGTCGAGGGCCACGCGGTTGTCGAAGACGAAGCACTCGCCCTGCCAGTCGCGGTCGGCGTCGCCGAGGCTCTCGAAGTAGTTCAGGATGCCGCCCTCGAGCTGCCACACGTCCAGCCCCAGGCTGCGCATCCAGGGCGCGGTCTTGTCGCAGCGGATGCCGCCCGTGCAGTACATCGCCACCGGCCTGGCGGCCGCGCGCCACGCGGGCGCGTTCGTTTCGACGAACGCGGCGAAGTCGCGGAAGTTGTGTACCTGCGGATCGACCGCGCCGCGGAAATGCCCCAACCGGACTTCGAAGTGGTTGCGGTTGTCGAGGATCACGACGTCCTCGCGCGCCAGCAGCGCTCGCCAGTCCTGCGGCGACAGGTGGCTGGCGTCGTGCTCGTCGGGGGCGGCGATGGGCGCGCGGGCCGCATCGTCCGATGCAGCCGGCAGCGCGAGCGCCACGATCTCCGGCTTGACGCTGATCTTGAGCAGGCCGAAGGGTTCGGTGACGCAGTCGCTGTGCCTGAACGCCATGCCGCGCAGCGCGCCGCCCAGCACGTCCGCTCGCTGCAACGCGGCCTCGAACGCCGCCACGGCTTGCGGCTCGCCGGCGAGCGCGCCATTGACGCCTTCGGGGGCCACGACGATGCTGCCGCGCAGGTCGCGCGCCAACACGCCGAGCGCGTCGGCGACGGCGCGCGGATCGGCGAGCGGCACGAAGCGATAGAAGGCGCTGTGGCGCAGCGAAGTCGGGGCCCGGTCTGGCATGGCCTCGATTCTCGCAGGCGTGGGCCGGGGCGCGGCGGTCAGAAGTCGATCTCGGCGTCTCCGGGCTGCCAGGCGGCGTACTTCGGCATCACCGAGTCGAACAGCCCGGAGGCCACGATGCGCGTCGTCCACGCCCGCAGCGCCCCGAGCGGCGCGCCGTCGAACCACGCCGGGTCGACCGCCGCGAACTGGCGCACGAACGGCACGATCGCCATGTCGGCCAGCGATGGCGTCGCGCGCAGCAGATACGGCCGATCCGCGAGGCGCGCGTCCAGCGGCGCGAGCATCAGTTCGACCGCCTCGTCACGCCAGGCTTGCGGCGACCGCCCGGGATGGCGCGGCGCGTATTTGTAGCGATCCAGCGCCTGCTTGAAGAGGCCGTCGTTGAGGGCGATCAGCGCGTGCGCCTCGTCCGCTTCCTCGTCACGAAGCCATTCTTGCGGGTCATGCTGGCCGAGTGCCCACCGCATGATGTCGAGGCTCTGCTCCAGCACGCGGCCGTCCGGCAGCTGCAGCACCGGCAGCGTGCCCTTGGGCGACGCGAGCAGCATCGCCGCGGGCTTGTCGCGCAGCGCCACCTCGCGCAGATGCACCCGCACGCCCGACACCTTGAGGGCGAGCCGCGCGCGCATGGCGTAGGGGCAGCGGCGAAACGAATACAGGATCGGTGCGCCACCGGGCGTGGAGTTCGAAGGCATCGCCCGCGATTCTGAACGAGTTCGCCGGCGCGGATGCCTGGCCGGCGTGGCAAGCCGGCGTCGATGAATGCGACACTGCGCCAGGACAACCCGCCGACGCGAGCGGCCGCGTCCGGAACCGTCCTCCCGCCGACTCCCAGGAGCTCGACCCCGTCGAGCCCGCACAAAGCCTCCCAGACATCATGATCCACGCGCCCCCGGCAACCCGCCCTGTTCGGACGAGGTGGTGATGCGCCGACGTCCGTTCATCGCGGCGATGGCGGCGAGTGCCGCCATGCCACCGTCGGTCTCGGCCTCGTCGGCATCGACGGCCAATACCCTTCCCGCGCTCGGCGTCTCGCACCGCCCGCTGCGCTTCCCGGCCGACCATGGCGCGCATCCGGACACGCACATCGAGTGGTGGTACGTCACCGGCTGGCTACGGTCGGCGGGCGGCGGCGAGGCGTCGGACCAGGCGACGGCCATCGCGGCCGGCAAGGCGCCCGAGTTCGGCTTCCAGGTCACGTTCTTCCGCACGCGCACCGGCCTGGGCGAGGGCTCGGCCAGCCGCTTCGCGGCGAAGCAGGTCGTGTTCGCGCACGTCGCCCTGACGGATCTCGCGGCCGGCACGCGCGCGGGCGGCGCGGGCCTGATGCACGACCAGCGCGTCGCGCGCGAGGGCTTCGGCCTCGTGCAGACGCCCGCCGCGAGCGGCACGCAGGCGGTGCGGCTGCGCGACTGGATGCTGAGCCGCACGGCGTCGGCCCCGGGCACCCCGAGCGCGCAGCGCATCGACGTCCGCAGCGAGCGCTTCGCCCTCGCGCTGGCGCTGCAGGCCACGCAACCGGTGATGCTGCAGGGCGACGCCGGCTATTCGCAGAAGGGGCCGCTGCCGCAGCAGGCCAGCCACTACTACAGCGAGCCGCAGCTCGCGGTGCGCGGCCGCGTCGAGCGCGCGGGCCTGCCGCCGCGCGAGGTCGTCGGCCGCGCCTGGCTGGATCACGAATGGAGCGACGCCTACCTGCCGCCGGACGCCGTCGGCTGGGACTGGGTCGGCTTCAACCTGCTCGACGGCGGCGCGCTGATGGCCTTCCGCATGCGCCGCGCCGACGGCAGCACCGTGTGGGCCGGCGGCTCGTTCCGCAACGCGGCCGGCGAGTTGCGCGCCTTCGGGCCGGCCGAGGTCGCGTTCAGGCCGCTGCGGCGCTGGACGAGCCCGCGCACGCGGGTCGAGTATCCGGTCGAGTGGCAGCTCGACACCCCCGCCGGCAGCTTCCGTGTCGACGCCTTGCAGGACGACCAGGAACTCGACAGCCGCGACTCGACCGGCGCGCTGTACTGGGAAGGCGTCTCGGCGCTTCGCAGGGCGGACGGGCAACCGGCCGGCTGGGGCTACCTCGAGCTGACCGGCTATGCGGACCGACTACGTCTTTAGGGGCATTACCCCTGTCGTCCAACGGTGCTCTACTGCGGAGTCGATCCCGCTGTACGGCCCGCCGCCATGCCGGGGCACGCCCGTTGCCGCGAACGGCTTCAACTCTGGAGAGCCCATGAAAACGCAGGACACGTCGCCCGAACTGCAGCACATCTATCGGCAATTGAAAGTGGGGCTGGGACACGAACTCGTCAACGACGACAACGTCTTCGCGCTGATCGCCATCGCGCAGGCGGACGGCCACAAGCTCCTGGAGACCGAGCTGCGCGAATGGCAGGCGCCCTGCAGCGACTCGGACGACGGCCCGCGCCCGACCATGGCGCCCACGCCCGGCTTCAACAAGACGAACGTCAAGCACTGAGCCCGGCCGCGCCATCGCCCGCGCGGTGCGCCAGCCGCCGCGGGCGACCCGGCGCGGTACCGTCCGGCGCGCCGCGCGGCCCACGCCCCGGCCTGTCGGGGCGAACGCCGGGCCTGTCGGCCCGCACGGCAGTCCATCGCAAGGCGTTGGCGCCACGGGGCGCGCCGTCCTAAGCTGACCTTCATCGATCACGCCATTCCACCAGGAGAATGCAATGTCAGTCAGCGACGAAATCGGCAAGCTCGGCGACCTCCACCAGCGCGGTGTCCTTTCCGACGAGGAATTCGCGCGCGCGAAGGCGCGTGTCCTCAACGGCATGAATGGCCAGGGCGCCCAGGGCAGCCCGTACAACGGCGGCGCCGACACGCGCGGCCCGTTCGGTCCGCAAGGCGCCATCAACGCCCTGCGCCGCAGCATCAGCGACCGCTGGATCGGCGGCGTCTGCGGCGGCGTCGCGCAGGTCACCGGTGTCGCGTCGTGGGTGTGGCGGCTGCTGTTCATCTTCGGCGTCGTGTTCGCCGGCTCGGGCCTGCTGCTGTACGTCCTGATGTGGATCCTCGTGCCGCAGGAGCCGTACTACCTCGCCGGCCCCGGCGACCAGATGCACGCGGGCTGAGACGACGCCACGCGACGGCCGCCGGCGACGGCCTCCGCCGGCCCGGCCCTCGCGTGACCCGTCGCGCGTGCGAGCTCGCGTGAGCCGCGCGACTCGCACGACACACCGAGGCGATGCCCTGCGGACGTGCGCGACCGTCGCGCCATCCGTCCCGTAGCGCGGTTGGTTGCCGTCGCTTGCCCCGTCCTGAAGAATGTAATGTTCGGTGAACGCTGTTGGCCGGATGCCGGTCTCGCGCGTTCTCTACAGGTCATCCCACGAAAAACCCGCGCCCCTTGCCTGTCGGGGGCCAGCCAGAGGTCACGAGAATGAACCATCGACAAGCCCTCGCCACGCCGCGCCGCTTCGCACTCAGCGGCCTGTGCGGCGTGCTCGCGGCGTCCTCGCTGCTGTCCGCGTGCGTCGTCGAGCCGCCGCGCTACCAGCAGCCGCAGCGCTACTCGCCGCCGCCGCAGTACCCGCCCGCGCCGCAGTACCAGGCGCCGCCGCAATATCCGCAGGCGCCGCCGGCCGATTACGCGCCGGTGCAGGACGAGCCGGTCGTCAGCGTCTACATCGACCCGCCGACCTACGAGCCCGCACCGATCGCCGTGGCCTGGGCGCCGCCGCCGATGCTGGTCGAGGCGCCGCCGCCGCAGCCCTACCCGGACGCGGTCTGGACGGGCGGCTACTGGGCCTGGCAAGGCCGCTGGGTCTGGGCCGCGGGGCGCTGGGCCGCGCCGCCGCAGCCGGACTACGTGTGGGTGCAGCCGTACTACGAGCATCGCGACGCCAACGTCGTCTTCATCCCCGGCTACTGGTCGCGGCCCGAGGTGCGCTTCGTGCCGCCGCCGCTCGGCGTGCAGATCGCCATCGGCGTGGTCGCGGCCGGCGTGATCCTCGCCAGCCATCCGCCGGTCGGCCCGCAGGGCTGCTTCGTGCCGCCGCCGCCGGGCTCGCGCCACGGGATCATCGTGCCGGCGCCGATCGGCACGCCGCCGGCCGTCGTCGTCAGCGCGCCGCCGGTGGTCAACGTCGGCATGCACATCACGGGCAACGTCGAGAACAACAGCCACAACACGACGATCAACGACAACCGCGTCACCAACAACATCACCAACGTCACGAACGTGACCAACGTGACGATCGTCGCTCCGGCCGGCAGCACCGCCAGCGGCCAGGCCTACCAGGGCCAGGTGCCCGCGCGTTCGCACCTCGCCGCGGGCCTGCCGCCGGTGGTGCATGCCGCGGCGCCGGTGCCGACGTCCGGCGCGGCGATCCCGTCCTACGTGCCGGGCCGCCAGCCGGTGGCGCTGCCGCCGGCCCAGACCGTGCACACCGAGCCGGCACGCCCGTACAACGCCGGCCTGCGCAGCGACAACCCGAACGGCAACCGCCCCGGCTTCCAGGGCGGCAACGGCGAGCCGGCGGGTCGCTCGGGCCAGCCGCAGCCGTACGGCCAGGCGAACCCGCCCGTGCAGGGTCAGCCGGGGCAGCCGGGCCAGTTCCAGCAGAACTCGAACCCGAATCCGCAGCAGCAACAGCCGCAACCGCACGGCCAGCCGTACCAGCAGCCTCAACAGCAACAGCAGATCGCCCCGCAAGGCCAACCCTCGCAGTTCGCGCCGGGCCAGCCGCGCCCCGGCCAGCAGCCTTATCAACCGCAGCCGTACCCGCAGCCGCCTCGCCAGCAGCCGCCTTCCTATCCGCCGGCGCCGGGGCAGCCGTCCCAGCAGCCGCCGATGCAGGGCAACCACGGCCAGCCGCAGGGCGCGCCCGTCGCGGGCCAGCCGCAGGCGACGCCGGGCACCGAGCCGCGCGCACGCGGCATCGGCGATCCGCGCCAGCAACGCGGCCAGCCCGACCCGGCGGCCCGTCCCGAAGGCGGTCGCCCGAGCGGCGCTCAGGGGCAGCCGCAGCGCCCGCAAGGCCAGCCGGGCGAGAAGGAGCATCGCAAGGGCGACGAGAAGGAAAGAAAGGGCGAGAAAGGCGAGCTCGTCGACGAGCACCACAACGAGCGCTGACCGCGAGGGCGCTCGCGAGCCGGCGCCGCCAGAACGAGAAAGGGGACGCTTCGCGTCCCCTTCTTCTTTCGAGCGGGCCTCACGCGCGGGCGTGCGGCCCTCGTCGCTCGGTGTCTCGCGCCCGGCGCGCGCCGCCGAGGCGGCAGCGTCGGGCCTGCGGCGTCACTGGCCGGCCACCAGCTGGTCGACGATGAAGCCGTACAGGTCGGTCGTCTCCTCGATGCGCTCGGACAGCGCCGTGCCGATGCCATGTCCGCTGGAGGCGCTGGTTCGCAGCAGGATCTCGTGGCCGCTCGGGTCGGCCTGCTGCAGGCGCGCGATCATCTTGCGCGAGTGCGCCGGGTTGACGCGGCCGTCGTTGTCGCCCGTCATCATCAGGATCGCCGGGTAGTCGACGCCGTCCTTCACGTTGCGGTACGGCGAGTAGGCGTAGAGCGCGTCGAACTGCGCCTTGTCCTTGACGCTGCCGAACTCCGTCGTGTTGAACGCGCCGTTGGGGTCGAGCTCGACGCGCAGCATGTCGTAGATCCCCACCGAGCTCACCACCGCGCGGAACAGGTCGGGGCGCTGCGTCAACGCCGCGCCCATCAGCAGGCCGCCGTTGCTGCCGCCGACGATCGCGAGCCGCTGCGGGTTCGTGTAGTTCTGCTTGACGAGGTGCTCCGCCGACGCGATGAAGTCGTCGAACACGTTCTGCTTCTTCGTGAGGTTGCCGGCCATGTGCCAGGCCTCGCCGTACTCGCTGCCGCCGCGGATGTTGGCGACGACGTAGACGCCGCCCCGATCCAGCCACACGCGGCGCGCCGCGTTGAAGCCCGGGGTCATGCTCACGCCGTAGCCGCCGTAGCCGTACAGGATCGTCGGGTTGCGGCCGTCCAGGTGCGTGCCCTTGCGCTTCATGATGTTCAGCGGGATCTTCGTGCCGTCCTTCGAGACCGCGAACTCGCGCACGACCTCGGTGTCGGAGAAGTTCGCCTCCGACGACACGTACAGCCCGCTGCGCCGCGCGCGCCCGCTCGCCACGTGCGACCACAGCGGCGGCGTGACGTAGCTCGTGAGGTGCGCGACGACGTCGCCACGCCCGAGGTTGACGAGGTCGTCGACGCCCGACACCGGCGGCAGCAGCACCGCGCTCGCGTGCTTGCGGCGCAGGTCGATCGTGCGCAGCCGCGACGGTCCGCCCAGCAGCTCGGCGCTGTAGACCTTGCCGCCCGCGACCGCGTAGTGCTCGATCGAGCCGTCCGATTGCGGCACCACCACCGGCACCTTCGTCCAGTCGACCGCCTGCGTCTGCGCCGACACCGCCAGGCGCAGCAGCTTGCCGCGCGGCGCGTTCGCGCGCGACAGCAGGTACAGCGCGCCGTCGTCGCCGACCTGCACGTCCTTCACGCCGTCGGCCGCGACCGCGATGCGGCGCCACGTGCCCTGCGCGCCGGCGTCGGTCGTCTTCAGGTACAGCGCGTAGTCGCCGCCGTCGCCGTTCTCGACGATCGCGACGACGGTGCGGCCGTCCTGCGACGTCTCGAGGCGCGTCTCGGCGATGCGCGGGAAGTCGGCGCCGACCTCGGGCTTGTCCTGCTCGGCGGGCGTGCCGAGCACGTGATAGAAGACCTGCTGGAAGAAATGCGCGTCGGCGTCCGCGCGCGTGCCGGGCGCGGGATATTGCGTGTAGTACAGGCCCGCGTTGCCCGGGCCCCAGGCGACGTCGCCGCCGCCGGTCGGGTAGGTGACGCGCGGGATGCGGTCGGGCAGCGGCTGGCCGGTGGCGACGTCGAGGACGCGCAGCGTGCCGTCCTCGCTGCCGCCCTCGGAGACCGAGATCGCCACGCGCTTGCCATCGAGCGACGGGCGGAAGAAGTCGATCGTCAGCGAGCCGTCCGCGGCCTCGACGTTCGGGTCGTAGACCACGTGCTCGGTCGTCGGGTCGTCCACCGACTTCAGCGTCACCAGCAGCGGCTGCTGCTTCGGCGGCGCGTTCTTCAGCGCGAAGATCACGCCGCCGCGTTCGACGAGGCCGGAGTACGCGCTCGACGTCGACGACATCAGCGTCGTCAGCCGCGCGTGCAGCGCGGCGCGCGCGGGCATCGCGTCCAGCGCCTTGCGGCTGTACGCGTTCTCCGCCGCGACCCACGCCTTTTCCTGCGGGTCGCCGGCCGTCTCCAGCCACTCGAAGTCGTCCTTGACGGTGACGCCGAAGTAGTCGTGCGTCGCCGGGCGGACGGCGGCGAGCGGGTAGCCGCGCGCGCCGGGCATCACCGGCACGACGATGGCCGGCGCCGACGCCCCGGCCACGCTCGCCCCGCCGGCAGGCACGCCGGCCGAGTTGCTCATGAGCTGCGAGGCGTCGTGCTGCGCGCAGGCGGCCAGCAGCGCCGAGAGCGCGGCGATCGCGGACACGGCCGCGCCGCGGGAGAACGGCACACGAGTCAGGAAGGGTTTCACGACAGTCCTCGTTTGAATGGGATACGAAACCCCGCATGTTAGGTCTTCTGCCGAGCTGGCCTTGCCGTCCGGCGCCTACGTCGATGTCGGACAGCGCTGACACGGGTTTTCACGCAGTCGCGGCCGCGGCCTCGGATAGACTGGCTCGTCGCCCTGCCGGAACATCGCCGACGCCATGTCGCCCTCGCCGCTTCGCCCCCGCCTCGCCCCGCTGCCGCCGCGCCCCGCGCCGGCGCGCGTGACGCGCGCGCGCGGACGCGCCCCCGAAGCCGGTTCACGACGACGCTGACCGTCGCCCGCGCGGCGGCCCGAGCGGCCCGTCGCGCCTCGAGTCCCCGCCTCATATCCCCGCCTCGCCGTCCGCCTCGCGCGGCGCGCCCGCCTGCCGTGGCGGCGCCTTCACGAGGCGCGACGCGCGGGCCGTCCCGATCCCTTCCCTCGTCGACCCAGGAGTCTTCCGATGCACATCCGCCCGTACCTCGAATCCGACGAAGCCGCCGTCATCGCGCTGTGGCACGACTGCGGCCTCACGCGCCCGTGGAACGACCCGGCGCGCGACATCGCGCGCAAGCTCACCGTGCAGCGCGAGGGCTTCCTGGTCGGCGAGATCGACGGCCGCGTGGTCGCCTCGGTGATGGCGGGCTACGACGGCCATCGCGGCTGGATCAACTACCTCGCGGTCGCGCCCGGCCACCGCGACCGCGGCCATGCGCGCGCCTTGATGGCGCAGGTCGAGCGCCTGCTGCTCGCGCTCGGCTGCCCGAAGATCAACCTGCAGATCCGCAGCGGCAACACCGCGGTGCGCGCGTTCTACGAGCGGCTGGGCTATGTGCAGGACGAGGCGGTCTCGTACGGCCGCCGCCTGATTCCGGACGGGCCGGCGGCCTGAGCCCGGCGCCGGATCGGCGGCTCTCTAGAATCGACCGCAAACCACCCCGGGAGACCGCATGGCGTACGACTACAGCTCGGAGAACAAGCGCCTCGAGCTGCCCAACCCGTACCGCGTGGAGAACCTGTTCCTGTTCGCGTGCGCCGCGGTGACCTTCGTCGGCGGCGTGACGGGCCTGC
>JASLEM010000051.1 GCA_030151165.1 Burkholderiaceae bacterium
GTACTCCGGCGCGGTCTTCTGCACCTGCATCGGATGGCGGAACAGCAGCCGGATGATCCACGAATGGATGTAGCGCTTCGTCGACTCCGCGAACAGCATCGTGCCGCCCGGCTTGAGCACGCGGAAGAACTCGGCGATCGCGGCGTCCTGGTCGACGAGGTGGTGGAAGGTCTGGTGGCAGAACAGCAGGTCGACGCTCGCGTCGGCCAGCGGCAGCGCGGCGCTCGTGGCCTTGACGATCTCGGCCGGCGCGCCCGCCTTCGTGCGCAGCGACGCGACCTCGCGCGCGGCCGCTTCCACCATCTTGGGCGCGATGTCGAAGCCGATGAGCCGCTCCGGCGCGAAGCGCTCGTTCAACTTCTTCAGCGACCGCCCCCAGCCGCAGCCGACGTCGATCACGACGGGGTAGCTCGCGCGCCGCGCGGGAATGCGCGGGTCGAGGTCGCGCAGCGCGACTTCGAGCACGTGGACGTCCCACGTCGGCGTCTGGAGGAACCAGTCGCCGAAGGCGGTCTCGGGAACGTAGGCGGGAGCGTGGGAAACCTGTGGCATGGCGCGACGGCGTTGGAGAAGACAGCTTGGAGGCAGGCGGCGTCAGTCGACGCGCGCCACCTGCCAGAACGAGGTGGCGTCGAACGCGACGCCGGCCGGCGCCTCGCAGACGGCCGAGGCCAGCGCCGCCGCGTCGTCGCAGCACAGCGCGACGCGCACCGGCGGCGATTCCCACAGCCTCACGTTGGCGCGATCCGGCGCGCCCGGCCGCGCCTCGAGGCGGCGGAAGTCCCACGGCGCGAGGCCCGCGGGCGTCGCCTTGAACCAGGCCTCCTTGGCGACCCAGGCGCGCAGCAGCGTCGCCTCGCGCGCGGGCTCCGGCAACGTCGACCAGCGTGCCAGTTCCGCGGCCGACAGCATCAGGCCGGCACGCTCGGACGCCGGCGAGCGCGGCGGCCGGTCGCATTCGATGTCGACGCCGACCGCGCGGTCCCCGGCCAGCGCCGCGGCCACCCAGCCCGCGCGATGCGCCAGCGAGACCCGCGGCACCGCGCCGCGGCCGTCGGATGCATCGCTTCGCCGGCTCGCCTCGGGCGCGGTGCCGACGCGTGCCGAGACGTCCCAATCGCTCGCCGGCGTGCCGGTGGCGCTTTCGAGCAGGCGGCGCAGCAGGCGGCGGCTGGCGACGAAGGCCGCGCGCGTGGCGGGCTTCATCGCGGACCAGCGTGCGCGCTCGTCGATGCCGAACCAGGCGGGCGCGACGGCCTCGTCGTCCATCGCCCCGGCCTGCTCGATCGCGACGCGCAACACGCCGTGCCGAGGCTTACTTGACCTTGGCGTACGTGCCCTTGAGCGCGACGCCGCCGATGAACACGCCGTCATGGCAGTCGATCTCGGTCGGGCTGCTCACGACTTCCTTCTTGTAGTAGCTCACCATGTCGACGACCGCGTTCGCGCCCTGCTGCTTCGCGTGGTTCTGGAACGCGATCAGCGCCGACAGCGCGGCCCACTTGCACGACATCTCCGGCGTCTTGTTGAACGCGTTGGTCTTCTCGTTGCCGACGTCCTCGCCGTACTTCTTCTCGATCGCGGGCGTCGGCGAGCCGGCCAGGTAGAACTTGACGGAGCCGTCGAGCTTCTCCTTGGCCTCGGGCATGTCGAGCACGTCCGCCAGCTTGATCTTGACGATGGTGTCGCGCGCCATCGCGGGGGTGGCCAGCGTGCAGGCCAGCAGCGTGGCGAAAAGAATCTTCTTCATGGAAAGTGCTCCTGTTCAAGTTGGGAAAGGGAACCCTGGCGGTTCGCGCGGGCGCGTCGCCCGCGCCCGGTCACTGGATGCCTTCGGCCGCCGCCGCCGTGCGGATGCAGTTGCCGAGTTCGCTGATCCAGGCGTTGTACTTCGGGTGGATGCTGACCTTGCCGTCGTCGCCCGCCCGGTAGTTCATGTTGACGCTGTCCTTGTAGGTGATCTCGTAGCCGGTGGCGTCGTAGGCGACGTCGACCATGACCTGGTGGCCGCGCGTGTCGACCTTCAGCGTCACCGTGCCGGGCTGCTCGCCGACGACCGTCCAGCCGTGCACCTTGCCCCCGTCGACGATCGCCTGGCGCACGGCCTGCGGCGTCGCGGCGGCCGGCACCGCGGCGCCGGCCGAGATCAGCGACACGCGCCCCGGGTCGATCATCGAGCGCGACTTCGCGCCGGCATCGGCCGCCGCCAGGCAGGTCGCCATCGCGACGGCCGCGGCCACGCACACGTTCTTCCACTTCATCGGACACTCCTCCTCGGTTTGACTGGTTCGATCTTCACTTCCAGCGCCGGAAGATCAACGACGTGTTGATGCCGCCGAACGCGAAATTGTTGCTCATCACGATGTCGGTCTCGATCTCGCGGCCGGCGCCCATGATGTAGTCGAGCGTGCCGCAGCGCGGGTCGACGGTCTCGAGATTGAGCGTCGGCGCGAACCAGCCCTCGCGCATCATCTCGATCGACATCCAGGCCTCCAGCGCGCCGCAGGCGCCGAGCGTGTGGCCCATGTAGCTCTTGAGCGAGCTCACCGGCATGCGCGGGCCGAGCACCTCGCTCGTCGCCTGCGATTCTGCGAGGTCGCCCTGCTCCGTCGCGGTGCCGTGGGCGTTGACGTAGCCGATCGCGCTCGCGTCGAGGCGCGCGTCGGCGAGCGCCATGCGCATCGCCTCGGCCATCATCCTCGCGTTCGGATGCGTCACGTGCGTGCCGTCGGAGTTGGTGCCCCAGCCGAGGATCTCCGCGTGGATGCGCGCGCCGCGCGCGAGCGCGTGCTCGAGCTCCTCGAGCACCAGCGTGCACGCGCCCTCGCCCAGCACGAGGCCGTCGCGCTTCGCGTCGAACGGGCGCGGCGTGAGCTCGGGCGTCTCGTTGCGGGTGCTGGTGGCGAACAGCGTGTCGAACACCGCGGCCTCGGTGGCGTCGAGCTCCTCGGCGCCGCCGGCCAGCATCGCGACCTGGCGGCCGGTCTGGATCGCCTCGAACGCGTAGCCGATGCCCTGGCTGCCCGACGTGCACGCGCTCGTCGTCGTGATGATGCGGCCCGTGAGCCCGAAGAACACGCCGATGTTGACGGCCGCGGTGTGCGACATCATCTTGATGTACGTGTTCGCGTTGATGCCCTGCGTCGACTTGTCGATCATCATCTGGCCGAAGTCGCCGAGCGCGTGCGGCGAGCCGGCCGACGAGCCGTACGACACGCCCATGCCGCCGCCCTGCACGACCGGGTCGCCCAGCAGGCCCGCGTCGGCCAGCGCCAGCTCGCTCGCGCGCGTGGCCATCAGCGCGACGCGCCCCATGCTGCGTGTGGACTTGCGGTTGTAGTTCGACGGCAGCTCGAACGGCTTCGCGCGCGCGCCGAGCTGCGTGTTGAGGCCGTCGAACTGCGCCCAGTCGGGCATGGTCTCGATCGCGTTGCGGCCGCTCTTCAGGGCGGCGAACACCGTGGGCCAGTCGTGGCCCAGCGGGCTCATGCCGGCGAATCCCGTGACGACGACGCGCTTCATCCGAGCATGCCCCCGTTGACCGAGATCACCTGGCGCGTGATGTACGCCGCCTCCGGCTTCATCAGGAACGCGACGAGCGCGGCGACCTCGTCGGGCGTGCCCATGCGGCGCAGGGGGATCAGCTTCATGGCTTCCTCGAGCACCTCGGGCGGCACCATCTCGGTGTCGATCAGCCCGGGCGCGACGCAGTTGACGGTGATGGCGCGCTTGGCGAGCTCGATCGCCAGCGACTTCGTCGCCGCGATCACCCCCGCCTTGGCGGCACTGTAGTTGGTCTGGCCGCGGTTGCCCATCAGCGCCGACACCGACGCCAGCGTCACGATGCGCCCCGGCTTGCGGCGCTGGATCATCGGCATCACGACCGGGTTGAGCACGTTGTAGAACGCGTCGAGGTTGGTGTGGACGACGGCGTCCCACTCCTCGCCGGTCATCGCCGGGAAGGCGTTGTCGCGCGCGATGCCCGCGTTGCAGACGACGCCGTAGTACGCGCCGTGCGCCTCGATGTCGGCCAGCAGCGCGGCGGCGGCGGCGGCGCGGTCGGCGACGTCGAACGCCAGCACGCGCGCCTGGCGGCCCAGCGCCTCGATCTCCGCGGCCACCGCGCGCGCCTGCTCCAGGCCCGTGCGGCAATGCACCACCACGTCGTGGCCCTCGCGCGCGGCCGCCAGCGCGATCGCGCGCCCGATCCCGCGGCTCGCGCCCGTCACCAGCACCGTGCCGCGCGCGGCGCTTCCTTGAACTTCCGTCGTCATCCTCGTCCTTCCCCCGGGGCGCTCTGCGGCGTCCCATCCTCTTGATCGCTGTCCTGGTCCGGCTGCGGCTCGAACACGCTCAGGCGCGCCGTGGCCAGCACGCGCTCGCCCTGCACGATGCGGCAGTCGAACATGCCCAGGCCGTTGTCGCCCATCAGCTCGCACTGCGCATGCACGTGCAGCAGCGCGCCGGTCTCGAACACCGGCACCGCCGCCTCGTAGCGCCGGCTGCCCAGCAGGTAGCCGATTCTCGGCGATCCGCCGCCGGCCCGCGCCCGCGCGCCCGACCACGCGGCCACCGCCTGCGCCATGTACTCGATGCCCACCCACGCCGGCATGCCGTCGTCGATGAGGAACAGGCCCTCGCGCGGGACGCGCACGTGCGCGACGATGCCTGCCTCGTCGCAGTGATCCACGCCATCGAGCAGGTTCATCGGGCCGCGATGCGGCACCCAGGCGTCCATCGCATGCGGCGGCCAGGCGGCGAGGTCGTGGGTGTCCATCGCCATCACTCCGCCGAGAACAGCAACGCGGCGTTGCTGCCTCCGACGGCGAACGAGTTGCTCAGCACGTGGCGCACCGGACGGCCGAGCGCCGTGCCCGGCGCGACCGCGCGCAGCGCCGGCAGCGCCGGGTCGACCACGCCGTCCCACCAGTGCACCGGCAGGCGGCCCTGCGGGTTGTCCACCAGCGTGTGCCACGCGAACGCGGCCTCGATGGCGCCGGCCGCGGCCAGCGCGTGGCCGGTGAGCGGCTTGGTGGAGCTGACTGCCACGTCGCGGCCCA
>JASLEM010000052.1 GCA_030151165.1 Burkholderiaceae bacterium
CGTTGGCCGCCACGTTCCTGGCCGTCGCCGCGCGGGCCGCGGTTCGGCGGGCCGCGGCGATCGCGGTTGGCGGCCGGTGGTGGCGTCTCGGCGGCTTCCTTGCGCGCGCGGTCGAGCAGGCCGTCGAGCTCGCCCTCGGGCACGCCCTTGAGCGCGGCGAAGCCGGCCTTGTCGAGCTTGGTGACCTCGAAGTCGCGCAGCAGCACGCCGCGGTTGAAGCGCTGCTCGTCCTCGAGCGCGCGGCGCGCCTGCGTGTTGGCGCGGCGGCGGGCGAGTTCGTCGACGGCGGCCTGGCGGTGCTCGTCGCTAAGCGCGTCGCCGGGGTTGCCGTCGAGGTCGAAGCGGTGCGTCGCCTTGACGATCGCGTTGAGGTAGCCGTGGCTGCCGGTGTAGCGGCGCAGGAACGCGGACAGCTGCGGCTTCGTGAACACGCCCGGCGAACGTGCCTGGATGTCGGCCTGGATGCGCAGCTTCAGCGGCTTGGGCGGGTTCGAGAACAGGGCCGGGTACAACTGCTTGAGTTGCGGGCCGCAGTCCTCAGGAGCAGGGCCGGCGGCAGCAGGCGCCGACTCCGGAGCGGAATCGGTTTCGGCTGCGACCGCGGGCGCCGAATCCTGCTCGGCAGCTGCGACGGGCAGCGACTCGGGCAGGGAATCGTCGCCGGCGGGCGGCGTCGAGGACGGGGGAAGCGAGGACATGCGGCGGCGTGGAATTGAAACGGTGAAGAGGCGTATTGTCGCAATGATTCCCACCCCTTGCCCAGAGGCGTTGTTACGCTGCGTGAAAACCCCGGTGGGGCCGTCGTCGCGGTGCCGTCGCGACGCCTCCCGGCGCGGGCCTCAGCGGCTCGCCGCGGCCTCGGGCGCGCTCGCGGCGTCGGCCTCGGCGAGCGTCGCCACCTTGCGCGCGACGCCCTGCACGACCGCCTCCGAGCGCTGCGCGAAGTGGTCGTGCATGTCCTCGCGCACCTGCTCGGTGGTGGCGCTCATCTTCAGGCCGACGGGCGAGTTCCAGAACGCGACGATCTCCTGCAGCTCCGCCTCGGTGAAGTGGCGCGCCATCACGTCGCCCGCGCCCGGCTTGCGCGCCTCGGCGAGCAGCGTGGGGCCGAGCGTCGTCACCTTCTGGCCGGTGTCGGAGCTGAAGAAGCGCGTGATCTCGCGGATCTCCTGCGTCTCGAAGTAGCGGCCGTAGATCTCGATCGCCGTCCACGTGGCGAGCTCGTCGGCGTCGAACTTCTGCAGCAGCGCCGACTCGAGCTCGCGGCGGCCGGTCGGCAGCAGCGCGCCGACGCGCGCCTGCGCTGCGGCGCGGTGGGCGTCGTCGGCGAGGGCGTCGGCGTCGATGTCCGCGCGCGTCGCCTCCTCGAGCCGCGGCAGCGAGTCGCGCGCGATCTTGGGCACCATCTGCGGCCAGAGCTCGGCCAGCCGGTAGGCGACGGTGAATTCGCCGAGCGCCTGGCGCTTGTCGTCGGTCAGCGGGTCGGCATGCGCCGCGTGAGCCGCGAACAGGGCCAGCGCGAGGCCGGTGGCGGCACGCGAGGCGCGAAGGGGCGGGGACGTGTTCATGGCAGGCGGGGCAGTGACCGACGGCCCATTCTCGCCGTGCCCGCGCGACCCTGCGCGGCGCCCGGCCATGACGGCGCCGATGACTGCGCCACAATCGGGCCGATGCAGACTCCCCGTCTCTACATGCGGCTGCCCGCGCACGTGCTGAACGGCCTCGCGGTGGCGCTCGGCGTCGCGATCATCGAGATCTCGCTGACCCTGATCGGCGGCAAGCTGGACGCCCTCGCCGCCGCGACGGGCGCGATCTGCGCGAGCCTCGCCGACCTGCCCGTCACGCCCGCGCGCACCTGGCGCCGCGTCGGCATGGGCGCGTTGATGGGCTGGGTCAGCGGGCTGCTGGTGTCGCTGCTGCGCGAGTCGGGCGTGGCGATGGGCTTCACGATCATCGTGCTGTCCTTCTGTTCGACGATGGCGCTGTCGTGGGGCCTGCGCGCCGGGCCGCTCGCGTTCATCCCGGTGCTGGCGCTGATCTTCACGCTCGCCGCGCCGCCGCCGGCGACGATCACCGCCGTCTTCGTGCATTCGGGCTGGACGGCCGTCGGCGCGCTGATGTATTTCCTGTGGGCCGTGCTCTGCTCGCGCGTGCTGCAGCCGCGCTATCGCACGCTGGCGCTGGCCTCCGCACTGCAGGCGCTCGCAGCGCTGCTGCGTTCGCGCGCGGCGTTGCTGTCCGGCGCAGAGGCGAGCGACGGCACGCCGCCGCTGCAGGCGTGGATACGGAGCCAGGTATCGCTCGACGAGCGCCTCCAGGCCGCGCGCGACCTGCTGTTCCCGGCCGCGGGCGAACCCGACACCGGCCCCGCGATCGCCGCGCTGCTGCAGGCCGTGGAGATGCGCGACACGCTGCTCGCCGGCGAACTCGACATCGAGCTGCTGGGTCACGACGGCGCCGCCGGCGAGTTGCGCGCGCGGCTGCGCGTGCACGGGACGCGCGTGGCCGACGCGGTCGACGCGATGGCCGAGGCCTTGCGAGACTACGGCATGAAGGTGCCGGCGGCCGCGGCGTCGCCGCTGCCCGAGACGGATCTCGAGACGCGCGAGGCCGCGCCCGCGGCGGCGTCGCCGGCCGGTGGCGCCATCGCGCCGCAGGCGGCGGCCGCGGCGTCGATCGCGGCGTCGGTGGCGT
>JASLEM010000063.1 GCA_030151165.1 Burkholderiaceae bacterium
CGCCACCGCGCACTACGTGACGGCCGACCTCGACGAAGGCCCGATCATCGAGCAGGACGTCGAGCGCGTCGACCACACCTCGACGCCCGAGGACATCACCGCGATCGGCCGCGACGTCGAATGCGTCGTGCTCGCGCGCGCGGTGCGCTGGCACGTCGAGCACCGCGTGCTGCGCAACGGCCGCAAGACCGTCGTCTTCGACTAACGAACTGTCTCCGCACCGGATCCGCCATGCCCAACCCGAAAGCCCGCGCCGCCGTGCTCATGGCCTCGCCCGAGGACGCCGAGTCGCAGTTCTACGAGGCGCTGCGCGACGGCGACCTCGACCGCGTGATGGCCGTCTGGGCCGACGACGAGGAGGTCGTCTGCGTGCATCCCGGCGGCACGCGCGTGGTCGGCACGGCCGGCGTGCGGGCGGCGTTCGAGGCGATCTTCGCCAACGGCCACATCCTCGTCCACCCGGAGCACGTCAAGCGCGTGCACTCGATGGGCAGCGCGGTGCACAGCGTGCTCGAACGCATCGACGTCGTCACCGACGAAGGCCCGCGCACGGGCTGGATCGTCGCGACCAACGTCTACGTCAAGACGACGCAGGGCTGGCGCATGGTCGCCCACCACGCGAGCCCGGGCGGCGCGGACGAGCCGCACGAGCTCGGCGAGGCGCCGTCCGTCCTCCACTGAACGCCCGCTGAACGCCGCGCCCCGGCCGGCCGCGCGCCGGAACGGCGTTGCACCAGGCGGGAGTCGCGGCCCGCGCCGCGCGCACCACCGCGGCGCGAATCCTGCGCCGGACGCGCGGGAAACCCGCCCGCCACCGGGCCGATGCGCCCGCTGATAAGCTGGCCTGCCGATTGCCATCAGCGTGTCATCGAACCCGTGCAGGTGCCTCCGATGCTCGCCACAACGACCCCGTCCTCGATGACCTTCCGCCCGTCATCACCCGCTCCGTTCACCGACTACCGTGCGCCCTGGTGGCTGCCCGGCAGCCATCTGCAGACGTGCTGGCCGTCGCTGTTCGCGCGCCCGGTCGACGGCGAGCCGCCGCAGTTCCGCCGCGAGCGCTGGACGACGCCCGACCAGGATTTCATCGACGTCGACTTCCTCGTCGACACCTCCCCTGCGGCCGCGAACGACGCGAGCCTCGCCAAGGCGCCGATGCTGGTGCTGTTCCACGGCCTCGAGGGCTCGTCGGCCAGCCAGTACGCGCAGGCCTTCGGCCAGCTGGCGCGCGACCGCGGCTGGTCGTACGCCGTGCCGCATTTCCGCGGCTGCTCCGGCGAGCTCAATCTCGCGCCGCGCGCCTACCACTCGGGCGACTACGAAGAAGTCGACTGGATCCTCGCGCGCCTGACGGAGCGCCACGGCGGGCCGGTGTACGCGGTCGGCATCTCCCTCGGCGGCAACATGCTGCTGCGCTGGAGCGAGGAAGCCGGCACCGCGGCCACGCGCAAGGCCATCGCCGTCGCGGCGGTCTGCTCGCCGATCGACATGGCCGCCGGCGGCCACGCCATCGGCCGCGGCTTCGGCCGTCACACGTACACGCCTTATTTCCTGCGTTCGATGAAGCCCAAGGCGCTGGCCAAGCTGCGCCAGCATCCGGGCCTGTTCGACGAGCGCAAGCTGCGCGAGGCGCGCGACCTGTACGAGTTCGACAACGTCTTCACCGCGCCGCTGCACGGCTTCCGCAACACCGACGACTACTGGCAGCGCGCGTCGGCCAAGCCGCACCTGCGCGACATCCGCATCCCGGCGCTGGTGCTCAACTCACTCAACGACCCGTTCATCCCGAGCACCTCGCTGCCCCGGCAGCACGAGGTCGGCGCGCACGTGACGCTGTGGCAGCCGAAGCATGGCGGCCACGTCGGCTTCACGCACGGCCGGATGCCCGGCCGCACGCTCGCGATGCCCACGGCCGTCTTCGACTGGCTGCGCGGCCACGCGGCCTGAGCCCGTCGCCGGTCCGGCGACCACGACGACGACGAGACGACACGAAGGATCCGGCATGGACGACATGGTGCGCGCGGCGCTGAAGAAATGGCCCAACGTGCCCGCCTGCACCGGCTGGCTCGCGCTCGACGCGCGCGGCGACTGGTACATGCGCGACGACCGCACGCAGGCCGCCGGCGCGTTCCCCCTCGCCAAGGGCAGCCGCATCGAGCACCTGCAGCTGCGCGAGTTCATCGAGCGCAACTACGAGGCGACGCCCGACGGCGAATGGTTCTTCCAGAACGGGCCGCAGCGCGTGTACGTGGAGCTCGAGGCCGCGCCGCATGTCTGGCGCCTGCACGCCACGCCGGGCACGGCGCCGGAGGTGCGGTCGCACACGGGTGCGGTCGTCGCGGTGGAGTCGGCCTGGCTCGACGACCGCGACCGCCTGTTCCTCGCCACCGACGCCGGCTTCGGCCTCGTCCACACGCAGGACATGGAAGCCGCCGCCGACGCGATCGAAGCCGGCCTGTGGGAGCCGCACGTGCTGGACTTCGCCGCGATGCCCGGACGCTTCGGCTTCTGCCTCAGCCCGGCGACGCTGTGGGACGGGCACCCGCCACGCGAGTGAGGCCCGCGCCGCGAGGCGATTCCTTCCGCGCGGGCGCGTGACGCGCGCCGACGAAAAAGCCGCCCGGGGGCGGCTGTCGATCGACGCTCGCCGCGCCTTACTTCGACGCGGCCGAAGCCGGCGTCGACGCCGCGGGCGCCGCCACGGCTGACGCATCCGCCGCCGGGGCCGACGCACCGGACGCCGCCGCTGCGGGGGCCGATGCGGCCGAGGCCGCGGGCTCGGGCGGCTCCGCGAACTTCGCGCCGCCCTTGTTGGCCATGTAGACGACGGCGCGGGCGACTTCGTAGTCGGAGAAATCGCCGCCACCCTGCTTGGGCATGTTGCCCTTGCCGTTCAGCGCCGAGTGCCAGAGCGTGTCGAAGCCCTTGGCGATGCGCGGAGCCCAGTCGCCGGCGTCGCCGAACTTCGGCGCGCCGAGCAGGCCGGCGGTGTGGCAGGTGGTGCACTGCGCCTCGAAGACCTGCTGGCCGGTATTGTAGACGACCGGCGCGCTGGCGTCGAACACCGCGTCGCTCGCGACCGGCGCGATGCGCAGGGCGGTCGCCTTGGGCGTGTACACGTCGGCGCCCGGCGATTCCTTGTTCCCCAGGCCGACGAACTGCGTGAGCATGATGATCACGATGACCGGAACGATGATCGACGCGGCGATCACGGTGATCAGCTGCTTCGGCGTCTTGATGCCGGATTCGTTTTCTTCGTCGTGATGCTCTTCGCTCATGGATTCCTCGGACCGGGGCTGCAGGAAGGACCTTCGACCGCGGCGCGCCTTCGACTCGCATCGAAATCCGCGTCTCGCTCGTCAGGCAAAAGCCGCGCGATTATAGGTTCGAAGAACTCGCGAAACCCCGGTTCGCACCCTCGCGGTGCCCCCGGGACAAACCCCCGATACGACCTGCGGACGCCCAATGCAACGTGCCCGCACGCGGCGGGCACGAAGGCGTCGGAGGCGAGTGGGTCAGGCCGCCTGCGGGCCCGTCGCCACCGGCGGCGCGAGCTGCGCGGCGACCAGCGCCGTCACTTCCTTGCGGTAGCGATTGAGCTCCTGCACCGAGACGAAGCTGCGTTCGAGCAGCAGGCTCATGTTGTGCAGGATGCGCTCGACGACCTTGTTCTCCCACACCGCGTCGAACTGGATCTGCTTGTCCAGCCAGCCTTCGAGCCACTCGGGATCGGGCACGCGGCTCTGGATCGTGTCGCGCGGGAACAGGCCCGCGTTGACGTGCAGGTTCGTCGGATGCAGCGCCTGCGCGGTGCGGCGCGCGCTGGCCATCAGCACGCCGACCTTCGAGAACGCGGCCTTCGCCTCGTTGCCGAAACGCGAAAGCGCACGCTTCATGTAGCGCAGGTAGGCGCCGCCGTGGCGGGCCTCGTCGCGCGCGAGCGTCTCGTAGATGTGCTTGATCACGGGCTCGGTGTGCCATTGCGCGGCGCGGCGATACCAGTGGTTCAGGCGGATCTCGCCGCAGAAGTGCAGCATCAGCGTCTCCAGCGCGGGCGCCGGGTCGAACTCGAAGCGCACGGCGTGCAGCTCCTCCTCGGTCGGCACGAGCTCCGGGCGGAAGCGGCGCAGGTA
>JASLEM010000068.1 GCA_030151165.1 Burkholderiaceae bacterium
CGAAGCGCGTGCGGTGGTTCGAGACGAGGATGTTGACGCGTGCGTCGTCGGGGAACGTCGACGCGTCGATCGCGCGCAGGTCGTCGACGCGCACGAACTCGACGTCGCCGAACGACGCGAACAGCGCCCGCGCGCGGCGCCGCGCTGCGCGTGGTGACGCAGGGCAGCGTCGAGTGCGACGGCGTCTCCGAAGCCGGGCTGCCGGCCGACCGCGTCGAGTCGCTGTTCGCGTCGTTCGGCGACGTCGAGTTCGTCCGCGTCGACGATTTGCGCGGGATCGACGCGTCGACGTTCCCGGACGACGCGCGCGTCAACATCCTCGTCTCGAACCACCGCACGCGCTTCGGCGACGCCGCGGCGGCCGCGCGGCCCGACCTGCACATCGCGTTGTGGAACCCGTTCCAGCTGTTCGACATCGCCGCCCCGGCGCTGGTGAGCTGGGGCTACGCCGACGGCGCGCTCGACGCGGTGCAGGCATGGCTCGAAGGCCGCGCCGCGGCGACCGGGCGGAGTCCGGTAAAGCTCTCTCCCCGCAGCGCCTGAGGGCGGGCACACTGCCCTGCGTCGATGTCCTACCGAGCTCCCTCACCGCCAGGAAAGCGACCCCCCGTGACCAGTGACACCGCCGTGCTGACCTCCCCTTCCGCGCCCGAAGCCGCCGCGAGCCCGCGGCGTCGCTCGCCGCTGACCTGGGTCAACTCGCTCTATTTCGCGCAGGGGCTGCCGTTCTTCGCGGTGAACCTGATCGCGCAGCAGATGTTCGTCAGCGGCAAGGTGCCCACCGACACGATCACGCATTGGATGGGCATCCTGAGCCTGGCCTGGGGCATCCGCTGGCTGTGGAGCCCGCTGCTGGAACTCGCGCCGAGCCAGAAGGGCGCCGTCATCGCGTTCCAGTGGCTGGGCGCGCTGGGCCTCGCGCTGGTCGCGTTCGCGATGCAGCTGTCGTCGTTCTTCCCGCTCGCGGTCGCGGCGCTGTTCGCGGTGTCGCTGATCTCGGCCACGCACGACGTGTCGTCGGACGGCATCTACATGGCGCAGCTGGACAAGCACGACCAGGCGAAGTACGCCGGCTGGCAGGGTGCGTTCTTCAACGTCGCGCGCTTCGCGTCGGCCGGCGGCCTGCTGATCCTGGCCGGCAACCTGGAGAAGTCGGCGGGCTTCTCGGTGGCGTGGACGACGATCTTCGGCCTGTGCAGCGCGACGATGCTGCTGCTGGGCCTGTACCACGTGTGGGCGCTGCCGAAGGCGGCGCACGAGAACCGCATCAAGCCCACCGTCGGCGCGGTGGTCGGAACGCTGTGGCACGTGATCGTCGACTTCCTGCGCAAGCCCGGCGTGTGGCTCGCGATCCTGTTCATCCTGCTGTTCCGGGCCAGCGAAGGCCAGATCCAGACCATCGGCCCGATCTTCCTGCGGGCCGCGCGCGCGGACGGCGGGCTGGGCCTGTCGACCGACGCGGTCGGCTGGGCGTACGGCACCGCCGGCACCATCGCGTTCATCCTGGGCACCATGGTCGGCGGCTACTTCGCGGCCTGGCTGGGGCTGCGCCGCGCGATGGTGTGGCTGATCATCGGCATGAACCTGCCGAGCGTCGCGTTCGTGTTCCTGAGCATCGCGATGCCGACGAACTTCAGCGTCATCGCCTCGGCGCTGAGCCTGGAGATGTTCGGCTACGGCTTCGGCTTCGTCGGCGTGATCCTGTACCTGATGCAGGTCGTCGCGCCGGGCAAGTTCCAGACGGCGCACTACGCGATCGGCTCGGGCGTGATGGGCCTGGGCATGAGCTTCTTCCGCTCGATCAGCGGCGACATCGAGACGAAGCTGGGCTACCAGGACTTCTTCATCTGGGGGCTGCTGTGCGCCATCCCCGTGCTCGTGCTGCTGCGTTTCGTGCCGCTGTCGGCGGCCACGCCGGCCGAGCCGCACCAGCCGCTCGAGCCGTGAGCCGTCCGGTGCTCTCGCTGCGCGCGCTGGCGCGCGCAATCGCCACGTTCTCGTTCGTCGCCGCCGCGGCCGGCTGCGTCGTCGTCAAAGCGGACACCGCGGGCACCGCGGACGCGAAGCCGCCCGGAGCCGGCGTCTTCTTCGACGACTTCAGCTACGCCCAGCCCGCCGACCTCGCCGCCGGCGGCTGGCAGCTGCGCTCGGGCGTCGGCCACCCTGGCCTGCCCGGCGGCCGCTTCGACGCCGGCGCGGTGACGCTCGTCGACGACCCGGCGCTGCCCGGCAACCGCGTGCTGCGCATGACCGCGCGCACCGACGGCACCGGCGCCAACACCGTGCAGGCGCAGGTGTGCCAGCAACGCAAGTACCTGAACGGCACCTACGCCGCGCGCATCCGCTTCAGCGACGCGCCGCGCGAGGGCGTGGACGGCGACTTCGTCGTGCAGTCGTTCTACGCCGTCGCGCCGCTCGCGCATGCGTTCGACCCCGACTTCAGCGAGATCGACTGGGAATACCTGCCCAATGGCGGCTGGGGCAGCGACAGGCAGCGCCTCTACAACGTGTCGTGGCAGACCGTGCAGATCGACCCGTGGGAAGCGCACAACTCGGCGCACGAGGAGTTCGGCTCCTTCGACGGCTGGCACGTGCTGGTGATGCAGGTCGGCGACGGCGCGGTGCGCGAGTTCGTCGACGGCCGGCCGGTGGCCGTGCACGGCGGCCGCAACGTGCCGGTCGTGCCGATGGCGATCGCCTTCAACCTCTGGTTCGCGCAGGGCGGCCCGCTGCCCCCGGGCGGCGCGCCGCGCGTGTACGACGAGGACGTCGACTGGGTCTTCCACGCGCGCGACGCGATGCTGAGCCCGGTCGAGGTCGACCAGCGCGTGCGCGCCCTGCGCGCCGCGCACACCGCGCGCACGGACTCCGTGCCCGCCGCCGACCCGCCGCTGCCGGCGCGCTGCGACTTCTAACCATTTCATCGATCGGACTTCCCATGGCCAGCCTGTCGCTCAAGCAGATCCGCAAGTCGTACGACGGCGTCACCGACGTCATCAAGGGTGTCGACCTGGAGATCCGGGACGGCGAGTTCATGGTCTTCGTCGGGCCGTCGGGCTGCGGCAAGTCGACGCTGCTGCGCACGATCGCGGGCCTCGAGGATGCGGACAGCGGCGACCTGTTCATCGGCGACCAGTGCGTCAACGACGTGTCGCCGTCGGACCGCGGCGTGGCGATGGTGTTCCAGAGCTACGCGCTGTACCCGCACATGACGGTCGGCGAGAACATGGGCTTCGCGCTGAAGATGGCCAAGCGGTCGAAGGCGGAGGTCGCCGCGGCGGTCGGGCGCGCGGCCGAGATCCTGCAGATCACGGCGCTGCTCGATCGCAAGCCGAAGGAGCTCTCGGGCGGGCAGCGCCAGCGCGTCGCGATCGGCCGCGCCATCGTGCGCCAGCCCAAGGTGTTCCTGTTCGACGAGCCCCTGTCCAACCTCGACGCGGCGCTGCGCGTGCAGATGCGCACGGAGCTCGCGCGCCTGCACCGCGAGCTCGGCACGACGATGATCTACGTGACGCACGACCAGGTCGAGGCGATGACGCTGGGCCAGCGCATCGCGGTGTTCAACGGCGGGCGCATCGCGCAGGTCGGCGAGCCGATGGATCTCTACGACCGCCCGGCCAACCTGTTCGTCGCCGGCTTCCTCGGCTCGCCGAAGATGAACCTGGTGCCGGTCACCGTCAGCGCCAACGACGGCGGCGGCCTGCGCGTGCGCAGCCGCGAGGGCCGCGGCGAGTTCGCGCTCGGCCCGGCGGGGGCCACGGCGCTGGGCGCGCCCGCGATCGGCGCCAACGCGATGCTGGGCTTCCGGCCGGACCAGGTCGACCTCGCGCCGGCGGGCTCGAGCGCCGACGGGCTCGAAGGCCAGGTCGACCTCGTCGAGCGCCTCGGCGACGCGACGCTGGTGCATGTGAACTGCGCCGGCCAGGCCGCGCCGCTGATCGTGCGGCTGGCGGGCCACGCCGCGCCGATCGCCACCGGCAGCGTCGTCGCGCTGCGGCCCGACCTCGCGCGCAGCCGCCTGTTCGACAGCGCGGGCGACGCGTTCAAGCTCAGCGCCTGACCCAGCGTCTGGTGCCAACGAAAAAGCCCCCCGGCCGCTGGCGCGACCGAGGGCTCCGTGGCGCGAGCGCCGAGGCTTACTTCGCGGCGGCGACCGGCGCGGCGCCGGGCATCTTCGACTGCACGAGCAGCGCCCAGACGTGCGCGAGCTGGCCGATGCCGCTCGGGCCGCTGGCGGCCTGGAAGCTCTTCAGCGCGTCGGGCAGCTGGCCCGCGGCGTATTGCGACAGGCCCAGGTGCAGGCGCGCCTCGTCCGGGTACTTCAGGCCGCCCTTGTCGATGCCCAGGCTGATCATCGCGACGCCCTGCTGCGGGTTGCCGTCGATGGTGTCGTTGAGGCCCAGGCTCGCGGCGGCGTTGCCGTCCTTGGCCGCCTTGGCGGCGGTCTCGTTGGCGGCGTTCTGCGCCTTGTCCTGCGCGGCGGCGCGGGTCACCTGCGGCTGCAGCTTCTGGGCTTCGGCCAGGTCGGCGCCGGCGAACGACTTCTTCGCGAGGCCGTCGTCGATCAGGCGCTTGGCTTCCGCGGGGTAGCCGGCGCGCGCGGCGAGCGCCGCGAAGCTCAGGCGCTCGTCGTCCGGCACCTGGCCCTTGATGGCGGCCTGCAGGCGGTAGACGTCGAGGTACTGGCGGTCGGACAGCTTGTCGACGTGCGACGCGTGCGAGACCAGCGTCTGCCAGTATTCGTCCTTCGGGTAGGCGACGGCGAGGCGCTCGATCGTCTTCATGTCGCCGGCGGTGTCGTTGGACAGGGCCTGGGCGCTGTGCAGCACGCGCAGTCGCTTTTCCGCCGGGGTGCGGCCGGCGGCATATTCGGCGTCGACCATCGCGGCGTACGACTTCGCGGCGGCCGGATAGTCCTTGGTCAGGTACTGGCACTGCGCCAGCACTTCGACGAGCTGCGGGTCGGTGGCGCCGCCCGCGCCGGCGTTGTACTTCTGGATCCAGACGATGGCCTTGTCGTACTGCTGCGTCTCGTAGTACAGCTCGGCGAGCACCTTCGTGAACGGCTGGCGATCCTCGTTCAGCAGCTGGGGGGAGGCGAGCAAGGCCTCGAAATCGGTCGCGGCGGCGGCCTTGTCGCCCGCCGTGTATTCGGCCGGCGCGCGCACGCGCAACAGCAGGAACTGTTCGTACGGCGTCAGGTTCGGCAGCGCGGCCGCTTCCTTCAGCTTCGCGAGCGCCTCCGGGCCCTTGCCGGACTTCAGGAGGTCCTGCGCCTCGTTGAAGGGCTTGGCGAATTCGGGGCGGACGGCGTTCGCGGGCGCCGAGGCGGCGGCGGCGGGCGCGTCGGCCGCCGAGCAGACGGCAGTGCCGGCCAGGCCGGACGCGAGGAGCAGCGCGAGCAGGACGCGCGAAGGGGTTGTTCTCATGTCTCTTCCAGGGGCTGTGCGCCGTTCGTAGGAATGGAATGCCGATGCACGCGGGCGGCGCCCCGCGCGCAGGGAAAAAGTGGGCGTATTGTGCTCAAACGCGCCAGACCCGGTCGCGGCCGACGGTTTCGACGTGCCGACGCGGCCGTTCACCGGCCCGCGCGGCCCGTCTCGAGCGGGTCGGCGGGCGGGGCAGGTCGCGTGCCCGCGAGCCGGTCAGGCGGCGTTGAGCTCGGCGACGAAGTCGTAGGTGTCGCCGCGGTAGATCGACTGCGACAGCTCGATCGCGCGGCCGTCGCGCAGGTAGCCCAGGCGCTCGACGAGCAAGCCCGCGTCGCCCACGCGCGCGCCGAGCAGGCGCGCCTGTTCCTCGTTCAGCAGCAGCGCGCGCAGGCGCTGCAGCGCGCGCACCGGGCGGTTGCCGGCGTGCTCGAGGGCGTCGTACAGCGAGTCGCCGACCGACTCCAGCGAAGGCAGCGCCGTGGCCGAGAGCGTCGCGTATTCGAGCGCCATCGGCGCGTCGTCGGCGTAGCGCAGGCGGTGGAAGCGGTAGACCAGCGAGCCCGGGCTCAGCGCCAGCTTCATCGCCTCTTCCGGCGACACCGTGCCGCTGGAGCGCTTGATCCACTCGCTGCGCGGTGTGCGTCCGCGCGAGCGCATGTCCTCCGAGAAGGACGTCAGCTTCGCGAAGTTCTTGTCGATCCGCGTCGAGACGAAGTTGCCCGAGCCCTGGCGCTG
>JASLEM010000092.1 GCA_030151165.1 Burkholderiaceae bacterium
GGCGCGCGGCCGTGGACTGCTCGCCGAGCGCGGTCGCGCCGCGCAACAGCGTCCAGCCGATCCAGGCGACGTAGGCCGACCCGGCCACCAGCAACGCCTGCAGCGCGCCCGGCGCGGCCTGCAGCAGCAGCCCGATGCCCAGCGCGCCGAAGGCGACGTGGATCCAGCCCCCGGCCATCAGCCCGCCGACCGCGGCGAGCCCGGCCCGGCGCCCGCCGGTGAGCGCGCTCGCGAGCACGAAGGCCATGTCCATGCCGGGCAGCGCGATGATGCCGGCGACGAGCAGGAAGTACAGCCACAGCGGGCTGGCGTGAGGCAGGGCGGACATGGCGTGAGATGCCGGAAGTGGACGATGCGTCATCATCCCGTCCGAACTCTGCCAAGGCCTGGCATGATCCTCGACGGCTCCGCGCGCCCATGAAAAAAGCCGCCCGGAGGCGGCTTTCGCAGGCGGCGGAGCAGGGCGTTCAGGCCTTCTTGAGTTCCTTGACGGCCTTGAGCACTTCCTCGACGTGGCCGGCCACCTTGATGCCGCGCCATTCGGCCACCAGCACGCCGTTGCCGTCGATCAGGAAGGTCGAGCGCTCGATGCCCTTGACCTTCTTGCCGTACATGATCTTGTTCTTGACCACGCCGAACATGTGGCAGAGCTTCTCTTCGGTGTCGGCGATCAGCTCGAAGGGCAGCTCGATGGCCTGCTTGAACTTCTCGTGCGACGCCATGTTGTCGCGCGAAACGCCAAATACGACCGCGCCGGCCTTGACGAACTCGGCGTGCATGTCGCGGAACTGCATGGCCTCGGTGGTACAACCCGGCGTGTGATCCTTGGGGTAGAAATACAGCACCACGGCCTTGCCGGCGAAGGCGTGGGGCGTGAACTTGACGCCACGGGTGGCGAGTGCTTCGAATTCGGGTAGCGGCTTGTTCAGGGCAGGCGTCATGTAGAGTCTCGGTCGAGCCGTCGGTCGATCTGTGTGCGTGACGTTATGGGGGCCTTTGAGAGCAGCACGCTGTCGATATTCGACCTCCCCGCGCAGCCAGCTCAGGCACAACCATCGATTATAGAGTGAACTGTCCACGTGCCCCGTGGGGGACGGCCCTCATGCGCTTCGCGCATGCCTCGGGTAGGGCAAAAAGACGCCGCTGTCGCGCAGGCGTCACGCCGCGGTCGAGCGCGGCTCCAGCATGATCGCGGCGACCACGCGCCGGCCTTCGTTGGCGAGCACGGTGTAGGTGCGGCAGGCCGCGCCGCTGTCCATCGTCTCGACGCCGATGCGCTTGTCGATCAGGCTGCGGTAGAGCGCCGGCGACACGAACCGCAGCTTCGCGCCGCTGCCGAAGATCACCACTTCCGGGTTCATCGCGAGCACCGCCTCGAAGTGCGCGGGCGTCAGCTGGTCCAGCCGCTCGACCTTCCACGGCTGCGGCGTGCCCGCCCACGGCACGAGCACGCTCGCGTCGTACAGCTCGCCCTGGATGCGCAGCGAGTCGACGTCGTAGTGGGTGATGTTGTTGACCCCGTCGAGCTGGTCGGGCTGGAATTTCACGGCGTGTCCTGATGGGTTCTGGGAGGCGCGGAACGCCTGCCGGCCACGCGTGGCGCGGCCTCGTCCCGTGCCCCGGATTATAGGAAGCGCGGTCCATGCGACTGCGTGTCGGGGACTTCCCGGGGACCATCTCCCGCCTGCTTTACGCATGTAGCGTCCTGTCATACGGCGCCGCTCCAATGCGACCGCGGCTTCCTCATCGGGAAGCGCGTTGATCGACACAAACCTAGCTAGTTGGAGAGACCATGTTTCAAATCCGCAACCGGATGGCCGCGCTCGCATGCACCGCGCTGCTGTCCGTCGCCGGCGCCGCGCACGCCGCGACGTTCGACATCTCGTACACCTTCGCCACCGGCGACACCCTCACCGGCACCGTCCAGGGCACGCTGAACGACTCGTTCATCGACAACCTCTCGAACATCCACCTCGCCTACGACGGCGACGTGTTCGCGGGCACGCTCTCGGCCTCGGCCTGGGATCCCGTGAACTCGCAGGCCGACGCCTCGAGCGCCGCGCGCATCTCGACCGACGCCTCGCTCAACGAGTTCGTCATCACCGGCTCGACCGGCGACTACGAGTTCCTGTTCGTCAACAACGACGCCACCGTCGGCTCCGCCGTGTTCGCCGCGGACGCCGTGCTGACGACCAACAACGCCGCGTTCGAGACGCCGTCGCAAGGCAGCTGGAGCGTCGCCGCCGCGCCGGTGCCGGAGCCCGCGCCGCTCGCGCTGCTGCTCGCCGGCCTCGGCGTGGTGGGCGTCGTCGCCCGTCGTCGCCGCGCCGCCTGAAGTCCGTCCCAGCCTCAGCTTTCACAGGATCAAGCCATGACCAAGATCTCCCAGCGCGCCGCCGTCGGCGCGTTCCCGGTGTCGGCCGTCGCCGTCGCCGCGGCCCTCGTCCTCGCGTCCGGCGCGAGCCACGCGCAGAGCGTGCCGGCCTCCGTGCACGGCACCGTCTCCGGCACGCTGTTCACGCCGCCGGCCGGCCATGTCGCCAGCACCACCGTGTCGTCCGTCTACCAGGGCGCGACGGTGTGCTTCGACACCAACAACAACGGCGTCTGCGATGCCGGCGAGCCGTCCACCGTGACCGCCGCCGACGGCTCGTTCACGCTGACGACGAAGACGCTCGCGCCGCTCGTCGCGCAGATCTCGACGCAGACCACCAACGGCGGCGCGGCCGTCACGCAGCGCAACGTGCTGCGCGTGGCCGCCGAGCAGATCACGGCCTCCACCGCCAGCCCGATGCTGCCCGCCACCGTCGCCGTCACGCCGCTGTCGACCGAGATCGCGCGTTCGATGGACGCCGACGGCCTCACCTTCGCGGCCGCCCGCACGAAGCTCGCGACCCGCCTGGGCGTGACGACCGCGCAGGTCACCAGCGACACCAACAAGCTGCCCGCCGGCGCCGCGCGCACCGCGGTGCTGACCGAGTCCGTCATCCTGACGAACCGCTTCGGCCTGGCCGCGCGCATGGTCGATCGCGGCGACGCGGCGTCGATCAAGACCGCGCAGCAGAACGCGATGAACGTCGAAGGCATCCCGCGCTACGACAACATCTTCATCGTGATGCTCGAGAACAAGGCGACCTCGTCGATCCGCAACTCGGCCTTCGCCCCGAAGATCAACGCCTGGCTGAACGCCGGCAACCAGTTCACCAGCTACTTCGCGACGGGCAACCCGAGCGAGCCAAACTACACCGCGCTCGGCGGCGCCGACGACTTCGGCATCACCGACGACAGCCAGTGGAACTGCGACGCCACCGGCGCCAACGCGCCGCAGGACCTGCCGCTGCCGACGGCCGACCAGCCGGGTCTCGGCAAGTCGCCGTTCGCCGCGACCTGCACGCAGTCCGTCGGCGTGGCGCACAACATCGTGGGCCGCCCGAACATCTTCAGCGCGCTGACCGCCAACGGCCTGAGCTGGAGAACCTACAGCGAGTCGATGAACCCGGGCCAGGACTTCCGCACCGACAGCGTCGCCGACGCGGCCGTCGTCGCGCGCGACGACGTCTACCCGCCGGGCACGCTCGCCGGCAACACCACGCAGATCGGCAACCCGAACCTGCTG
>JASLEM010000179.1 GCA_030151165.1 Burkholderiaceae bacterium
TCGACGCCGCCGCGCAGCCGTCCGCGCAACGTCTCGAGCGCGCGCGTGGCGAAGGTGTAGGTCGCGAAGTCGCTCTTGCTCACGGCCGACGCGCGCCCGTACAACTGCCCGTCGACGATCTCGCCGCCGTACGGGTCGTGCGTCCAGCCCTCGCCGGGCGGCACGACGTCGCCGTGCGCGTTGAGCCCGACGACCGGGCCGTCGGCGCCGTACGAGCGCCGCACGACGAGATTGGTCAGCGACTGCAAGCCGTAGTCGCGCACCTCGGGCTCGGGCACGGCGTGCGATTCGGCGTCGAAGCCGAACTCGCGCAGCAGCGCGGCCGTGCGTTCGGCGTGCGGCGCGTTGATGCCGGGTGGGGTATCGGTCGGCACGCGCACCAGCGCCTGCAGGAAGCGCACCTCGTCGTCGAAGTGGGCGTCGATCCAGGCGTCGAGCGCGGCGTAGGCAGGGTCGTGGGTCATCGTCAGGGCGCGTCCTCGGCGAGCTGCGCGAGGAAGGTCGAAAAGGCCTCGACGGCCAGCTGCGCGTCGGCGGCGCTGATCGTCTCGAGCGGGTTGTGGCTGATGCCGTCGTTGCCGCCGCGCAGGAACAGCATCGCCTGCGGCATGGCGTCGTGGAGCTTCATGGCGTCATGGCCGGCGCCGCTGGGCAGGCGCAACACCGGCTGGCCGATGGCCGCGACCGCACGCTCCCAGCGCTGCTGCAGGCGCGGGTCGCTCGGCGCGGCGCTGGCGCGCATCGTCTCGACCAGCGAGAACGCGAGGCCGCGGCGCGCGGCGATGCGTTCGAGTTCGGCGAGCACGTCGGCGACCAGCGCGTCGCGCAACGCGTCGCTCGGCGCGCGCAGGTCGAGGCTGAAGGCGCAGCGGCCGGGCACGACGTTGATCGAGCCGCCCGGCACCTGCAGGATGCCGACCGTGCCGACCAGCGTCGGGATCGTCGACGCGCGCCGCTCGACGAACAGCGCGAGCTCGGCCACGCCGGTCGCGGCGTCGCGCCGGCGATCCATCGGCGTCGTGCCCGCGTGGCAGGCGACGCCGCGCATCTCGCCGGTGAAGCGCACGCTGCCGTTGATCGACGTCACAACGCCCAGCGGCACGCCGCTGCCGACGAGCACCGGCCCCTGCTCGATGTGCACCTCGACGAAGCCGCGGTAGCGCGACGGGTCGCGGGCGATCGCGGGGATCGCGTGGACGTCGTGGCCCGCCGCCGTGATGACGTCGCGCATCGAGACGCCGTCGGCGTCGCGCAACTCCAGCCAGCGCGGCTCGAAGCGGCCGATCAACGCGGCGGAGCCGATGAACGTGGCCGCGAAGCGCTGCCCTTCCTCTTCGGCGAAGCCGACGACCTCGAGGTCGAACGGCAGCCGCCGGCCCGCGGCGTGCAACGCGCGCACGCAGGCCATCGGCACGAAGATGCCCAGGCGGCCGTCGTAGCGGCCGGCGTCGCGGACGGTGTCGTAGTGCGAGCCGGTGAGCAGCCGCGGCGCCGACGCGTCGGTGCCGCGATAGACGCCGACGACGTTGCCGACCGCGTCGACCTGCGCCTCGTCGAAGCCGTCCTCGTGCATCCACTGCAGCAGCTGCGCGGCGCACGCGCGGTGGGCGTCGGTCAGGTAGGTGACCGTCAACGCGTCGGGGACGTCGCTGTGGCGCGCGAGCGCGTCGGCACGCGCGAGGATCGCGTCGCCGGCGCGGTGCGGGGTCGCGTCGTCCGTGGAAGGCATGCCGGCGATCTTAGTGCAGCGTCGCGAGGAACTGCTGCAGCTCGGGCGTCTTCGGCGCGCCGAAGATCTCTTCCGGCGGCCCGATCTCGTGGATGCGCCCCGCGTGCATGAAGACGACGCGGTCGGCGACCTTGCGCGCGAAGTTCATCTCGTGCGTGACCATCAGCAGCGTCATGCCCTCCTCGGCCAGGCCTTCGACGACCTTGAGCACCTCGCCGACCAGCTCGGGGTCGAGCGCCGACGTGATCTCGTCGCACAGCATCACGCTCGGCTGCATCGCGAGCGCGCGCGCGATCGCGACGCGCTGCTGCTGGCCGCCCGAGAGCTGGTCGGGCCATGCGTCGAATTTCTCCGCGAGGCCGACGCGCGCGAGCAGCTTGCGCGCCGTGGCGTCCGCCTCGATCGACTGCTTCTTCTTCACGAGCGTCGGCGCGAGCATCACGTTGCGGCCGACGCTCAGGTGCGGGAACAGGTTGAAGCCCTGGAAGATCATGCCCACGTGCTGGCGCAGCTCGCGCATCGCCTTCGCGTCGCCATGCTTCAGCGGCTGGCCGTCGACGTGCAGCGTGCCCTCCTGGAATTCCTCGAGCCCGTTGATGCAGCGCAGCAGCGTGCTCTTGCCCGAGCCGCTCTTGCCGATGATGGCGATGACCTCGCCGCGCCGCACGTCGAGGTCGACGCCCTTCAGCACCTCGTTCGTGCCGAAGCGCTTGCGCAGCGCGCGGATGTCGACGATCGAGAAGTCGGACGCCGTCGCGTCCGGGTTCGGCTCAGTGCTCACGGCGGAGTTTCCTTTCGAGGCGCCGGCTCCAGGCCGAGATCGGCCAGCACAGCGCGAAGTACATCAGGGCGACGCACGCGTAGACCGCGAACGGGCGGAACGTCGCGTTGGTGATCATCCCGCCGGTCTTCGTCAGCTCGATGAAGCCGATGATGGACGCGAGCGCCGTGCCCTTGATCACCTGCACGAGGAAGCCGACGGTGGGCGGCACCGCGATGCGCAGCGCCTGTGGGCCGACGACGTGGCGCAGCTTCTCGCCGAAGCTCAGCGCGAGGCTGTCGGCGGCCTCCCACTGGCCTTTCGGGATCGCGTTGACGCAGCCGCGCCAGATCTCGGTGAGGTAGGCGCTCGCGTAGAACGTCAGCGCCGCCGAGGCCGCCACCCACGGCGACACGTTGAAGCCGAACAACGCGAGCCCGAAGTACGCGACGAACAGCTGGATCAGCAGCGGCGTGCCCTGGAACACCTGCACGTACACCGACACCGCCGTGCCGGCGCCCCGCCATCGCCGCAGCCGCGCGAGCAGCAACGCGAGGCCGACGAGCCCGCCGCCGGCGAACGCGATCAGCGACAGCACCACCGTCCAGCGCGCGGCCAGCAGCAGGTTCCAGAGGATTTGCCAGACGGAGAAGTCGACCATGTCACTTTCCCGTTTGCAGCGGCCGGCCGAAGATCCAGCGCGGCCCGGCCCAGTGGAGCGCGTGCCGCACGCCGACCGCGAGCCCGAGGTACACCGCGCCCGCGACGAAGTTCGCCTCGAAGTAGCGGAAGTTGCGGCTCATGATGAGGTTGGCGTAGTAGCTCAGCTCCTGCGCCGCGATCTGGCCGCAGACCGCCGACCCGAGCATCACGATCACGATCTGGCTGACCATCGCGGGCCACACGCGCCCGAGCGCCGGCGGCAGCACCACCTTCAGGAAGACCTGCGCCTCGGTCATCGCGAGGCTGCGCGCCGCCTCGATCTGCCCGCGCGGCGTGCCGGCTATGCCTGCGCGCACGATCTCGGCGGCGTACGCGCCGAGGTTCAGCGTCATCGCGATGATCGACGCGGTCTCCGAGCTCAGATGCAGCCCGAGGCTGGGCAGCCCGAAGAAGATGAAGAACAGCTGCACGATGAACGGCGTGTTGCGGACCAGCTCGACGTAGCCGCCCGCGATCGCGCGCACCGGCGCGGCGCCGTGCGTGCGCGCCCGGGCGCAGGCGATGCCGAGCGCGAGGCCCAGCACCGACGCGATCGCGGTCAGGCCCAGCGTGAAGACCGCGCCGCGCAGCAGCAGCGGCCAGTCGGCGAGGACGACGGCGAAGTCGAGATGGATCATCGGCGCTCCCCTGCAAATGCCCGATCAAACTGTCAGTTAGGAAGGTCGCCCGCCGGCCGGCCGAGCCATTTCATCGCGAGCTTGTCGAGGTCGCCGGCCGGGCGACCCAGCCACTTCGTGCACAGGCGGTCGATGTCGCCGCTGGCCTTGGCCGCCGCAATGATCTCG
>JASLEM010000211.1 GCA_030151165.1 Burkholderiaceae bacterium
GGCTACGTGTTGGTGCGGCCGGCGTCGGCGGCGTCCGAGCCGCTGGCGCGCATCGGCGCCGCCCAGAACGCCGCCGCCGCGGCGAGCCAGGCGGCCTACGCGGCCTCGCTGGCCACCTTTTCCGCGGTGGCCGCGAGCTGCGCCGCGTAGGCCGCCTGGCTCGCCGCGGCGGCGGCGTTCTGGGCGGCGCCGATGCGCGCCAGCGGCTCGGACGCCGCCGACGCCGGCCGCACCAACACGTAGCCGCGCACGTTCTGCACGACCTCGTACTTCGACAGGTCGTCCTGCGTCAGGCGGTCGATGCGGCTCAGCGCCCACTCGCCGTTCGCGGGGTCGCCGTTGTCCAGCCGGCGCACCGTCTGGCCGAGGTAGTAGGCGACGCTGGGCTGGTGGAGGTGCCACTGCACGACGGGCTCGCGATCCTGCAGGTTGAGCTGCGCGATCGGCACCGTGCGCGCGAGGATGCGGATCGGATCCTGCAGCGTCTGCGCCCACCACGGCAGCACCGCCAGCACCAGCCAGCCGGCGCACAGCAGCCCGGCGAAGACGGCGCCGTCGGCCTCAGTCAGGTAGTGGCGCACGTTCGGCACCCAGATCACCAGCGCGAACACGAGCAGGCCGATCGGCACCGCGAGCCAAGCCCACGGCGCGGTCGGGGCGGTCGACAGCAACGTCTGGTACAGCGCGTCGTGCGAGCTCGCTGCCGCCGACTTCGCGATCCACGGGCTGGCCGCGCCGCCGACGATCACCGCGACGATGAACAGGCACAGCGCCCAGCGCGTGGCGGTCTTGACGGTCGCGAGCTCCTGCGCGGCGAGCAGCATCAGCGGCGTGAAGCCGTACAGCACGTAGTGCGGCAGCTTGGTGCCGGACAGCGAGAAGAACACCACCACGAAGCCCAGCCACAGCAGCATGAAGCGCCCGAGCGGCTCCTTCCAGCGCGTGCGCAGGTTCATCGCGATCGGCGCGAGCAGCGGCGTCCACGGCAGCATCGCGACCGGCAGCATCCAGACGTAGTAGAACAGGCTGCCGGCGTGGCCTTCGAGCGAGCCGGTGAAGCGGTCGAGGTTGTGGTGCAGCAGGAAGCCGTTGACGAAGGCCATGCCGTGGCGCCACAGCGCGTAGGCGTACCAGGGCGCGGCGATCAGCACCATCAGGCCCCAGGCGCGCGCGTCGTCGACCAGCCGCACGAGGCGCGAGCGGTCGCGTCCGAACAGCAGCCACAGCCCGGCCGCGGCGGCCGGGATCAGCAGCGCGACCGGCCCCTTGGCCAGCAACCCGAGGCCGATCCAGGCGAAGGCGCGCCGGCGCGGCGCGTCGCGGCCGTTCTCGAGATGGCGCCAGAGGTCCAACGTCGACAGCGTCAGCAGCAGGTTCAGCAGCGAGTCGGCGGTCGCGGCGCGGCCGATCAGCATCGGGCCGAGGCTGGTCGCAAGGATGCCGGCCGCGGCGATCGCCACCTGCGGGCCGAAGCGCCGCCACGCGAACTGGCCGAGCGCGAGGCACCAGAAGAACGCGCACAGCGCCGACGGCAGCCGCACGGCGAACTCGGTCACGCCGAAGGTCTTGATGCTGATCGCCTGGAACCAGTAGACGAGGATCGGCTTGTCGAAGCGGTCGACGCCGTTGAGCGTCGTGCTGCCCCAGTCGTGGCCGGCGACGAGCTCGCGCGTCGCCTCGGCGAACGCGCCCTCGTCGACGTCGAACAGCGGCGCCGACCCGAGCCGCGCCATCCACAGCGCGAGCAGCACGATCGACAGCAGCCCGAGCAGGCGGAACGACGGCAGCGCGTTGTGCGCGCGGCGCATCGGCGCGGCGACGGCGATGACGGTGTCGGCCTCGGGCGACGCCGACGGGAAGCTGCCGTCGCGCGACATGATCATCGTGTCGTCGTCATCGTCCATCGCCGCGGCGAAGTCGTGCTCGTCGTCCGGGCCCAGCGGCATCGGGCGCGAGGGCGCCGGCGACGACAGGGGCATGGGCCGCGACGCCGAATGGAACGCGGCGGACGGCGGCGGGATGCGCACCGGCGCGGGCGCGATCGTGCGGAAGGACGGCTCGGGCGGCGGCGCCTGTGGCGGCAGCGGCGGCAAGCCAGGCGGCCTGGCCGGGGCCGCGGCGGGCGGGCGTTGCGCGGGCACCGGCGCGGGGATCGGCGTCTTCGACGAGGCCGCGTCGGTGGCCGTCCACATGCGCGGCTCGGGCGGCTGCGAGTCGAGATCCTCTTCCTGCTTGTCCTGGCGGACCTTGTCCAGCAGCTCCGCGATCGTCTTCGGTCGCGCGTGCGGCGGCGGAGGCAGCGGCGCGTAGGGCGGGGGCGGCGGCACCGGCGCGACCGGCGAGTTGAGCAGCGGCTCGGGCTCGGCGGGCAGCGCGGGGCGATAGGCGGGCGCGTCGTCGCTGACGACGATGCCCGGCACCGGCGGCACGGCCGCGCCGGACGCCGTCTTGCGCGCCGGCGCCGCGGGCAGCGGCGCGGCGGCGACGTTGAACGTGAGGGACGGCGGCGGCTCCGGCGGCGCCGTCTCGTCGCCCAGCAGGTTGTCGTACGGCATCAGCACCGCCGGCTCGTCCTGCGGCGGCGGGGTCGACGGCGCGGGCGGGGGCGACGCTCCCGGCTTGGCGGGCGGCTCGGGCGAAGGCGGAGACGGGGGCAGGGCCGACATCGACAGCTTTGGTTGGAAAGTTGTGGGTCCGGGTCAGTGGGTCAGCGGCGCACGCTCACCGCAGCGTGTGCCACTCCGAGTCTTCGGACGGCGCCGCGCCCTGTCCGTGATGGTAGGGCTGGGCGTGGCGACCGTCATAGTAGATGCGGATCAGCAGCTCGGCCAGCACGCCGGTCAACAACAGTTGCAAGCCTGCAATCACGAGGAAGAAGCCGAGGGTCAGCAGCGGCCGTCCGCCGATCGACTGGCCCATGATCTTCAGCACTGCCATCCACGCCAGGATCAGGCCGCCGACGCCGCCCGTGGCCAGGCCGATGCCGCCGAAGAAGTGGCCCGGCCGCGTGCCGTAGTTCAGGAAGAAGTGCATCGACAGCAGGTCGGTGATCACGCGGAACGTGCGCGACAGGCCGTACTTCGACGTCCCCGCGACGCGCGCGCGGTGGTTCACCGGCACCTCGTCCATGCGCTGCGGCGAGGTCACCGTCGCGAGCCAGGCCGGGATGAAGCGGTGCATCTCGCCGTACAGCCGCACCTCGCGCAGCACGGAGCCACGGAACGCCTTCAGGCTGCAGCCGAGGTCGTTGAACTGCAGGCCCGTCGACTTGCGGATCAGGTGGTTGGCGATGCGCGAGGGGAACTTGCGCAGCCAGAAGCCGTCCTGCCGGTTCTTGCGCCAGCCGGCGACGAGGTCGAGGTCGTCCTGCAGCAGCTTGGCGACGAGCTTGGGGATGTCGCGCGGGTCGTTCTGCAGGTCGCCGTCCATCGTGACGATGACGTCGCCGCGCGAGGCGTCGATGCCGGCCTGCATCGCGGCGGTCTGGCGGAAGTTGCGCCACAGGCGGATCACGCGGATGTGCGGGCCGATCGTGGCGCCGTGCTTCTCGAGCGCGGCACCGGTGCCGTCGCGGCTGCCGTCGTCGACGACGAGCAGCTCCCACGGGAACGGGTAGTTAGCGAGCGCGGCGTGCACCTCGTCGATCAGCGGCGCGGCGTTCTCGACCTCGTTGTACATCGGCACGACGACCGAGAGGCGGTGGAACGGCACGCCGTCGACATCGAGCGCGCCGTGCGTGCCGAAGGCGGTGGGCGCGCCCGCGGCGTGCGCGCCGCCGGCGTCACCGGCCGCGGACGGGCCGGGCGACGAGGGCAGGTAGTGCTCTCCGGTGGAACTTGCGGTCATGTCGGGCTTTCTGGCGTCTTGAGCAGACGCATGATCAGGGAAAAGACGAGGGCGGTGGCGAGCGCGACCGCCAGCATCAGCGCGTGCACGGCCAGGGCCGCGCCGAAGACGAGGCGTTGATTGTCGGTGTTTGCGGGCGCGCGGCGGGCGTCGGCGGAAACCGCGGTGCCGTCCGTGCCGGACAGCGGCGCGGCGGAGGTGTCGTGGCGCACCCGGGCGCCCAGCGCGACCCCGGCCTCGTAGGTGCCGACGCCTGCGGGCGCCTGCAGCGGGATCACGCCGGCGAGCTCGCCGCCGAGCGCGCCGCAGAAGCC
>JASLEM010000218.1 GCA_030151165.1 Burkholderiaceae bacterium
CGACAGCGAGCACAGCGCCATCGTCGCGGCGATCGAGAGGTCGATCTCGCCCGCGATGATCAGCAGCGCCATCGCGAGCGCGAGCAGGCCCTTCTCGCTGTAGTTGGTGCTGCTGTCGGCGAGCGCGCCGGCGTTGAGGAAACCGGGCATCGCCGCGCCGAATGCGACGACGAGCAGCACCAGCAGCGCGAGCAGCACCTTCTCCCAGGTGTCGAACGCCTTCATCGCGCGGCCCCCGTGGCGAGCGCGGGCGAGGTCGGCGGCGCGGCATGCGGATCGAGGATCTGGCGGCCGGCGCGCTTCTCGGCGCGCGCGTTGAAGATCACCGACAGCAGGATCACCGCGCCGGCGATCGCCTGCTGCCAGAACGGCGAGACGCGCGCCACCGGCAGCGCACCGTTGACCACGCCGAGGAACAACACGCCCAGCAGGGCGCCGACGACGCCCCCGACGCCGCCGTTGATGCTGACGCCGCCGATCACGCACGCGGCGATCACGGTCAGCTCGTAGCCCGACGCGAGCTCGGTGAAGGCGATCGAATAGCGGCCGACCCACAGCAGCCCGGCGAGGCCCGCCAACATACCCGACAACGTATAGGCCATCATGAAGCGCCTGCGCAGCGGGATGCCGACGTAGAACGACGCGACCGGGTTGCCGCCGAGCGCGTAGAGCTCGCGCCCCTCGCGCCGCCAGCGCAGGAACACGGCGGCGGCGACGAGCACGAGCGCGGCCGTCCATACGAGCGCGGACAAGCCGAGGAAGTGCTCGCGCGGGAAGCCTTTGATCGCGGGGTGGATGTCCTGGTCGGAGACCCACGCGCCGTGGCTCGCGACGAAGATCGCGCCGCGGTACGCCGACATCGTCCCGAGCGTCACGACGATCGCCGGCAGGCCGAAGCGCGTCACGAGCAGCCCGTTGATCGCGCCCAGCAATGCGCCGCAGGCGAGCGCGAGCGCGATGAGCAGCGGCGTGTCGAGCCCGGGCATCGCCTTGCCGGCGAGCGCGCACACCATGCCGGTCAACGCGAGGTTGGCGGCGACGGACAGGTCGACGCCGCGCGTGATCAGCACGACCATCTCGCCGACGACGAGGATCGCGAGGATGGACGACTCGTCGAGGATGTCGCGCAGGTTGTCGAGGCCGAGGAACACCGGCGCGCGCGCACCGACCATCAGAACGAGCGCGACGATGATGGCCGCGAGCGCGAGTTCGCGGCGGTACGCCTGCCACGTCGTCATGCGGCCTCCGGCAGGCGGTCCGTCGCCGTCGCGCGCTGATCCGCATGCGGCCAGGCCAGGCCCGACGCCGCGGCGACGAAATGCTCGGCGTCGAACGCGTCGCGCGCGAGCTCGGCGACGACGCGCCCGCGCCGCATCACGATCGCGCGGTGCGCGAGGTTCATCACCTCGGGCAGCTCGGACGACACGAGGATCACCGCGAGACCTTCGGCGACGAGCTCGGCGATCAATTGATAGACGGCCTGCTTCGCGCCGACGTCGATGCCCTTGGTCGGCTCGTCGAGGATCACGATGCGCGGCGCGAGGCACAGCCACTTCGCGATCACGACCTTCTGCTGGTTGCCGCCGGACAGCCCCGACAGCGGCATCGCGCCGCTCTCGGCCTTGATGCGCAGGCGCTGCGTCATGTCCTCGCACAGCGCGGCCTCGCGGCGCGGCGAGAGCCACGGCCCGTTCGCGAAGCGCGCGAGGCCGGCCAGGCTGATGTTGTGCTGCACCGGGAACGCGAGGATGCCGCCCTGGCGCTGGCGCTCCTCGGGCACGTAGGCGATGCCCGCCGCCATCGCGTCGGCGGGTTCGCGGATCGTCACGCGCCGGCCGTCGATCTCGACCTCGCCGCGGCTGCCCGCGTTCAGGCCCATCAGCGCCAGCATCACCTCGCTGCGGCCCGCGCCGATCAGGCCGTAGAAGCCGAGGATCTCGCCGCGCCGCAACGAGAAGCCGACGTCGGCGAACTCGGTCGGGTGGTTCATGCCGGCGACGCGCAGGACGACGTCGCCCGTGTCCGACGGAATGTCCGGATAGATCTGCTCGATGGCGCGGCCGGCCATCAGCTTGACGAGCTCGGGCTCGCGCGCATCCGCGACCGCGCCCTCGCCCACGTGCGCGCCGTCGCGCAGCACGACGTAGCGGTCGGCCACGGCGAAGATCTCGTCGAACTTGTGCGTGATGAAGATGACGCCCATGCCGCGGTCGCGCAGGCGCCGCACGAGGCCGTAGAAATCGCGGATCTCGCCTTGCGACAGCGCGGCGGTCGGCTCGTCGAGGATCACGACGCGCGCCTCGCGCGACAGCGCCCGCGCGATCTCGAGCAGGTGGCGTTCGGCGAGCGACAGCGAGCGCACCGGCGCGTCGGGCGAGAACGGCGCGCCGACGAGCTCGAGCGCGGCCTTCGCGTCGCGCCGCATGCGCGGCCAGTCGATCAGGCCCCAGCGGCGCGGTTGGCGGCCGATGAACAGGTTCTCGGAGACGCTCAGCTCCTCGAACATCACCGTCTCCTGGTGCACCGCGACGATGCCGCGGTCGCCGGCGTCCTGCGCGCTGGCGAGGTCGAGCAGCTCGCCGTCCAGCCGCAGCTCGCCCTCGTCCATCGGCACGACGCCGGTCAGCACCTTCACGAGCGTCGACTTGCCGGCGCCGTTCTCGCCGACGAGCGCGAGCACCACGCCGCGCCGCAGGGTCAGGTCGACGCCGCGCAGCGCGTGCGTCGGGCCATAGCGCTTGTGGACGCCGCGCAGCGTCAGCAACGGTTCGGTCATCGGAGGGGCGAGGTCAGGAAACGATCAGAAGATCTTCGCGAACTGGTCGACGTTGCTGGCATCGTAGGTGAACG
This sequence comes from Burkholderiaceae bacterium, assembly GCA_030151165.1. The sequence continues at coordinate 2,851 of JASLEM010000218.1, forward strand.
GCTCGGACATCGCGGCCTCGCCCTTCGCGTCGAGCGTCACGGTGCCGACGCGGCCCAGCGAGATCCTGTCGCCCGGCTTGCCCGTCACCTTGCCGCTGATGAACTGGCTCGCGGCCATGATCGACGAGTAGCCGAGGTCGATCGGGTTCCAGATCGCGAACGACTTCACCGCGCCGCTGTGCACGTGGCCGGCCATCTCGGACGGCAGGCCCAGGCCCGTGACGTACACCTTGCCGACGAGGTTCTCGTCCTGCACCGCCTTGGCCGCGGCCGCGACGCCCACGGTCGTCGGCGCGACGATCACCTTGAGGTTCGGGAAGCTCTTGAACAGGCCCTTGGCCTCGCGGTAGCTCTTGTCGGTCTGGTCGTCGCCGTAGACGACCGTGTCGAGCTTCAGGCTCGCGTACGCGGGCTGGCCGAGCACGGTCTTCATGTTGGCGATCCACGTGTTCTGGTTCGTGGCCTGCGCGGTCGCGGAGAGCACGGCGATCTCGCCGCCGCCCGCGCCGGTGGCGGACTGCGCCATCTTCACGAGCTTCTCGCCGATCAGCGCGTCGGACGACGGTGCGAGGTGCATCAGGCGGCCGTCCTGGCGCACCGCGGAGTCGAACGAGATCACCTTGATGCCGCGTGCCATCGCCTTCTTGGTGACGGGCACGAGCGCGTCCGGGTCGTTGGCCGAGATCACGATCGCCTTCACGCCCTGCGCGATCAGCGTGTTGATGATCTCGATCTGGCCTTCGGCCGTCGCCTTGGCGGGGCCGGTGTAGATGATCTCGACGTTGCCCAATTCCTTCGCGGCTTCGAGCGCGCCCTGGTGCGTGGCGTCGAAGAAGCCGTTGCCCAGGCTCTTGACGACCAGCGCGATCTTGTCGGCGGCCATCGCGGGGGCCGCGAGCGCGGCCGTCAACGCAACGGCCAGCGCGGCCTTCAGAATCTTCTTCATCGTTGTCTCCTGTGTGTGTTGTCGTTCGAGAAACCCGGTGTCAGACGATGCCGCCACCCCCGCCTTGCGCCGCCGGCCGCTCGGCCGCGACGCGTTGCCTGTAGCCGCTCGCGCGATACGCGCCGACCGGATCGATCGCCGCGCCCGCGTTCATCCGCACGCGCTGCAGCAGCGGCGTGACGTCGGTCTGGAAGGCCGTCTTCAGCAGATGCGTCGCGGCGAGCGCGTCGTTGCTCTCCTGCGCCGCGTCGAGCGCCGCGCGGTCGACGAGCAGCGCCTGCGCATACGTGCGCTGCACCTGCTCGGCGCTCGTCATCAGGCTCTCGATCGGGTCGGTGACGTTGTGGCTCTGGTCGAGCATGTAGGCCGGATCGAAGCCTGCGACGCGCTCGTGCGCTGCAGACACCAGTTCGTTGAAGACGAGGAACAGGCGGTAGGGCGCGACGCTGCCAGCGTCGAGGTCGTCGTCGCCGTACTTGCTGTCGTTGAAGTGGAAGCCGGCGAGCTTGTTGGCGGCGACGAGGCGCGCGACGATCATCTCGATGTTGACGTTCGGCGCGTGGTGACCGAGGTCGACGAGGCACTTCGCCTTCGGGCCCAGCGCGGTGGCCGCGAGCAGGCTGCTGCCCCAGTCCTGGATCACGGTCGAATAGAACGCGGGCTCGCAGATCTTGTGCTCGAGGAACATCTGCCAGTCATCGGGCAGCGCCGCGTAGATCTGGCGCGTGCTGTCGAGGTAGCGGTCGAACGCGCGACGGAAATGCTGCTGGCCGGGGAAGTTGCTGCCGTCGCCGACCCACACGGTCAGTGCCTGGCTGCCGAGCGCCCGGCCGATCTCGATGCACTCGAGGTTGTGCGCCACGGCCTGCGCGCGCGTGGCCGCGTCGGTGTGCGCGAGGCTGCCGAACTTGTAGCTGTGCGGCTGGCCCTTCTGGTCGGAGAAGGTGTTCGAGTTCATCGCGTCGAACGCGAGGCCGTAACCCTCGGCCGCCTGGCGCAGCTCGCTCCAGTCGCCGCACTTGTCCCAGGGGATGTGCAGCGAGACGGTCGGCGTCGCGCGCGCGAGCTGGTGGATGACGGCGCAGTCCTGCAGCTTGTCGAACACGTGGCGCGGTTCGCCCTGGCCCGGGAATCTCGCGAAGCGCGTGCCGCCGGTGCCGACACCCCAGCTGGGGATCGCGACGCCGAAGCGCGCGACCTGCCCGGCGACGGCGTCGATCGCGACGCCGCGGCGCGCGAGGCGCTCGCCGAGGTGGTCGTAGTCGGTCTGCACGTCGCGTGCGAGGCGCGCGTTGTGGTCGGCGATCAGCGCGTCGGCGATCGGCTTCGTAGGCATGCTCTGGTCTCCTTCGGCGCGTTGGCACGCGCTCGCGGGTTCTGCAAACGGATGACAGCGAATTCAGCGCGTGAACGCGGCGAGGTTGCCGGCGTCCACGTTGAGGATGTTGCCCGTGCTCTTGGCGCTCAGGTGGTCGGCCGCGAAGAAATAGGTGGCCTCGGCGATGTCTTCTGGCAGCACGCTGCGCTTGAGCATCGAGCGGTCGCGGTAGAACGCCTCGAGATCCTGCTCGGCGATCTTGTTGGCCGCGGCGCGCTCCGAGCTCCACTGGCCCGTCCAGATCTTCGAGCCGCGGATCACCGCATCCGGGTTGACGACGTTCGACCGGATGCCCAGCGGCGCGCCTTCGAGCGCGAAGCTGCGGCTCAGCTGGATCTCGGCGGCCTTCGCGGCGCAGTACGCCGTCGCCTGGTTGCTCGCGACCATGCCGTTCTTGCTCGCGATCACCACGATGGCCCCGCCGGTGCCCTGCGCCTTCATCTGGCGGAACGCCTCGCGCCCGACCAGGAAATAGCCGGTCGCGAGGATGCCCTGGTTGCGGTTCCACAGCGCGAGCGTCGTGTCCTCCAGCGGCGCGGCCGACGCGATCCCGGCGTTGCTCACGAGGATATCGATGCCGCCGAACTCGATCGCCGCGCGGCCGAACGCCGCGATCACGCTGGCCTCGTCGGTGACGTCCGCGCGCACGCCGCGCACGTGGTCCGCCCCGTGCGCCTTCGCGAGATCGGCCGTGACGGACGCGAGCGCCTCGTCGTCGATGTCGGCCAGCACGACGCAGCCGCCGTCGGCCAGCAGCCGCCGCGCGATCGCCTGCCCGATGCCGCCCGCGCCGCCGGTCACCAGCGCCACCTTGCCGACCATCGGCTTCGGCTTCGGCGCGCGCTGCAGCTTCGCCTCCTCCAGCAGCCAGTACTCGATGTCGAACGCTTCCTGCTCCGGCAGGCCGACGTAGCGGTCCACCGCGTTCGCCTCGCGCATCACGTTGATCGCGTTGACGTAGAACTCGCCAGCGATGCGCGCCGTGGCCTTGTCCTTGGCGATCGTCACCATGCCGATGCGCGGCAGCAGGATCACCACGGGGTTCGGGTCGCGCAGCGGCGGGCTGGTCGGGCGCTTGCAGCGCTCGTAGTAGGCGGCGTAGTCGGCACGGTAGGCGACGAGCAGTGCGTCGAGCGCCGCGCGCAGCGCCTGGCCCTCCAGCGCGTAGACCGACTCGGGCACGACCAGCGGGCGGATCTTCGTGCGCAGGAAATGGTCGGGGCACGACGTGCCGAGCGCGGCGAGCGGCTCGAGCTCGTTCGAGTTCACGAACGCCATCACCTCCGCGGACGTGTTGACGTGCAGCAGCTTCGGCGCGCCCTCGGCCGACAGGCCGCGCAGCACCGGCAGCACGCGCGAGAGCGTGGCGTCACTGTCCGACGCAGACAGCGGTTGGACGCGCGCGCCCCCGAACGCCGGCACCTTGCGCGCACCGCGCTCGGCCTCGAGCCAGGCCTGCGCGCGCTCGATCAGCGCGACGGTGTTCTCGTAGCAGGACTTCGACGTGTCGCCCCAGCTGAACAGGCCGTGGCCCGCGAGCACGATGCCGCGCAGGCCCGGGTGCGCGCGATCGTATTCGGCGAGCTGCTGCCCGAGCTCGTAGCCCGGCCGAAGCCACGGCAGCCAGCCGACCGTGCCTTCGAAGACGCGCTGCGTGATCTCGCGCGAGTTCGCCATCGCCGCGATCGCGATCACCGCGTCGGGGTGCATGTGGTCGACGTGCGCGTACGGCAGCGACGAGTGCAGCGGCGTGTCGATCGACGCCGCGCGCGTGTTGAGGTTGAACGTGCAGTGCGGCAGGTAGCCCACCATCTCGTCCTCGTGCGCGAGGCCGCGGTAGAGGCGCTTGAGCGCGCGCAGCTTGTCCATGTACAGCGTCGAGAAGCCGTCCAGCTTCATCGAGCCGACGTCGCCGCCCGATCCCTTGACCCACAGCACCTCGACCGGCTCGCCGGTCAGCGGATCGACCTGACGGATCTTGGCCGAGGTGTTGCCGCCGCCGTAGTTCGTGATGCGCAGGTCGGAGCCGAGCAGGTTCGAGCGGTAGAGGAGCTGGTGCGGCTCGTCGAGCGCGTCGGCGCGGGTGTCGTCCCAGCGCGGGAAGGGGGCGGAGCCGGTCATCGGAGGAGCCTTGGATGCGATGGGCGCGATTCTCGGCAGCGGGTCGGCGGGTCGCAAGGCGGGCCGGCTGATACCTCGCATAAGAAAACCTTTGGGTCGAAGGCGAATCGCTGTCGAAAATCCATCGCCCCGGCGTCGCACTCATCGCCGCGTGGCCCGCGACTTCGGAGAGTTCAGGGTTTCCACGGTCGATCTGGAAGGTGTGCGGCGCAGCATTCGCGGCCGTGCGATCCGCATCGTCTCGCGCCGCCGGACAGGCGGTCATGAGGCGCCGGACATGCGCGACATCCGACACGGTCGTGATGCGTTGTCATGTACTTCGGCATTTTTCGAGTCGATGCGTTCGTGACCGCGCGACCCGATGAACTCGCGTTCTTCGAAGACATCCCGCTGTCCGGCGCGGGTTGAAGAAGCGCCGGCCCGAGCTTCAATCGAGCGTCGCGACGTCGATCACGACCTTGCCCGCGGCGCGACCGGACTCCACGATGGCGTGCGCGTCGGCCGCGGAGTCGAGCGTAAAGCGGCGTTCGTCGACGCGCGGCACGAGCTGGCCGGCTTCCGCCAGGCGCGCCGCTTCGCGCAGGATCTCGCCGTGGTGCGCGCGGTGCTTGCCGGTGATCATCGGCGCCAGCGTGAACACGCCCGAATACGTGGCCGCGCGGAACGACAGCGGCGCGAGGCTGTGCGTGCCCCAGCCCAGGATGCTCAGCACGTGGCCGCCGTACATGCGCGCCGCGGTGAACGAGGCGTCGAGCGTCGCGCCGCCGACGGTGTCGAAGACGATATCGAAACCCTCGCCGGCGGTATACCGCTGGACGTATTGCTCGACGGTCGTCGCCTGGTAGTCGATCGGCTCGGCGCCGTAGCCCTGGATGAGGTCGAACTGGCCGGCCGAGCCGGTCGCGTGCACGCGCGCGCCGCGCGCGACCGCGAGCTGCACCGCCACGTGGCCGACGCCGCCGGCGCCGCCGTGCACCAGCACCGAATGCGCCGGGCCGACGTCCGTGCGGTCGACCAGGCCCTCCCACGCCGTGATGATCGCCAGCGGCAGCGCCGCGGCCTGGCGCATCGTCAGGTTGGCGGGCTTCCTCGCGACCAGGCGCGCGTCCGCCGCCATGTACTGCGCCAGCGTGCCCTGCAGCCCGCCGATGCCGCCCGGCATGCCGAAGACCTCGTCGCCCACGGCGAACTCCGTGACGCCTTCGCCGAGCGCGACGACCACGCCCGCCATGTCCATGCCCAGCACCGCGGGCAACGCCTGCTTCGCATGGCCCGCCTTGCCGGCGCGCACCTTGGTGTCGAGCGGATTGACGCCGCTCGCGGCGATGCGCACCAGCACCTCGCCCGCGGCGGGCGTGGGCATCGGCAACGTCGTCGTGACGAACGGGCCGCCGGCTTCTTCGACGACGAGGGCCTGCATGGTGGTGGGCAGCGAGTTCATGGTGTGTGCTCCGTGGGGTGGGTGTGAAGCGAGTTTGGTATTTTCAATATCGAATGACAATCAAAGATATCGAGTCGCCTCCATTCGTTTATGAATACCCCAGCGGTCACCGATGCGCGAAATCGGACAGCGCGTCAATGCGTCCGAAGAGGTAGGCGCGCAGGCGCCCATCGGCCGTGGAAATGGAGGCCCTCGGGACGAGGTTCGACGTGGTTGAGGTGCAGTGTCGCGAGCCGGCGAAAGCAAAAACAATGGCGTCCTGCCCTTTGCCAAGCGGTCAGATCCCGTCTCAACATCACCAGGTCAAGGAGCCAGAAGGTGTCTCACCTGTCGTCACTATCGCCGGAGCTGAACCGCCGGGAGCTTCTCCTCGGCAGCGCGAGCCTCGCCGCGACCCTGGCATTCCCTGGCGCGGCCTTCGCCGCGGCCCAGGGCGCATCCGCCCCAACGCAACCCGAACTGCAAGGAAACCCCATGAGCTACGTCACGTCCAAGGACGACACCCAGATCTTCTACAAGGACTGGGGCGACAAGTCCGCCCAGCCCATCGTCTTCTCGCACGGCTGGCCGCTGAGCTCGGACGACTGGGACGGCCAGATGCTGTACTTCCTCCAGCACGGCTACCGCGTGGTCGCCCATGACCGCCGCGGCCACGGCCGCTCGCAGCAGGTCTCCACCGGCCACGACATGGATCACTACGCCGACGACCTCGCCGCCGTGACCGAGCACCTGAACCTCACCCGCGCCATCCACGTCGGCCACTCGACCGGCGGCGGCGAGGTGGCCCACTACATCGCGCGCCACGGCAGCAAGCGCGTCGCGAAGGCGGTGCTGGTCAGCTCGGTCGTGCCGCTGATGGCCAAGGGCCCGACGAACCCGGACGGCGTGCCGATGGACGTCCTCGACGGCATCCGCGCCGCCGTCGCCAGCAACCGCACGCAGTTCTACACGGACTTCTCGAGCCCGTTCTACGGCTACAACCGTCCGGGCGCCAAGGTGTCCGAAGGCATCCGCCAGCACTGGTGGCTGCAGGGCATGATGGGCTCGGTGCAGGCGCACTACGAGGGCGTCAAGGCGTTCTCGGAAACCGACTTCACCGAAGACCTGAAGAGGATCGACGTGCCGGTGCTGGTGATGCACGGCGACGACGATCAGGTCGTGCCCATCGCGATCTCCAGCCTGAAGGCCATCAAGCTGCTCAAGCACGGCACGCTGAAGGTGTACCCGGGCTACCCGCACGGCATGTGCGCGACCAACGCCGACGTGATCAACCCGGATCTGCTGGCGTTCTTCAAGTCCTGAACGAGCGAGGGGCGCTGCCCCTTGCGCACCTCGACGAGGGCCGGACCGCGATGGCGATCCGGCCTTCTTGCCATGGGCGCGCGCGGCCAGCCGGGAACGAGCGCCAACGCATCGCCCGCACGGCGAGCTGCCTCGCGCCCGTTCGATGAGACAGAATCTGCGCTCATCGAAGTTCGACCGTGACGCCTCGCTCAGATCGACGCCACCGCGGTCAAAGGCGAGTGCGGACATGGATCTGGAAAACTTGTGGAAGCAGGTCGGCCTGCTGGGACGGGATCCCATCTGCGCGTTCGACCATGAGTTTCGGCTGATCGCCTTCAACCAGGCGCACAACGACGAGTTCTTCCGCGTCAACGGCTTCTACACGAAGGTCGGCGACGTGTTTCCGGACCTGTTCATCGAAAAGCAGCGCCCCGTCATGCGCAGCCTGATGGCGCGCGCGCTGACGGGCGAGCCGTTCACCGTCGTCGAGGAGTTCGGCAAGCCCGAACTGGGCGCGCCGCAATGGGAGATCGCCTACAACGCGCTCCGCGACGAGGAAGGCCGCATCGTCGGCGCCTTCCACCGCGCGCGCGATCTCACCGACAGCCCGGCCCGCCTGCAGTCGTTCGTCCGCGTCGCCGATGTCGAACGGCAACTCGACGACGCCGCCTTGCGCCGCGTCGTCGGTCAACTCGACAGCCAGCTGCGCGACATCGTCGACCCCGACGCGATCGCGCGACTTTGCGCGGAGGTCGTCGGCACGGCATTGAAGGTCGGCAGCGCCGGCTTCGGCACCATGCGCCAGGACGGCGAGACGATGGACATCGAGCGCGACTGGACGACGCCGGACGCGGTGAGCGTCGCGGGAACGCACCGGCTGCCCGACTTCGGGGATTATCTCGACGTGCTCCGGCGCGGCGACGACGTGGTCATCGCCGACGTCACGCTGGATCATCGGACCCGGCATCGACTCGAGGCGCATGCGTCGATCAACGTGCGCTCGGTGGTCAACGTCCCCATCCTCGAAGGCGGCGTCTACGTCGCCATGTTCTTCGTGCTCGACACGAAGCCGCGAGAGTGGACGCCGTCGGAGATCACCTTCATCCGCAACGTCGGCGAGCGGGCTCGGCTCAACATCGAGCGCCGGCGCGCCGAGCTTCGCCTGCGATCGCTCGCCGACGACCTCGAGCGGCAGGTCGAGCAACGGACGCTCGAGCGCGATCGCCTGTGGGACACGAGCGTCGACCTGATCGCGCAGGCGACGTACGACGGCTCGCTGACGCGCGTCAGCCCGTCCTGGCGCCGCACGCTGGGGCACGACGAGGAGACGCTGCGCACCGTGTCGTTGCTGGACCTGGTCCACGCGCCCGACGTGGATGCGTTCGCCGCGATCCTCGCGCACGCCCGCGCGAGCGCGACCGCCGTGCGCCACACCTGCCGCATGCGCCACCGCGATGGCAGCTGGCGGACGCTGGACTGGTCGATCGTGCCGGAGTCCGGCGGCTCGAGGTTCAACGCGGTCGGTCGCGACGTGACGTCGGAACGCGAGGCCGAACGCGTCAAGTCCGTGCTTGAAAGCCAGTTGCGTCAGGCCCAGAAGATGGAAGCCGTGGGCCAGCTGACCGGCGGCCTCGCGCACGACTTCAACAACCTGCTCGCGAGCCTGAGCGGCAACCTGCAGGTGCTGCGGCTGCGCCTCACGCAAGGCAAGATCGACGATCTGCTGCGCCGCGTGGACGCTGGCATGGACTCTGTGCGCCGGGCCGCGACGCTCACGCAGCGGCTCCTCGCGTTCTCGCGCCAGCAGACGCTGGAAGCCAAGCCGACGGACGTGAACCGGCTGATCTCGGGCATGGAAGAACTGATCCAGGGCACGATCGGCCCGGCGATCCGGCTCGAGTTCACGCCGTGCGCGGATCTCTGGAAGACCAAGGTGGATCCGTCGCAGCTCGAAAGCGCACTGCTGAACCTGTGCATCAATGCGCGCGACGCGATGAGCGAAGGCGGCGGCACGCTCGTCATCCGCACCGCCAACGAGTCCCTCGATGCCGCGGCGGCGCTGCAGCATGAACTGCTCGCCGGCGAGTACGTCTCCCTGAGCGTCACCGATACGGGCACCGGTATGGCGCCGGAGATCATCCCCCGCGTGTTCGATCCGTTCTTCACCACCAAGCCGCTCGGCCAGGGCACCGGCCTGGGCCTGTCGATGGTGTACGGCTTCCTCGGCCAGTCGGGCGGCCAGGTGCGCGTCGATTCGACGGTGGGCCAGGGCACGACGATGTGCCTGTACCTGCCGCGCCACACGGGCGCCGTCGACGCCGAAGGCAACGCCCTGCCGCCGCCCGCGCCCGACACGCGCGCCGGCGAGACCGTGCTGGTGGTCGAGGACGAACCCGACATCCGCGAGCTGCTGGTCGAACTGCTCGAAGAGGCCGGCTACGTGGTTCTCGCCGCGGCCGACGGCGTGTCCGCGATGCGCATCCTGCAATCCGATCCGAAGCTGGATCTCCTGCTCAGCGACGTCGGGCTGCCGGGCGGCATGAACGGACGCCAGCTCGCCGACGCCGCCCGCGTCGCCAGGCCGTCGCTCAAGGTGCTGTTCCTCACGGGCTACGCCGAGAACGCCGCCGCGTTCAGCGGGCAGCTCGACGCCGGCATGCACGTGATGACGAAACCCTTCGACATCGCGGCCCTCGCGGCCCGGATCCGCGAGATCATCGGGTCGTAGTCGATCCTGGAATCGATGACATCCGATTGCCGGAAGGACGTTGCCGGAGCCGGCCGTTCTGCGACTCGAGGAAATTTTGGTAGGCCGTGACAGACTTGAACTGTCGACCAAAGGATTATGAGTCCTCTGCTCTAACCAACTGAGCTAACGGCCCGAAGCGTGAGATTGTAGAAGGACGGCGTCTCGGGACGAGGCGGGGCGGGCGTGGTGGGCGAAGGAGCGCCGCTAGACTGTCGCCACCCTGGCCAACCCGCTGCAGCCCGCCCGACTCCATGACCCTGGACGACACGATTCTTTCGCCGGCGGCGCACGCGTCGATGTGCTCGAGCGCGATGCCCGATTGGGGCTGCGGCGCGATCGAGATCGCGGTCGCGCTGCTGTGTTCGCCCTTCACGCTCGCGCTGCTCGGGTCGCTCGCGGGCGCGTTCGCGGGGGCCGTGGCCGCGGTGCGGATCGTGGAACGGCGCAAGCTGCGCGAGGAGCTGGTCAAGGAGATCCGCAACACGAACGCGGCGATCATGGTGAGCCTGGGCATCTGCAACAAGGCGCTGGTGCTGAAGAAGCAGCACGTGCTGCCGCTGAAGGCGAAGTTCGCGGCGGATCACGCAGCGTACGCGGAGTTCGTCCGCCAGCGCCGCACGGGCGAGCGCCAGGGCAACGCGACGCCGCAGATCGCCGTCGACACGCGCGCCGTGCCCGGGCTCAGCTTCTCGACCGGCACGCTGCAGAGCCTGATGTTCGGCAAGATCGCGATCACCGGCCGCGCGCTCGCGTTGATGACGACACTCGCCGAGACCGCGGCGTGGCTGCTCGCGGCCAACACGCAGCGCAACGAACTCGTCGATCGCATGCGCCGCCTCGCGCCCGGCGCCGCGGAGTTGCCGTCGCTGTACTTCGGCGTGCCGTCGCCGACGGGCCAGGCGAACCGCGCGTATCCGGACGCCGTCGCCGCCATGGCGAGCCGCACCGACGAGATGATCTTCTTCAGCGCGACGCTCTGCGACGACCTGCTGGCCCACGGGCGCCAGTTGCGCGCGACGTTCGTCGAGCGCTTCGGCCGCAAGGACGCGCCGCCGCTGAACGGTGTCGACCTCTCCGCCGAGCGCGCCGCCGGCCTGATGCCGCCCGAGGCGAACTACAGCGAATGGCTGAACGGACTGGGCGCGCAGGTCACGTCGGACGCGCGCCCCTGAGCGACGCGCGGGTCAGCGCTGCGACAGCGCGTTGCCCACCAGCTTCGACGTGATGTCGACGATCTGGATCATGCGGTCGTAGGGCATGCGCGTCGGGCCGATGACGCCCAGCGTGCCGACGACCTGGCCGTCGACCTCGTACGGCGCCGACACCACCGACAGCGACTCGAAGGGCACGACGCGGCTCTCGCCGCCGATGAAGATGCGCACGCCCTCGGCGCGGCTCGAGCCCTCGAGCAGGCGCATCAGCTGGGTCTTCTGCTCGAAGACGTCGAACATGTCGCGCAGGCCGCGCATGTCGTGGTGCAGGTCCTGCACGCCCAGCAGGTTGCGCTCGCCCGCGACGACGACCTGCTCCTCGCTCTCCGCCAGCGCGTCGCTGCCGGCCTGGACGGCGGCGCGCATCAGCGTGGCGATGTCGGCGCTGAGCGTCTCGAGCTCGGTCTTCAGGCGCTCGCGCACCTCGTCGATCGTGAGGCCGGCGTAGTGCGCGTTGAGGAAGTTGGTCGCTTCGATCAGTTCCGGCTGCGTGTGGTCGCGCGCGGTGATGATGACGCGGTTCTGCACGTCGCCGTCCGGCGCGACGAGGATCACGAGCACGCGGCGCTCGCCCAGGCGCAGGAACTCGATGTGGCGGAACACGCTGGCCTTGCGCGGCGCGGTGATGACGCCGACGAAGCTCGACAGGTTCGACAGCATCGACGCCGCCTGCGCGATCACGCGCTGCGGCTGGTCCGGCTGCAGCGCCTCGCGCTTGCCGCCCATCTCGGTGAGCATCTGCGCGACCGTCGATTCGGCGTCGAGCGTGCGCGCGGTGAGCATGGTGTCCACGAACAGCCGGTAGCCGCGCGCGGTCGGCACGCGGCCGGCGGACGTGTGCGGGCTGACGATCAGGCCCAGTTCCTCGAGGTCTGCCATCACGTTGCGGATGGTGGCCGGCGACAGCTCCAGCCCCGACGCGCGCGAGAGCGTGCGCGAGCCGACGGGTTGGCCGTCGGCGATGTAGCGCTCGACCAGGGTCTTCAGCAGTGTCTTGGCGCGCTCGTCCAGCATGAGGCGATTGTAAGGAGCTGCCGCCCGCCGTGCCGCCGGTGGCGGCATTCGCGGACGGTGCGAGCGTGAAGGGTGCCCGCCACGGGCGCCCGGCGCAAGCCCGCCGCGCCGCCGGCGGGGGTTCGGCACCGGTTTGGCGCAGGCCCGCCACGCCCGCGCCGAACGTCCGATTTGGCGCCCGATTCGCCCGCGCCGCCGTGGAGTCGCTGTGGTGTAATTCATCGCATGTCGACCCCCTTCCGTCACGTGGCGCTCTTCGGCAAGTACCAGGCACAAGGGACGCGGCCGATCCTGGAAGAGATCGCGCAATTCCTGGTGCGCAGCGGCGTGGAAGTGTCGGTCGACCATGACACCGCGATGAACACCGCCTGGAACGACTTCGGCGCGATGAGCATCGACGAGCTGGCGAAGGTCTGCGACCTGGCGGTGGTGGTCGGCGGCGACGGCACGATGCTGGGCATCGGCCGCGAGCTGGCGCGCCACGGCATCCCGCTGATCGGCATCAACCAGGGCCGGCTCGGCTTCATCACCGACATCCCGCACGCCGACTGGCGCGAGGCGCTCGTGCCGATGATCCGCGGCGACTACGAGGCCGAGAGCCGGCCGATGATCGAGGGCGGCGTCTGGCGCGACGGCCTGCAGATCTTCCAGGGCTTCGCGCTGAACGACGTCGTCGTGCGCAGCAGCAACCCGAGCATGATCGAGCTGCGCGTGCACGTCGGCTCCGACTACGTCGCCAACATCCGCTCCGACGGCGTGATCGTCGCGTCGCCGACCGGCTCCACGGCCTACGCGCTGTCCGCCGGCGGGCCGATCCTGCATCCGGGCATCGGCGGCTGGGCGATGGTGCCGGTGGCGTCGCACACCTTGTCGAACCGGCCCATCGTGCTGCCGGACGACCAGGAAGTCACCCTCGAACTCGTGCAGGGCAAGGAGGCCAGCGCGAACTTCGACATGCATGGCCTCGCGAGCATGCTGCTGGGCGACACCGTGCGCATGCAGCGCTCCGCGCACAAGGCGCGCTTCCTGCATCCGCGCGGCTGGAGCTACTACGCGACGCTGCGCAACAAGCTGCACTGGCACGAGGGGACGGCGTGATGATCCTGCGAGCCCGCCGCGAGGCGGCGCGCTGATGCCGTCGACGCCGTGTCACGCGAATCGACGAAGATGATGCGCAGCGCCCCGGCCGCTGGCTCACCGGATGAGCCGCGGTGCGGACAAGATGCCGCGCAGGACGACGCCAAGTCGCCGGGATGCCGTCCCGCGACCTGCGCATCGTCCGCCCGAGACCTCGACCCTTTTTCGAAGACCCTGTTGAAGTGAGCCGCTGAAGACATGCTGCGCCGACTGTCGCTGAAAGACTTCGTCATCGTCGACGCGCTCGAACTCGAGTTCGGCGCGGGCTTCTCCGTGCTCACCGGCGAGACCGGCGCGGGCAAGTCCATCCTGATCGACGCGCTGCAGCTCGCGCTCGGCGCGCGCGCCGAGGGCGGCGTGGTGCGCGAGGGCTGCGCGCGCAGCGAGATCGCCGCCGAGTTCGACTCACCCGCCTCGCTCGCCGGCTGGCTGGACGAGGCCGGCTTCGCGGTCGACGACACCCTGCTGCTGCGCCGCGTGGTCGACGCCCAGGGCAAGAGCCGCGCGTTCGTCAACGGCAGCGCAGCGACGTTGACGCAGCTGCGCGAGGTCGCCGACCACCTGATCGACATCCACGGCCAGCACGCGTGGCAAAGCCTCACGCGCCCGGCCGCGGTGCGCGCGCTGCTCGACGAGCAGGCCGCGATCGACGCCGCGCCGGTCGCCGCCGCGCACGCCGCCTGGTCGCGCGCCGCCGCCGCGCTCGCCGACGCCCGCGCGCGCCAGGGCGAGCTCGACACCGAGCGCGAACGCCTCGCCTGGCAGCTGGGCGAGATCGGGCGCCTCGCGCCGTCCGACGACGAATGGGAGTCGCTCACCACCGAGCACGGCCGCCTCGCCCATGCGCAGGCGTTGCTGGGCGCGGCGCAGCAGGCGCTGGTGGACGTGTCCGAAGGCGAGGTCAATGCCTTGCAGTGGGTCTCGCGCGCGGCGGGCGCGCTGCGCGACGTCGCCGAGTACGACACGACGCTGGCGCCCGTGCTGGAGGCGCTCGATGGCGCCGAGGCGCAGCTGCAGGACGCCGCCCACAGCCTGTCCGGCTACCTGAACCGCACCGACCTCGACCCGCGCCGCCTGGCCGAGCTCGACGACCGCATGTCCGCGTGGATGAGCCTCGCGCGCCGCTTCCGTCGCTCGCCGGAGGACCTGCCGGCGCTGTGGAACGAATGGCAGGCCGCGCTCGCCGCGCTCGATGCCGCGACCGACCTGGACGGCCTGCAGAAGACCCTCGACGCGGCGCTCGCCGCCTGGCGCGCGGAAGCCCGGCGCGTCACCACGAAGCGCGCGGCCGCCGCGCCGCGCATGGCCGCGCGCATCACCGAGGCGATGCAGCAGCTGGGCATGGCCGGCGGGCGCTTCGACGTCGCGCTGGTGCCGCAGCCCGAGCCGCAGTCGTACGGCGCCGAGACGGTGGAATTCCTCGTCGCCGGCCACGCCGGCAGCACGCCGCGGCCGCTGGCCAAGGTGGCCTCGGGCGGCGAGCTGTCGCGGCTGGCGCTGGCGATCGCGGTGACGGCGGCGCAGTCGTCGGCGGCGCGCGCCTCGAGCGGCGACGAGCCCGCGTCGAGCGCGTCGTCGGCCGTCGGCACGCTGATCTTCGACGAGATCGACGCCGGCGTCGGCGGCACGGTCGCCGATTCGGTCGGCCGCCTGATGAAGCGCCTCGGCCGCCACGTGCAGGTGCTGGCCGTCACCCACCTGCCGCAGGTCGCGGCCTGCGGCGACCACCACTTCGTCGTCGCCAAGCGCAGCGCGGGCGGCCACACCACGAGCTCGGTCACGCCGCTGGGCGGCGAGCTGCGCGTGGCCGAGGTCGCGCGCATGCTGGGCGGCGAGCGCAGCTCGGGCACCAGCCTCGCGCATGCGCAGGAGCTGATCGCGCAGGCCGTCGTCGCCAACGCCGCCGACCTCGACCCGCCCGCCGACACGAAGTCCGGCACGACGACCCGCGGCCGATCGGGGTCCCGCCCATGAGCACCGATTGCGACGACGGTGTCGGCGACACCATCCCCTACGAAGTGCCGCCCGAGATCGGCGCCGCCGGCGACGGCACGCGCGAGATCGTGCTGGTCACCGGCATCTCCGGCTCCGGCAAGTCGATCGCGCTGCACGCGCTGGAAGACGCCGGCTTCTTCTGCGTCGACAACCTGCCGCCCGAGCTGCTGCCCGATTTCCTGCGGCTCGAGAACGAGCGCTCGGTGCGCCGCGTCGCGGTGGCTGTCGACGTGCGCACCGCCGGCTCGCTGCCGCGCCTCGTGCCGCTGCTCGAGAAGCTGCGCGACGAAGGCGTCAAGGTGCGTCCGGTGTTCCTCGACGCCAGCACCGACACGCTCGTGCGCCGATTCTCGGAGACACGCCGGCCGCACCCGCTGTCCAAGGGGCCGCTGAGCACCGACACGCACCGCGCGCTGATCGACGCGATCGAGCTGGAGCGCGAGCTGCTCGCCGGCATCCGCGTGCGCTCGACCATCCTCGACACCAGCCAGCTGCGCCCGGTGCAGTTGCGCCAGTGGATGCGCGACCTCGTCGGCGCGCACGCGAGCCAGCTGTCGCTCGTGTTCGAGTCGTTCGCGTTCAAGCGCGGCGTGCCGCTCGATGCCGACATGGTGTTCGACGTCCGCATCCTGCCCAACCCGTACTACCTGCGCGAGCTGCGCCCGCTCACCGGCCGCGACGAGCCGGTCGCGACCTACCTGCGCGCGCAGCCGGAAGTCGGGGAGATGCTCGACCAGATCGAGGGCTTCCTGCGCCGCTGGCTGCCCAACTTCGAGGACGACCAGCGCAGCTACCTGACGGTCGCGATCGGCTGCACCGGCGGCCAGCACCGCTCGGTGTTCATGTGCGAGACGCTGGCGCGACGCTTCGCGGCCACCGTGTCGACCCTGCTGCGCCATCGCGAGCTCGACGCCATCGAATGACCCGGCCCGCGCTCGCCGCGGCCGCCCAGCCACCCGCCCTTCGATGCCCACCCTCTCCTCGCCCGCCGCCGTGTCCGTCGAAGCGTGGCAGTTGCTGGCGCCCGCCGACCAGGAGCGCGTGCGCCGCCTGGCGATCGCGCCGCGCCAGGTGGAGTACGCCGGCAGCACCGCCAACGCCGTGGCCGCCTGCGACGACGGCGACCCGAAGCAGGTCGTCGGGCTCGCGCTGCGTGTCGACGGCGCGATCGTCGGCTTCGTCGTCGTCAAGCGCCGCGACGCCGCGCCCGACTGGGCCGGCCCCGGCACGGCGGTGATCAGCGCGCTGCGGGTCGACGTCGCCCACCAGGGCCGCGGCATCGGCTCGGCCTCGCTGGCCGCGATCGCCGGGTGGGTGCGGCAGCACTGGACGTCCGCGACGTCGATCGCGTTGACGGTCGACGAAGAGAACGTCGCCGCGATCCGCGCCTACGCCAAGGCCGGCTGGAGCGCGGTCGGCGAGCGCTTCGAAGGACGCATCGGCTGGGTGCGGACGATGTCGCGCGCCGTGCACGACTGACGCGGTCGATGCGGGCGCCGGCCGCGGCCGGGCCCGGCGTTCAGAGCAGCGCGTCCAGCAGCTTGCGGATCGGCGCCGGGATGCCCACCGAGTCCAGCTCGTCTCGCGAGACCCAGCGGCCTTGCGTCGACGGCGGCGCGACGCTCAGCTCGGCGCGCGTGACGACCGTGTCCTCGGCGTCGCCGTGGACGTCGGCTTCGCCGGGCTCGTCGTCGTTCGGCACGCTGTCGGCGGCCGCGCCGTTCACGGCGCCATTCACGGCACCGAGCCGCTCGATCTCGCGCTGCTCCGCCTCGGTCGGCACGCCGGGCCACCGCAGCCGCAGCGGCTGCAGCATCCAGTCGAAATGCGTCAACACGTGCTTGAACGGCGCCATCCATTCGAGCGTGCCGGGCCAGGGCTCGACGGCGCGTTCGAGCGTGACGGCGGTGTCGAACTCGGGCAACGACCACAGCTGCGCCCACACGCCCGAGTCGGCGCGGCGCACGAGCCACACGCGATCCTTCTGCTGCAGCCACAGCAGCACGCTCGCGCGCTTGCCGCGCTTGAGCTTGCGCGTCTTGACGGGGAAGCGCTCGGGCGTGCCCGAGGCCAGGCCGGCGCAGGTCGCGTTCAGCGGGCAGGCGTCGCACGCCGGCTTGCGGATCGTGCAGACGGTCGCGCCGAGATCCATCAGGCCCTGCGTGTAGGTCGACATCGCGGCGTCGAGCGCCGGGCCCGGCGCGGCGACGGGCAGCAGGTCGGTCGCGACCTGCCACAACGCCTTCTCGGACGCGGCCTGCGCGAGGTCGCGGTCGAACGCGAGCACGCGCGTCAGCACGCGCTTGACGTTGCCGTCGAGGATCGCCGCGCGCTCGCCGAAGCAGAACGCGGCGATCGCGGCGGCGGTGGAGCGGCCGATGCCGGGCAGCTCGGCGAGCGCCGCGGCCGTCGACGGGAACGCGCCGCCGTGCCGTTCGACGACCGCCTGCGCGCAGCGATGCAGGTTGCGGGCGCGGGCGTAGTAGCCGAGGCCGGCCCACATCGCGAGCACCTCCTCGGACGGCGCGGCCGCGAGGTCGGCGACGGTCGGGAAGCGCTGCAGGAAGCGCTCGTAGTAGCCGAGCACGGTGGTGACCTGCGTCTGCTGCAGCATGATCTCGGAGAGCCAGACGCGGTACGGGTCGCGCGTCTGCTGCCACGGCAGGCCGCTGCGGCCGTGCGCGCGCTGCCACGCGATCACGCGTTCGGCGAACGGCAGCGCGTTCCAGTCGGGCGAGGCGTCGCGGGCGATGAAGGGCGGCCGGCTGGCGGTGTCGAAGGAATCCATGCCGGATGATGCCTTGCCCCGGCCCTGCAGCGCGGGCTCGAAGCCGGCGTCTTCCGGGAAGGCTTGTTGTGCGGACGTCATCCGGCGAGCGTACCGCGGCGCGTCGGCATCGACAGGCGCACGCCGTACGAACGCGAGGCCGGAGCCTCGCGCCGGATCAGACGGTCGCTGTCGCGTTGGCCGAGTTGTCGATCGGCAGGTCGAAGTGCTCGGACTCGATGCCGACCGGGCCGCGGCGGGCGATGACGGCCAGGGTCTCGCAGCGCAGCGCGACGTCGGTGATCAGCGCCTCGATGCGGGCCGACTGCTTCTCGACATCGGTCACGCGTTCCTCGAGATCGCCCGCCGCCTGCTGGATGCGCTCCAGCGATTCGCGGCGCTTGCGGAAGCTGCGGCGGCGATCGCGCAGCTGCGCTTCCATCTGCGCGCTGGCCGACTGGTGCCACAGCTCGATGTCGCGCGACGCGGTCTCGAACACCACGCGCAGCTTCGACACGAGCATGCGCACGAAGCGTTCCTTGAACGCGGCCGAGGCCATGCGCAGCGTCTCGCTGAGTCCGAAGTAGCGGTTGTAGCCGCGCTCGATCGCCGCCAGCTCCTCGCGATGGTTCGCGAGTTCGGGCGGCAACGCGATCGACAGCGAGAAGCCGAACTCGGCGTTCAGCTGGCGGAACGTTCCCTGCAGCATCTCGCGCGCTTCGGACGTCGTGACCTCGGCGTCGGCGAGGGCGTGGCGCAGCTTGTCGCACATGCCGAGGAAGGCCTGGCGTGCGCCGAGGTGCAGCCAGCCGGAGTTCAGCGCCGTCTGCAGCTGCTTGACTTCGGCGCGGATGCGTTCGCTCGAGAGCTGGTTCTGCGTGTCGCGCAGCAGGCGTGTCTGCACGGCGCGCAGCGCGGTCAGGCGCGTCACGCAGCGTTCGAACTCGGCGGCGTCGTCGCCGACGCGATCGAGCAGGTGGCGCACGCGCGCGCCGCTCTTGCCGCGCAGGCCGCGCAGCTCGAGCAGTTGTTCGGAATTCTGGCGGCGCTGGTCGCGCAGCCGCGCGTTGACCTGCGCGCGCAGCGATTCGACGCCAGACACCATCGCATGCGTCAGCACCTGCTGGCGCGCCGGCAGCAGCTCGTTGGTGAGCGCGGCCTCGAGCACCGGCAGTCGGCTCTTCGTCAGCTCCTCGGCGCTGCCGTTCAGGCGCGCGTGCAGCGCGTTGCGGGCGGACACGGGGAACACGCGGTCGCGCGGCATCTGCAGCGTCTGCGCGGTGACGTCGCACTGCTTCTGGATCAGCGCCTCGTTCTGCGCGGCGGACAGCAGCGGGTCGGCGAGGGTGTCGACCTTGTTCAGCACCACGAAGCACGGCATGTTCTGGCCGCCGAGGTGCTCGTTCCAGACCGACAAGTCGGACTTGGTCACGCCGGCGTCGGCGCCGAGCAGGAACAGCGCGGCATGCGCGCCGGGCAGCAGGCCCAGCGTCAGCTCGGGTTCGGTGCCGATCGCGTTCAGGCCCGGGGTGTCGAGCACCACGAGGCCGCGCGCGAGCAGCGGATGCGGGTAGTTGATGACGGCGTGGCGCCACGAGGGCACCTCGACCAGCCCTTCGCCGTCGAGCGGCGGGTTGTCTTCCGGGTCGGTCTCCGACCACAGGCCCAGCTCGCGCGCGACGTCGGGCGTGACCTTGCGCGTGTGCGTGACTTCCGCCAGCGCGTCGGCCAGCGCCTGCGGATCATCGGGGTTCAGCTCGACGCGCTTCCAGCCTTCGCGCGTGGCGCGCAGCTCGGTCAGCGAGGCGCCGTCGCGGCGGGTGTCGATCGGCAGCAGGTCGAGCATCGGCTGCTCACGGTCGTCCCAGCCGAGCTCGACCGGACACATCGTCGTGCGGCCCGGCGTGGCGGGCAGGATGCGCCGGCCGGTGTCGGCGAAGAAAATGGCGTTGATCAGCTCGGACTTGCCGCGCGAGAACTCGGCGACGAACGCGACGACGAGTTTGTCGGCCAGCATCCGCTGGCGCAGCGATTCGGCGATATCCGCGGACGGCGCGGACAGCAGATCGTTGCTGGTGAAGAAATGGGTCACGCTCGCCAATTCGCGCGCGAGCGACTGACGCCAGCTCGCCAAGGCGTCCAGTCCCGGTACCAGCGATTGATCTTTCGTCGTCATGCCCAAGCTCGTTGTTCGTCGCGCTTGCGAGGCGCTGATTCGGCGTCACACGGCGGCCCGATATTGACCACGCGGAGAACGATCGTAGCGCGATTGCCTTCGCGGCGATCGGCCAATAAGGCGCGGAAATGCGGAGTAAGTCGCAGCCGGCACCGCCGCGAGGGTATTGATATCCCAGCTCGACAGCCAGCCCGGATACCTTTGGATACATGCTCGGCAATCCAGATACGACACTTTGTCGAATATCGACCCTTATCTCTTCTGGCAGATTCCGCAGAAATAGGTCGCACGCTGGCCCTGGACGATTCGGCGCACCGCCGTCCCGCACGTATTGCACGGTTCGCCGCCGCGGCCGTACACCTGCGCCTGCTCCTGGTAATGCCCGGCGGCGCCGTTGGCGCTGAAATCCTTCAGCGTCGAGCCGCCCGCCTCGATCGCCCGCCGCAGCACCTGGCGCACCGCGGACAGCAGCAGCGCCGCGCGCGGGCCGCTGATCTTGTTGGCGGGCGTGCGCGGGTCGATGCGCGCGAGGTGCAGCGCCTCGCACGCGTAGATGTTGCCCGCGCCCACGACCATCTCGCCCGACAGCAGCGCCGCCTTCACCGGCGTGCGGCGAGCCTTGAGCGCGGCGTGGAAGCCCTTCTCGTCGAGCGCCGGGTCGAACGGCTCCGGCCCGAGCACCGCGAGCAGCTTGCGCGCCGGATCGGCCTGCAACGACGCCGACCACACCACCGCGCCGAAGCGCCGCGGGTCGGTCAGCCACAGCGTGCCGTGGTCAGTGTGCAGGCGGAAATGGTCGTAGGGGCCGGGCTCGGCCGGGGCCTCGCCGAAGGACAGCGCGCCCGACATGCCCAGGTGGATCAGCAGGCCACCCGCTTCCGGAACGGCCGGATCGGCGCCGCCCGCGCCGCCGGACGGCGACCACGGCAGGCCCGCCGGCCGGGCGGAAACCTCGCCGACAACTTCGGGCGCCAGACTCCGGTCCAGCGGCAGCCACAGGTACTTGCCGCGCCGCTGCATCTCGCCGCAGACGGCGCCGACGAGCGCGGCCGGATCGCGGCCGAGCGGCCAGCGCAGCGGCAGGCCGAATTCGGCCGACAGCACGCGTGCGCCGAGCAGCCCGGGGCCGACGCTGCGGCGTGTGACTTCGACCTCTGGCAACTCGGGCATGGTGGTTTCTCGGGGCCTAGAATGGAACGGATATGGAGCGACGATGAGTCAAACACAAGGCTTGAAGCAGACGACGAAACGCGCCCGGGCGCACCGCGCGTGGCGCCTCGCGGTGGCCGGCGCGGGGCTCGGCCTCGCGTTGCCGCTCGCGGCCTGGGCCCAGCCGGCCGACCCGTCGCCGGCGGTGTCGGCGTCGACCTCCACCGCGAAGGCGGCGCGGCCGCCCGCGGGGCCGGCGTCGGTGCCGACCGTCGCGGCCGACGCCGATCCGGTGGTCGACAACTCCCGGCTCGACGGCCCGCTGTTGTACCAGTTGTTGCTCTCCGAGTTCGCGCTGCGTGAGAACCAGCAGGGCGACGCCGTCGAGCTGATGCTCGAGGCGGCGCGCCAGACGCGCGACGACGCGCTGTTCCGGCGCGCGTTCCAGATCGCCGTCGAGGCGGGCGCGAGCGACAAGGCGCTGTCGATCACGAAGATGTGGCACCAGCAGATGCCGAAGTCGACCGAGGCGCTGCGCACCGAGGTGCAGCTGCTGCTGGTGCTCGACCGCGTGCCGGAGACCGTCGACCCGCTGACCGACCTGCTCGAGATGAGCGCGCCGACCGAGCGCAACGCGCTGATCTCGAGCCTGCCGCGCGCGGCCCAGCGCGCGCAGGACAAGACGGCCGCCGCGAAGCAGTTCCGCGAGCTGCTGAAGCCCTACCTCGACGCGCCGGACACCCGCACCGCCACGCACGTCGCGTTCGGCCGCATGAGCCTGGCCGAGGGCGACCCCAACACCGCGCTGGCGCTCGCCGCGCAGGCCCAGGCCAGCGACCCGAAGGCGCTGCCGCCGATGCTGCTGGCGCTGGACGTGATGAACACCGCCGGCGACGCCGCCCCGGTGCGCACGGCCGGCGACACGCCGCCCTCGCCCGGCCCCGCGGCCGCGCCGCCGCCCGCGAAGGACGCCGCCGCCACCGCCGACCTGCTCGCGCGCGCCGAGGCCATCGTGCGCGCCTACCTCGCGCAGCCCGAGGCCGAGCCGCTCGTGCGCCAGGCCTTCGCCGGCGTGCTGGCCGGGCAGCAGCGGCTGTCCGATGCGGCCGACCAGCTCCGCCTGGCGACGCAGGCGCGCCCGAAGCAGACGCAGCTGTGGCTGGGCCTGGGCGAGATCGAGCTCGAGCTGCACCACGCCGACGCGGCCGACGCCGCCTTGCGCCAGGCGCTGGCGCTGGTCACCGACGAGCAGGCCACCGCCGACACCGACGCCGGGCCGGCCACCGCGACCGACCAGGACGCGCCCGACGACGCCTCGCCGGCCGCCACGCCCCCGAACGCCGATGCCGCCAACGGCCCGGCGCGCATCGCGCACATCCGCCTGCAGCTCGCGCGCGCCGCCGAGCTGCGCCACGACGACGCGGCCGCGGAGAAGTGGCTGTCCGAAGTCGATGCCAAGGACGCCGACCTGCAGGTGATCTCGCTGCGCGCCTCGCTGCTCGCACGCCACGGCAAGCTCAAGGAAGCGCTGGCGATGATCCGCTCCGCGCAGGCCGCGACGCCCGCCGAGCAGCGCTACAAGCTGCTGACCGAGGTGCAGCTGCTGCTCGACGAGAAGAAGCTCACCGACGCGCGCAACGTGCTCACGCAGGCCAACAAGGAAACGCCGGACGACGTCGACCTGATCTACCAGGAGGCGATGGTCGACGAGCGGCTGAACAAGCTCGACGACATGGAGAAGCTGCTGCGCCGCATCCTCGCGCTGCAGCCGGACAACTCGCAGGCGCTGAACGCGCTCGGCTACTCGCTGGCCGACCGCAACCTGCGGCTCGACGAGGCCTTCGGGCTCGTCAAGCAGGCGCACGACCTGTCGCCCGCCGACCCTTTCATCGTCGACAGCCTCGGCTGGGTCGAGTACCGCCGCGGCCACTACGGCCAGGCGACGACGCTGCTGAGCCAGGCCTACGCCTCGCGCAAGGACACCGAGATCGCCGCCCACCTCGCCGAGGCGCTGTGGGCCGAGGGCAAGCACGAGGAAGCCGCGCAGGTGCTGCGCGACGCGCACCGGCTCGACTCGGGCAACGAGGTGCTGAAGCAGACGATGGCGCGCCTGAAGGTCGCGCCCTGAACCGCGCCGCGCCGATGCGACGTCTCCTCCCGAGCTGCGGCGCGGTCGCCCTGGCGCTGTTGCTGCAGGCCTGCGCGACGCACCCGCCGCCGCTGCCGGGCCATGTCTACGCCGGCCGGCTCGCCGTGCGCTCCGACGCCGGCGCCGACCAGCCCGCGCGGTCGATGAGCGGGCAGTTCGAGCTGAGCGGCAGCGCGGCCAGCGGCCAGCTGATCCTCACGAGCCCGCTGGGCGTGACGGTGGCGCGCGCGCGCTGGAGCGATCCGCGGCCGGTGACGGGCGAGCCGTCCGAGATCGAGCTCGAGGCCAACGGCCACACGCAGCGCTACCCGACGCTCGAATCGATGATGCAGCAGGCGATCGGCGACCAGCTCCCGCTCGCCGCGATGTTCGACTGGCTCGCCGGCCGCCCGTGGCCGGACGCGCCCGTCACGCGCGCGCCCGGCGGCGCGGCGTTCGACCAGCTCGGCTGGCACGTCGACCTCTCGCAGCTCGCCGACAACCGCCTGATCGACGCGCAGCGCCCCGACCCGGCGCCGACGCTGCACGTGCGCGTCAAGCTCGATGCGGACGACGCCGCGGCCGCGCCTGCGAAGGCCGCGTCCGCCGCGGCATCGCTCGCGGTTCCCGCCGTCACCGCGCCGCGCGTCGCCCCCTGATCCACGGCCCGACCCATGCCCCCGAAAGCGCTCTACGACCTGCCCGCCCCGGCGAAGCTGAACCTGTTCCTGCACATCACCGGGCGGCGGCCGGACGGCTACCACCTGCTGCAGTCCGTGTTCGTGCTGATCGACTGGGCGGACACGCTGCACGTCGAACGCCGCGACGACGGCCTGCTGCGCCGCCACGACCTCGGCCCCGCGCTGCCGGCCGACGACCTCAGCCTGCGCGCGGCGCGCGCGCTGCAGCAGGCGAGCGGCTGCACGTTCGGTGCCGACATCTCCGTGCTGAAGAACGTGCCCTGGGGCGCCGGCATGGGCGGCGGCAGTTCGGATGCGGCCACGGTGCTGCTCGCGCTGAACCGGCTGTGGGGCCTGCGCTGGCCGCGCGCGAAGCTGCTCGAACTCGCCACGCCGCTGGGCGCGGACGTGCCGTTCTTCGTCGGCGGCGACAACGCGTTCGTCGAGGGCATCGGGGACATCCTCACGCCGATCGACTGGGCGCCGCGCCGCTACGCCGTGGTGAAACCGCAGGAAGCCGTGGCGACCGCCAGCATCTTTTCGCATCCGGGCTTGGCACGCGACTCAGAGCCTGCTACACTAGCGGGCTCTGTTGCAGAGTTGAATGCACAGCACGGTTTCGGTCACAATGACCTCCAGCCGGTGGCCCAGGCGCTATGCCCGTCCATCGCCCGGGTCGCCCAGTGGCTGGAAGGTCGGTTCGGCAATAGCCGGATGACCGGATCGGGCAGCGCGGTGTTTGCAGCAGTCGACGCGGAAGGCGTGTCATGGTCGGAGGGCGAACTGCCCGACGGCTGGACCGGCCGGATGTGTCGCAGTCTGGCCCACCACCCATTGCGGGACTGGGCGGATTGAGACAGAGTTGAAGGGTTCAGCCGTCAGGCTGGATCCGGTGTAGGGGAGTCGCCAAGTTGGTTAAGGCATCGGATTTTGATTCCGACATGCGAAGGTTCGAATCCTTCTTCCCCTGCCAAATCTTTCGTTCCTGATCCCGGCCTCGGCGACATGCCCTGAAGGCTGCGGCTTCCAAGACCGGCTGCCCAGTGAGCCGGCGCTTCCGGTCTCGATGCGCACTGCCCCTCACGGAGTTCCCGACGTGCTGTTCAACACGGTCCTGTTCACAGGTAACGCGAACCCTGTGCTCGCGCAGGAAATCGCCACCCAACTCGGCTCGGAACTCGGCAAGGCGAAGGTCGGCCGTTTCTCCGACGGCGAGTGCGACGTCGAGATCCACCAGAACGTCCGTGCACGCGATGTGTTCGTCGTCCAGTCCACCGGGGCGCCGACGAACGAGAACGTGATGGAACTGCTGATCATGGTCGATGCGTTGAAGCGCGCCAGCGCGCGCCGCATCACCGCCGTGATCCCGTACTTCGGTTACGCCCGCCAGGATCGCCGCTCGCGCTCGACGCGCGTGCCGATCAGCGCGAAGGTCGTCGCCAACCTGCTGCAGACCGTCGGCGTCGAGCGCCTGCTCACGATGGACCTGCACGCCGACCAGATCCAGGGCTTCTTCGACATCCCGGTCGACAACATCTACGCGTCGCCGGTGCTGCTGACCGACGTGAAGTCCAAGAACTACCGCGACCTCGTGGTCGTGTCGCCGGACGTCGGCGGCGTCGTGCGTGCCCGCGCGCTGGCCAAGCAGCTCGGCTGCGACCTGGCGATCATCGACAAGCGCCGCCCGAAGGCCAACGTCTCGGAAGTGATGCACGTCATCGGCGACATCGACGGCCGCAACTGCGTGATCATGGACGACATGATCGACACCGCGGGCACGCTCGTGAAGGCGGCCGAGGTGCTGAAGGATCGCGGCGCCAAGAGCGTCTACGCCTACTGCACGCACCCCGTCTTCTCCGGCCCGGCCGTCGAACGCATCAAGAATTCGGCGCTCGACGAAGTCGTGATCACCAACACGCTGCCGCTGTCCGACGCGGGCAAGGCGTGCAAGAAGATCCGCCAGCTGTCGGTCGCCTTCCTGTTCGCCGAGACGATCCGCCGGATTTCCGACGGCGAGTCGGTGACGTCCCTTTTCGCGGAACAGAACAACAACTTCTGATCCGCATCCCCGATCCTTCGGCCGTC
>JASLEM010000251.1 GCA_030151165.1 Burkholderiaceae bacterium
GCTCGCCCGGCGCCATCGCGACGGCGGCCGGCGCGGCCCCGGCCGGCGTCGTCGCGAGCGCGCCGGAGCTGCGCCGCAGCCGCGCATGGATGCGCGCGAGCAGCTCGCGCGGCTCGAAAGGCTTGGCCACGTAGTCGTCGGCGCCCATCTCGAGGCCCAGCACGCGGCTGATCGGGTCGCCCTGCGCGGTGAGCATGATCACCGGCATCTTCGAGGTCTTGCGCAGGTCGCGACACAGCTCGATGCCGTCGCCGTCGGGCAGCATCAGGTCGAGCAGGATGATGTCGATCCCGCCCCGCGCGAGCTCCTGGCGCATCGCCGCCGCGCTGTCGGCGAGGCGGGCGCTGAGGCCGTAGCGGGTCAGGTGGTCGCCGACGAGCTCGCGCAGGGCGGGATCGTCGTCGACGATGAGGCAGGTGATCATTTCGGGAGCGGCAGGCCGGGGGAACGCGCGTTGCGGTCGAGCATAACGTGCGCCCTGCCGCGTGTCATTGCGGCGATGTAGCCGCGTTCATGTCGATTCCGCTACAAAAACGGCGATGCCTCCGCGTGGGAGGGCATCGCCGTCGACATGATTCCTCCGCGGCGCGACGGGCGCGCCGTCGGGCTTACCAGACGCTCAGGCCGTCGGTGAGCAGCTTCTGCAGCCAGCTGCGATTGGCGGTGTCGTTCGGGCCGCCGCTGCCGGTCTGCTCGAGCTTCGCGTCGACCACGTCGCCCGAGGCGACGATGCCGCCGGACTTGATGTCGAGCGGGTTGACGACGCCCGAGAAGCGCAGCGTCGTGACGGCGCCGTTGAACGCCATGCTGCGCTCGCCCGCGACCACGAGGTTGCCGTTGGACAGCACGTTGACGACGTACGCGGCGATGCGGCCGCTGAACTGGCCGGTGTTCTGCGAGTTGCCCTTGCCGGTGAACGCGTCGCTGCCGGAGGCCGTCGCGTCCATGTTGGCGAGGCCGCGCAGCAGCGTGCCGAGGCTATCGGAATGCATGCCCGGGCCCTTGGACGTGACGCTGTTGTCGCGGCTGTTGACGCTGTTGACGGTGCTGCTGGCGGTGAAGTTCTCGGACACGTCGATCTTGATCGTGTCGCCGATCGCCTGCGGCTTGCGCTGGTCGGAGAACAGCGAGACGTTGTTCATGTTCGCGTGGTAGATCCCGCCGGTCGGCGTGTGCTCGACGTAGGTCGGCGGCGTCACCGGGCGCACCGACACCGGCCCCTGCACGAGGCCCGACGGCGTCCCGCACCCGGACAGCACGGCGACGAGGGCGGCCGCGCCGGCGAGGAGGACGTGGCGGCAGGCGGAAGGAAAGGTGGAAGGAAAGGCGGAACGGGAAGGACTCACGGCGAAACCTCGAAATCTGCGGGCGGGACGGCGGGGCGGCGCGGGGCGCGCGCTCAATGCTCGAAGCCGGTGACCAGGGCGGTCACGACCGGCGCGAGCTTGCTGCGGCTGGGCGACCACTTGCCCATCTGGAAGACGCCGTCGAGCGAGTAGGCGCTGCTCGAGAGCACGAGGCCGTTCTCGTCGCGCAGCGTGAGCGTCGCGTCGCGGATATAGGACTTGTAGCCGGACGCGAGCGGCGGCATACCCCACTCGATGTCGGCGGTGTAGGTCAGCCGGAAGTGGCACGAGCTCGGCGCGCCGCCGGCGTCGTAGATGCGGCTTTCGATCTCGTGGTTCTTCAGCTCGGCCTGCAGCGCGGGCGCGATGTCGGGGTCGGGCGTCTGCGGGTTGTATTCGACACACACCGTGTCGAGCGAGCGATGCTCGTGGTAGACGGTGTTCTTCGCGTTGCTCGGGCCCGTCGAGATCATGCTCGCGACGGCCGCGCCGCTCGCCTTCGCGAGCTCGAACACGGGCGTCGGCGCGAGGATGGAACAGCCGGAGAGCGCGGCGGACGCGCAGATCAGGGCCAGGGCCTTGGAAGTCGACATGGGCAACCGTTCTGAAAAAGCGGGACGGATCCGGGCGGGGCGTGGGCGATGCAACGGTCGATCAGACGATCGCCGTGAACAGCTTCTGGCCCGCGGCCGCGCCCAGCGTGGCGTAGCTGGCGATCGAGCCGGCGACGTTGCCGGCGCCGTCGATCACCGTCATCGCGGCGTCGCCCGCGGCGGAGCCGGCGCTGCTCGCGACGTCCAGCGCCTTGCGGCCGCCGGCGATCACGCTGCTGGTGGCTTCGCTGGCGTAGGTCGCGGCGCGGCCGACGCCGTTCTCGATGTCGTGCCAGCCGGCGACGACGCCGTGCTCGATGGCCTCGATGCCCGTGCCCGCGGCGCTGGCGACTTCGCTCGCGCCGTTCTCGATCATGTGCAGCGCGCCTTCGGCGACGTCCACGGCTTCGGAGGCGCCGGCCTTGACGCCGTTCCACGCGTCCTGGGCGATCTCTTCCGCGCCGTGCACGCCGGCCTTGGCCACGTTCCAGGCGCCCTGGGCGAGGTCTTCCGCGCCCTGCACCACGCCGCCGACCGCGGCCCTGGTGACGTCGTAGACCGCGCTGCCGATGTCCTTGGCGCCGGTCTCCAGCGCCTGGCCCGTCCACTTGGCGGCGTCCTCGAGGGCGCCGAGCGCCTGCGAGCTGAACGTCACCGTGGCGCTCGCGCCTTCCTCGATGGCGCTGGCCACCTTGTCCATCACGCCCGGGCCGCCCGGGGCGCCGTTCGGGTCGAGCTCGCGCGGCTGGCGCTTCTCGGTCACCGACATGTAGGGCGAGCTGAGGGTGGACGTCGACGACTGGATGAGGGACATGGCACTTCCTTGATGCGTTGGACGAATCGTAGGTCGGACTTGAGGGCCGGGAATCCGCGATGAGCGGCGGATTTGGCGGGCAATTCGCCGCATGCCGCGTGCAGGCGCCCCTGCGGCCGCAGCGCCCCTGGCTGGAGCGCTGGTTTTCGATCGGCGCTGAAACCCGGATCGAGGCGCGCTATCCTTGTCCGACGCCAGACCTCCGCGGGAGCCCCGATGGATCATGGAGCCGAACAACGGGCGGCCGGCGGTGGCGTCGCGCCGACGGGCGCCGCCGTCGCGGCCGAGAACGGGAACGCGACGTTCCTGCTGAACCAGCCGGCCGGCCGGAACGAGCGCCGGCGCGCGGTCGCCGTGCTCGGCGTCTCCGTCGTGCTGTTCGCGTTCTGCGCGCCGTTCGTGCGCACGCCGCTCAAGCCGCTGCCGTCGTTCATCCCGTTCTACGAATCGGCGCTCCTCATCAACGACATCATCACGGCCGTGCTGCTGTTCGGCCAGTACCGCATCCTGCGGTCGCGCGCGCTGATGATGCTGGGCTGCGCCTACCTGTTCACGGCGCTGATGGTGTTCGTGCACGCGCTGTCGTTCCCCGGCGTGTTCGCGCCGACCGGCCTGCTGGGCCTCGGACCGCAGACCGCGCCGTCGCTGTACGTGTTCTGGCATGCCGGCTTTCCGCTGCTGGTGCTGGCGTACGCCTGGCTGCAGCGGCGCGAGTCCGCCGCGGGCGCGCATGCGGCGCAGGCCCTGCGCAGCGCCGCGGCGCGCGACAACGTCGCCCTCGCCTTCCCCGCCGTCGTCGTGGCGGTCGCCGCCGCGCTGACGCTGTGGGCCACGGTCGGCGAGGCCAGCCTACCGGTGCTGATCGTCGACGGCCACTTCCAGGTCGTCTTCACGCTGTGCGCCGGCGCGATCTGGCTGATGAGCCTGGTCGGCGTGGGCGCGTTGTGGCGCCACCGGCCGCACTCGATCCTCGACCTGTGGCTCAGCGTCGCGCTGGTGACGTGGTCGTTCGACGTCGCGCTGTCGGCGATGCTCAACGCGCAGCGCTACGACCTCGGCTACTACGCCGGCCGCGTCTACGGCCTCGTGGCGGGCAGCGCCGTGCTGTGGGAGCTGCTGCTCGAGAACAGCTTGCTGTACGCGCGTCTCGCGCGCGTGCACGAGAACGACCGCCGCCAGGGCATCGCGCTGCGCGCCGCGCGCGACGAGGCGCGCTCCGCCGACGCCGCCAAGAGCATGTTCCTCGCCAACATGAGCCACGAGATCCGCACGCCGATGAACGCCGTGATCGGACTGACGAACCTGGTGCTCGACACCCGCCTCGACGACACGCAGCGCGACTACCTGACCAAGGTGCAGACCTCGTCCAAGGCATTGCTGAGCCTGCTCAACGACATCCTCGACTACTCGAAGATCGAGGCCGGCAAGATCACGCTGGAGGCCGAGGAGTTCAGCCCCGAGGAGACGATCGAGAACGTCGGCAACCTGTTCATGGCCAAGGTCGAGGAGGCCGGGCTCGACCTGCTGTTCGAGATCGACCGCGACATGCCCCAGCGCCTCGTCGGCGACGCGCTGCGCCTCACGCAGGTGCTCAACAACCTGGTCGGCAACGCGATCAAGTTCACGTCGGTCGGCGAGGTCGTGATCGGCGCGAAGATGATCTCGCGCAGCGAATCGGAGGTCGAGCTGCGCTTCTCGGTGCGCGACACCGGCATCGGCCTCACGCCCGACCAGGCCGACCGCCTCTTCAACGTGTTCCAGCAGGCCGACAAGTCCACCGCGCGCAAGTACGGCGGCACCGGGCTCGGGCTGGCGATCTGCAAACGGCTCGTCGAGCTCATGGGCGGCGCGATCCGCGTGGAGCCGGCGGAAGGCGGCGGCAGCGTCTTCAGCTTCACCTCGCGCTTCGGCGTGGCGCGTGCGGCGGTCGAGCGCATCGACCTCCACCGCATCCGCGGCATGCGCACGCTGGTCGTCGACAGCCAGCCCACCGAACGCCTGATCCTGCAGCAGATGCTCCAGAGCTGGCGCTTCCAGGTCGGCACGGCCTCGTTCCCCGACGACGCGCTGCACAAGCTGCGCCGCGCCGACCCCGGGCTGCCGCACGAGCTGATGCTGCTGGACTGGAAGACCGGCGACGTCGACCTGCTGCTGAAGGCGCGCCGCATCGTCGAGGAGCACGGGCCGAACGCGCCGCTGTCGGTGATCGCGATGACGACCCTCGCCACGCGCGACCGCGTCGGCGAGATCCTGCGCGACGTGCCGGGCGTGGGCATCGTCGTGAAGCCGGTGACGCCCTCGCGCCTGTTCGACACGGTCGTGCGCCTGCAGCACGGGGACGTCGCGCCCGCCCCGCGCACCGGCAACGCGCGCAAGTTCGACCTCGCCGAGGCGATGCAGGCGATCCGCGGCGCGCGCGTGCTGCTGGCCGAGGACAACCCGGTCAACCAGCAGGTCGCCGCGGCCTTCCTCCAGGCCGGCGGGCTGGTGGTGACGCTCGCCGAGAACGGCATCGAGGCGGTCGACTGGGTCAAGAAGGCGCCGTTCGACGTCGTGCTGATGGACATGCAGATGCCCGACATGGACGGCATGCAGGCCACGCGCCTGATCCGCAAGCTGCCGCAGGGCGAGGCCCTGCCCATCATCGCGATGACCGCCGCGGCGATGGAGTCCGACAAGCAGGAGTGCCTCGCCGCCGGCATGAACGCGCACGTCGCCAAGCCGATCGACGCGGTGCAGCTCGTGCGCACGCTGCTGCAGTGGGTGAGCCTGCCGAGCCCATCCGCGAGCCGGCCCAAGCGCGTCGATTGAGGCCGCGGTGGACGCGCCGCCCGCGCCGCGCGACCGCCTGCCCTGATCGCCGGGCTTGACCGCCCTACTTCGGCGGCAGCGCGTAGGCGATGACGTAGTCGCCCGGCTTGGTGTGCGTCGAGCCGTGACCGCCGGCGACGACCAGCAGGTACTGGCGGCCGTCGCTGCCGACATAGGTCATCGGCGTGGCCTGGCCGCCGGCCGGCAGCCGGTTTTCCCACAGCACGTGGCCGTCGCGGACGTCGTAGCCGCGGACGTAGTCGTCCATGCTGCCGGAGAGGAACGCGACGCCGCCGGCCGTGACCACCGGGCCGCCGAGGTCGGGCACGCCCATCCTGAACGGCAGCGGGATCGGCGACAGGTCGCGCACCGTGCCGTTGCGGTGCTTCCACGCGATGTGGCCGGTGCGCAGGTCGGCGCCGGCGACGTAGCCCCACGGCGGCGCCTGGCACGGGATGCCCAACGGCGACGTGAACGGCCCCAGCTTCACCGCGAACGGCGCACCGAAGTTCTCGTTCAGCGCCGGCAGCGCACCCTTCGGCGGCGTGCCGCCCTGCACCATGTCGGTCGTCGCGTCGTGGCGCGGGACGAGCGTGGAGACGAAGGCGAGGTAGGTCGGCGTCGTGAACGCGACCTGCCGGTTCGGATCGACCGCGACGCCGCCCCAGTTGAACGTGCCGAAGTTGCCCGGGTAGATCAGCGAGCCGCGCGTCGACGGCGGCGTGAAGCGCCCGCCGTAGTTCAGCTTCTGGAACTCGATGCGGCACAGCAGCTGGTCGAACATGGTCGCGCCCCACATGTCCTTGCCGGTCAGCGGCGGCGGCTCGTACGACAGCGCGGACTTCGGCTGCGTCGGCGAGGACCGGTCGCCCTCCGCCGCGCCGCCGGGCGCCGGCACCTCGGTCACCGGCAGGATCGGCACGCCGGTGCGCCGGTCGAGCACGAACAGCTCGCCCTGCTTGGTCGGCTGCACCAGCGCCGGCACGGTCGCGCCGTTCACGCTCAGGTCGACGAGCGTCGGCTGCGACGGCACGTCGTAGTCCCACAGGTCGTGGTGCACCGTCTGGAAGACCCAGCGCACCTGGCCTGTCGCGAGGTCGAGCGCCGTGACCGACGACGAGAACTTCTCGACCGCCGCGCTGCGATGGCCGCCCCACTGGTCGGGCGGCTGGTTGCCGATCGGCAGGTAGACCAGGCCGAGCGTCTCGTCGACGCTGGCGATCGACCAGCTGTTCGGCGAGTTGGCCGTGTAGTGTTCGCCCGCGGCGATCGGCGTGGTGACTTCGGGATTGCCCGAGTCCCAGTTCCACACGAGCGCGCCGGTCTCGATGTCGAATGCCCGGATCACGCCGGACTCCTCTTTCGTCGAGTAGTTGTCCAGCACCGTGCCGCCGACGATGACGAGCTTCTTCGTCACGACGACCGGCGAGGTCGAGTAGTACGAGCCCGGGTTGAGGTTGGGCATGTTCGCGCCGAGGTCGACCTGCCCCTGGCCGTTGCCGAAGCGGGTGCAGACGGCGCCGGTGTCTGGGTCGAGCGCGATCAGGCGGCCGTCGGCGGTGGCGAGGAACAGCTTGGCGTTGCAGTTCGGGTTCGTCTTCGCGCCGCCGGCGGCGGCGACGGGCAGCGCCGGATCGTTGGCCAGGCCGGCCGGCGACGCCGCGGCCGCGGGCGGCACCGCGGCCGCGACCGCATCGGTGGACGGCGGCTGGTACGACACGCCGCGGCAGGTCTGGTGCTGCAGCGCGAGGCTGCGCTGGTTCTTCGGGTCGTAGCGCCACAGCTGGCTGCCGCTGGTGGCGTCGAGCGCGATGACCGACTGGTGCGGCGTGCAGACGTACAGGCGGTTGCCGATCTTCAGCGGCGTGACCTCGTCGGTCGTCTCCTCCGGATCGCCCGGCTGGCCGCGCATGTCGCCGGTGCGGAACGTCCAGGCGACCTGCAGCGTGCTCACGTTGTCGGGCGTAATCGCGGCCAGGGGCGAATACCGTTGGCCGTATCCGGTTCGGCCGTAGGCGTGCCACTCGCCGTCGGGGATGGCCGGCGCGTCGGAGGCCGCGGCAGCGGGCGGCGCGGCGGCGTCGCCGAGCGCGCCTTCGATGTCGTGGGTGTCGCGCAGGCCCGCCGCGATCGCGACGACGGCGGAGATCGCCACGACCACCGCCAGCGCCAGCCGCGGCTTCGACGGCTCGCTCAGCGCGCGCGTGACCCAGGGCAGCAGCAGGAGCAGCGCCAGCACGAACATCAGGTCGAGGCGCGCGGCGAGCGGCCACCAGTCGAGCCCCGCTTCCCACACGCTCCAGGCGAGCGTGACGGCGAGCAGCGCCGCGAAGACGCCGAGCCCCGCGCCCGACCGGCGCCACAACAGGACGCCCGAGAACAGGTAGCCGATGCCGGCGACGCCGTAGAACCACGATCCGCCCGCGGCGATCAGAACGACGCCGCCGACGAGCAGCGCGAGGCCGACGAGGATCAGCAGGCCACCGAGGAAGCCCGGCCCGCGCGAAGGTTGTTGGATCGTCATGTCGCCGCCTGGCTGCCTGGATGGAGATCCACGTTAGCGCCGGGCGGACGAAAGTCTGTAGGACAGCGCCGTGATGCTCGAGCACGCGGGTCGCAGGCCTTCACGGGTCGAAGGAAGGAAGCGACCCGGTCGACGATCGGGCTCGGAGCGCGTTCAGGGCACGTTCAGGGCGAGAAGCGCACCACGCCGTAGACGAACGCCGCGCCGCAGCACGTGAGGCCGATCAGCTTCACGGCCACGCCGGGGCCGGCGCGCGAGTGGGCCTCGGGCAGGATGTCGGAGACGCCGATGTACAGCAGGAACCCGGCGAAGAAGCCGAGGTAGGTCATGAGCTGGAACGGCGGGATCGCGAACGCGAGCGTCGACAGCACGCCCACCAGCGGCGCG
The DNA here is from genome assembly GCA_030151165.1 of Burkholderiaceae bacterium. Next base: position 8,476 of record JASLEM010000251.1, read on the forward strand.
AGCGCGTCGACCAGCAGCATCGCGAACGCGCGCTTCGTCGAGTTGCGATGGCGCAGCATCAGGCTCACCGTGTTGAGGCCGTCGGAGAAGTCGTGCGCGATCACCGCGAGCGCCACCGTCACGCCGACCGCGGCCGAGACCTGGAAGCCGATGCCGATCGCGACGCCGTCCATGAAGCTGTGCGCGGCGAGCACCAGCGCCGACGCGAAGCCGACCTGCGGATGGTGGTGGTGCGAATAGTGATCCTCCTGCGCCGGGTGCACGAGCACGAACTTCTCGAGGCTGTGGAACAGCAGGAAGCCGACGACGAGCGCGATCATCGCGGAGGTCGGCTCGAAGTCGTGCGCGCGGGCGAGCTCGAAGATCTCGGGCAGCAGGTCGAACGCGACCACGCCCAGCAGCACGCCCGCGGTGAACCCGAGCAGGTAGTGCAGGCGGTCGCGGAAGCGCAGCGCCATCGCGCCGCCGGCGAGCGTCGAGCCGACGGCGGCCGCGGTCAAGGCGACGGGCGAGATTCCGGAAAGCATCTGCTAATGATAATGCATCCTCAATATCACCGGACGTGCCACAATTTCACCCGACGCCCGGCTTCCGCTCCGGCGCCGCCGCCATGGAACGCTCGACCCGCCAGAACACCGCCATCCGCCAGGCCATCGCCGCCGCCGGCCGCCCGCTGTCGCCCACCGAGGTGCTGGACGAGGCGCGCCGCCACGTGGCCGCGCTCGGGCTGGCGACGGTCTATCGCAACCTGAAGTCGCTGGTCGACGAAGGCGCGATCCAGGTCGTCACGCTGCCGGGCGAGGTGGCGCGCTACGAGATCGCCCACCGCGGCCACCACCACCACTTCCGCTGCGACGTCTGCCAGCGCGTGTTCGACGTCCACGAATGCCCCGGCGACCTCGCCGGGCTCGCGCCGCCGGGCTTCACCGTCGAGCGCCACGAGATCACGCTGTACGGCCAGTGCTCCGATTGCCGGCCGCTGCCCGCGATGCGCGCAAAGAACGCGAAGAACGCGAGGAACAAGGCGAAGCCCGCGGCCGCGCACGACCATCGGGAAGGCCACGATCACTCCCACTGAGGTTTCGCGCGACACTCGGGCCAGGCATTCGACCCGGAGACCCCCGACATGAGCACGAAGACCTTCGCCAGCCAGGCCGACCTCGAGGAAAAGAAGGTCAGCTTCACCAAGCTGTCCGACAACGCGTACGCCTACACGGCCGAGGGCGACCCGAACACCGGCGTGATCATCGGCGACGACGCGGTGATGGTGATCGACACCCAGGCCACGCCGGTGATGGCACAGGACGTCATCCGCCGCATCCGCGAGGTCACCGACAAGCCGATCAAGTACGTCGTGCTGAGCCACTACCACGCGGTGCGCGTGCTCGGCGCGTCGGGCTACGCGCCCGAGCACATCATCGCGAGCCGCGACACCTACGACCTGATCGTCGAGCGCGGCGAGGCCGACAAGGCGAGCGAGATCGGCCGCTTCCCGCGCCTGTTCCAGGCCGTCGAATCCGTGCCCGACGGCATGACCTGGCCGACGATCACCTTCACCGGACAGATGTCGATCTGGCTCGGCAAGCTCGAGGTGCAGCTGCTGCAGGTCGGACGCGGCCACACCAAGGGCGACACCATCGCCTGGCTGCCCGAGCAGAAGATCCTGTTCTCCGGCGACCTCGTCGAGTTCGGCGCCACGCCCTACGCCGGCGACGCCTACTTCAAGGACTGGCCGCGGACGCTCGACAACCTCGCCGCGATGAAACCCGAGAAGCTCGTCCCCGGCCGCGGCGCGGCGCTGACCACGCCCGCGCAGGTCGCGGAAGGCCTGGCCGGCACGCGCGCGTTCATCGCGGACGTCTGGGCCAGCGTCGAGGCCGGCGTGAAGGCGGGCAAGGACCTGAACGCGGTCTACAAGGAGACCTTCGCCGCGCTCTCGCCCAAGTACGGCCACTGGGTGATCTTCACGCACTGCATGCCGTTCGACGTGACGCGCTGCTACGACGAGGCGACGCAGTACGCCGACCCGCGCATCTGGACGGCGGAGCGCGACCGCCAGATGTGGGCGACGCTGGAAGGCTGAGGCGCCGATGGACGTGCCCGGCGGCGGCGACGGCGCGGCGATCCGGGCGCGCACCTACGCCTACGCGCGCTCGCCCGACCAGGACGCGGCCGCGCCGGTGCGCCGGCCCGTCGTGGTGGTCGGCGCGGGCCCGGTCGGCCTCGCGCTGGCGATCGACCTCGCGCAGCACGGCGTCGCGGTCGTGCTGCTGGACAACGACCAGCGCCTGTCGACCGGCTCGCGCGCCATCTGCTTCGCCAAGCGCACGCTGGAGATCTTCGACCGGCTCGGCGTCGGCGAACGCATGGTGGCCAAGGGCGTGTCGTGGAACACCGGGCGCGTCTTCTTCCGCGACGAGCAGCTGTATGCGTTCGACCTGCAGCCCGAGCCCGGCCACGGACGGCCCGCGTTCATCAACCTGCAGCAGTACTACGTCGAGGCGTATCTCGCCGATCGCGCGGCCGCCCTGCCGGCGATCGACCTGCGCTGGCTGCATACGGTCACGGGTATCGAACGGCATGCCGGCCACGCGACCTTGACCGTCGACACGCCCGACGGCCCGTACCGGCTCGAGGCCGACCATGTGGTCGCGTGCGACGGTTCGCGTTCGACGGTGCGCCGGCTGATCGGCGAGGAGAGCCAGGGCCGCGTCTTCCGCGACCGCTTCCTGATCGCCGACGTCCGCATGCGCGCGCCCTTCCCCGCCGAACGCTGGTTCTGGTTCGACCCGGCCTTCCATCCGAACCGCAGCGTGCTCCTGCATCGGCAGCCCGACGATGTCTGGCGCATCGATTTCCAGCTCGGTTGGGACGCCGACCCCGAGGTCGAGAAGCGCCCCGAGAACATCCTCCCGCGCGTGCAGGCGCTGCTCGGCGACGACGCCGAGTTCACGCTCGAATGGGCCAGCGTCTACACCTTCGCGTGCCAGCGCATGGCCGCGTTCCGCCACGGCCGCGTGCTGTTCGCGGGCGACGCCGCGCATGGCGTCTCGCCGTTCGGCGCGCGCGGCGCGAACTCCGGCGTGCAGGACGCCGACAACCTCGCGTGGAAGCTCGCCGCGTTGCTGCAGGGCCGCGCCGGCGACGCGCTGCTCGACACCTACGCCCGCGAACGCGAGGCCGCCGCCGACGAGAACATCCGCCACTCGACGCGCGCGACCGACTTCATCACGCCCAAGAGCGAGATCAGCCGCCTCTTCCGCGACGCCACGCTCGATCTCGCGAAGACGCATCCGTTCGCGCGCACCCTGGTCAACAGCGGGCGGCTTTCGGTGCCCGCGATCCTGTCCGATTCGGCGCTGAACACGCCCGACGTCGACCGCTTCGCCGGCACGCTCTTACCCGGCGCGCCCGCCGCCGACGGCCCGATCGGCTCGCTCGAGGGCGACCCGGCGTGGCTGCTGCGCGCCACGTCGACGACGCGCTTCACGCTGCTGCTGTTCGACCCGGATGCCGACACCGCCCGTGCGATCAACGGCCTGCGCACCGAGGTCGACGCGGATGGCCTCGCACCGCTCGACGTGCTCGCGATCCGCTCGCCCGGACGGCCGTCGGCGGACGACATCGCCGTGATGGACACCACCGGCCTGCTCGCCGAGCGCTACGACGCCACGCCCGGCACCGCCTACCTGCTGCGCCCCGACCAGCACGTCTGCGCACGCTGGCGCACGCCCGATGCGGCCGCGGTGCGCGACGCGCTGGCGTGCGCCCTCGCGCTCGCGGCGCCACACGAACCGCGCTGACCCTCAACGACCGCGAGGACGCCGATGCCGCTCGTCACCCAACCCCACTTCAGCGCCGCCGACGACTTCTATGAGGCGCTGATCGACGCGCACCGCGACCTCGCGACGCCGCAGAGCCACGAGCTCAACGCGAAGCTGGTGCTGCTGCTCGCCAACCACGTGGGCGACCAGGCCGTGCTGGCGGAGGCGCTCGCGGCGGCGCGGGCCTCGGTGCTGGCGTCGCGCCGCACGCCCTCTCCGGCGAGCGATCCGCCGGGCGGTGGCGACGGGATCAACCGGTGACGTGCTCGGAGATCTCGATCAGGTTCAGGTCGGGGTCGCGCACGTAGACCGAGCGGATCCTCGAGGTCGCGCCGGTGCGCAATACCGGGCCTTCGACGATCGCCACCTTCGCGGCGGCGAGCTTCTCGATCACCTGCTCGAGCGGGATGCTCGCGATCATGCAGAAGTCCAGCGCGCCGGGCGCCGGCACGTGCGCCTTGGGCTCGAACTCGCGGCCCTTCACGTGCAGGTTGATCTTGTTGGGCCCGAACTTGAACGCCTGGCGCTCGACCGGCGGGTTGCCGCCGATGAAGGTCTCCAGCTTCATGCCGAGGACGTCGCGGTAGAAGCGGATGCACTCCTCCTCGCGGTCGGTGGTGATGACGAGGTGGTCGAGGTGATCGATCATGGCGGGCCTCCGCTGCGGTGGGGGACGGGACGAGTCGCTTTCAGGCCTTCTTCACGCGCGCCGACATCTGCAGCTCCGCCAGCAGGTCTTCCATCGCGTACGGCTTGGCGAAGACCTTGACGCCCGACTGGATGTGCTGCGTCGTGTAGCCCGTCGCGACCACCACGGCCAGCGACGGCATGTTCTCCTGGCACCAGGCCGCGAGGTCGAGGCCGCTGATCGAGCCGGGCATCACGACATCGGTGAACACGACGTCGAACAGCGCGCCGTCCTGCAGCGTCCGCATCGCGGCGTCGCCGGTGAGGCAGTGCTTGACCGTGTGGCCGGCGGCACGCAGCGCGGGCACGACCACCGACGACACGAGCAGGTCGTCCTCGACGAACAGCACGCGCAACGGCGCGAAGGCCGCCGGCGGACCCGCGCTGGACTGCGTGGCGGCGATCGGCTCGTTCGAGACGGGCAGCAGGATCGACACGGTCGTGCCGACGCCGCGCTCGCTGCGGATCGTGGCGGCGCCGCCCGACTGCACCGCGAACGCGCGCACCTGCGGCAGCCCGAGCCCGCTGCCGACACCGACGGCCTTGGTCGTGAAGTACGGCTCGAAGACGCGCTGCAGCACCTCGGCTTCCATGCCGCCCCCGGTATCGGCGACGTCGACCGCCAGGTAGCGGCCCGGCGCGAGGCCGGCGACCTGGGTCGCGCTGGCGGCGCGGCCGCGGATGACGACGGTGCCGCCGTCGGGCATCGCGTCGCGCGCGTTGAAGACGAGGTTCAGCAGCGCGAGCTCGAGCTGCGTCGGGTCGGCCATCAGCGGCGGCAGGCCGGGCTCGATGTCGGCGGTCAGGCGCACGCGGCTGCCGACGGCACGGCCCATCAGGTCCTCGCAGCGCAGCACGAAGTCGTGCAGGTCGATCGACTGCGGCTTGAGCGGCTGCGAGCGGCCGAACGCGAGCATCTGCCGCACCAGCGTCGCGGCCTTGTTGACGGCGCGGGTGCTGGCCTCGATCACGCGCCGGCCGCCGTCGTCCTTCACGAGCCGATCGAGCACCTGCAGGCCGGTGCTCATCGTCTGCAGGAAGTTGTTGAGGTCGTGCGCGAGCCCGCCCGTGAGCCGCCCGATCGCCTCGTGCTTCTGGCCGTCCAGCAGGCGCGTCTGCGCTTCCTGCGTCTGGCGGATCGCCTCGGCGACGCGCGACTCGAGCAGCTCCGTCGCGCGCGCGGAACGCACGCCCGCGTCGTGCAGCGCGGCGCCGACCTGGTCGGCCTCGACCAGCCCGGTGTGCAGCGGCGCGGGCACGCGGTCGCGCCCGAGCTCGGCCGCGGCGTCGTTCAGCGCGAGTACCGGCTGGCCGATCGTGCGCGCCGCGTACAGCGCGAGCACGAGGCCGATCGCGGCCAGCAGGCCGGCGGCGGCGAAGGCCTGGATCGTGACGCGGATCGCCGGTTTGTCGAGCGCCGATTTCGGCAGCCCGATGACGACGCTCCAGCCGTAGCGGCTCGAGCGCGTCACGTAGGCGATCGCCGGCGCGCCCTCGCGCGTCGACGAGTCCCACATCAGGTCCGTCTTGCCGTCGGACAGCAGCCGGATGGTGTCGGCGCCCGCGTGCGCGCCCAGCCACTTCTGCGGATCGCGGTTGCGCGCGACGGTCGCGTAGTCGCGGTCGAGCAGCGAGACGATGGCGCCGGCCGGTGCCTTCTGCATGTCGAGCGTGCGCTGGATCACCTCGGGCGAGAACGCGATGCCGACGTTGTAGCGCTGCGGCGAGACCCCCGGCTCGGCCGCCATCACCGTCAGCACCGGCGCGCCGCTGATGCGGCTCGGCAGCAGGTTGGAGACGATCGGTTCGCCGGAGATCAGGGGCGGGTCGGTGATCCAGCCGCGCGCCGGCAACGCCGTCCCGAACGGCTGCTTCGTGTTGGCGACCTGCTTCGTCGCGTCGACGAGGATCATCGTGTCGCCGGTGCCCTCGGTGGCGACCTTGGCTTCATCGTAGAAGCGCTTCAGGTCGTTATCCCGCAACGCGATCGACGACGCGAGCGTGCGCGCGATGGCGGCGCGCTTGTCGAGTTCGCTGTCGATGACGAAGCTGATCGAACGTGCCGTGTCGCGCACGTGGTCGGTCGCCACTTCGGTCTCGTGCAGGTAGGTGGAGCGGGCCAGCAGCCCGAAGCCCGCCATGGCCGGCAGCCACACGGCGAAGACAAGCAGCAGCAGTCTCGTCCGGATACTCACGCCAGCCCTTGGTTCGATTGCCAGCCCCGGACGTTAACCGAAAAGCGGGCCGGTCGCGGCCGGCGTGCCGGGAAAATACGGCACCCGGTATGCGGCGAGCTACAGGTGCGCCAGCGCCAGGCCGGCCGTGACGGCCAGCGCCGTGCCGAAGATCGCGAGGCCGACGACCCGCTTGCGGCGCGTCAGCATCCACAGCGCGAGGCCGGACAGCGACAGCAGGATCAGGCTGCCGGCGAGCGTGTCGACCAGCAGGATCCACGCGACCGGCATGCCGACGCCCTTGTGCAGGCTGGTCAGCACCGCGATGAAGCCGTTGTCGGTGCGGCGGATGCTGACCGAGCGGTTGCCGGCCCAGTATTCGGCCTGGACGCTGAACTTCGGCGCGTTGAAGTTGATCATCCAGTGCTCGGGCTGCATCAGCGCTGCGGGCGACGCGGCCTTCGGGGCCGATGCGGCGCCGGACGCCGCGCGCGCCGGGGCGGCCGCCGGCACGGACGACGCTGAAGCCGACGCAGGAGCGGACGCCGCGGGCGGGCTCTGCTCGCGTTCGCGCTCGCGGTTGCGCCCGCGATCCGCATCGCCGCCCCGCGCGCCCTGCGCCGCGGCGCCGTCGGCGCGGCGCGGCGCGCGCTCGATCCACGCCACCGGCTTCGCGGGCTCGACGCGCACGTTGGTGGCCTGCTGCGGCAACGCCAGCATCAGCTGCAGCCAGGCGGCCATCGTCTGCGCGTCGACCGGGCCCGGGTCGGGCAACGGCAGCTGGAAGTTGCTGCGTTCCTGCTCCTGCTGGAGCTGCAGCACCGAGCGGTGGTTCAGCCAGATGCCGCTGGTGCCGAACAGCAGGCCCAGTGTCGCGCCCCAGAGGCCGATCCAGCCGTGCGTCCGGCGCAGCCAGATCGTGATGTTCGAACGGGAGAACGGCGGATTCAAGTCTCGCTCCATTGGCGCATGAGGTTGTGATAGATGCCGACCAGCGAACGGCGCGCGACGTCGTCGGCGCCGGTCTGGTTGAGGCGCTGGATGGCGTTGTCGAGGTCGAACAGCAGGCCGCGCTGCGCGTCGTCGCGCGCGAGGCTCTGCACCCAGAAGAACGACGCGAGACGCGTGCCGCGCGTGATCGGCGTGACCTCGTGCAGGCTGGTCGCCGGGTAGATCACCATGTCGCCCGCGGCGAGCTTCACGCGGTGCGCGCCGTAGGCGTCGTGCACCACGAGCTCGCCGCCGTCGTACTCGCCCGGGTCGTTCAGGAACAGCGTCGCGGAGACGTCGGTGCGCAGCTTGCGGCCCGTGTGCGGGTGGATGCGCACGCTGCCGTCGACATGCGCGCCGAAGGTCATGCCCACGCCGTAGCGGTTGAACATCGGCGGGTACACCTCGTTGGGCAGCACCGCGCTGATGAAGCGCGGATGCCGCTCGAGGGCGCCGAGGATGATGGACTGGCACTCGGCCGCGACGGCCGAGCGCTCGTCGATCTGCTCGTTGTGCTTGACGGGCGCGCCCTGGTAGCCGGCCGACACGCGGCCGTCCACCCAGGCCGCGCCGGCCGCCTCCAGGCGCGAGCGCACCGCCTGCAATTGTTGTGCGTCCAGCGCTTGGGGAATGGCGACGAGCATGATGACGGGGACTGCCCCGTCGCGCGGACGGGGGCCTTGGCTTAGAGGTGGTACGAGACGGAGAGCATCGCGCTGCGGCCGGTGCCCGGCACGCCGCGCCCGCCGTCGGACGCGATGATCGCATCCGTGTAGTGGCGGTCGAACAGGTTGAACACGTTCACGCGCACATCGTACGTGCGTTGGCGGTACGCGAGCGTGCCGTCCCAGCGCGCGTAGCCGCCGGCCTGCGTCACGTCGGTGTTGTTCAGGTAGCGGCGGGACTGGTACACCGTGCCGCCGCCGGCCTCGAAGTGCGGCAGGAACTCATACGTCGTCCACAGCGTCGCGGAGTTGCGCGGCGTGTTGAGCGGCACCTTGCCCTGCGTGCCCGCGGCGATCGCGTCGAGGATCGTCGCGTCGAGGTAGGCGTAGCCGGCGAATACCTTCAGGCCCTTGGCGAGCTCGCCCGAGGCGCCCAGGCGCGCGCCGCGCACGCGCACGGTGCCGGTCGCGGTGTACTGGCCGGACGCGTCCGCGTTGCTGCGCGCGTTGTCCTGCGTTATCTGGAACACGGCGCCGCTGACCGAGGCCTTGCCGCCCAGCAGGTCGACCTTGCCGCCGCCTTCCCAGGCCTTGTTGGTCTCGGGCGGCAGCGGCGCGGTGGTGCCGGTGGTGTTGGTCAGCTGCTCGAGCGACGGGTTGAACGAGGTGCTGAAGCTGACGTAGTACGACTGCGCCAGCGTCGGCTGCCAGATGCCGCCGGCGCGATAGCTCGTGTACGCGACGTTCTGCGCGACGGCCTTCGGCGCGGTGATCGTGTTGAAGACCTGCGCGTCGAACCAGTCGCGGCGCACGCCGCCGACCAGCTTGAACTGCGAGCCGAGCGCGAGCGTGTCGCCGACGTACAGCCCGTACGAGTTGGCCTTGCTCGTCGACAGGTTGGTCGCGACTTCCGGGATGTCGGCGGGCGTGTCGACGTAGACCGGCGCGCTCAGCGACTCGCACGCGACGTAGCCGGCGGGCAGCGCGGCGTTGCCGCACTTGCCGGTGCGCGTGTACGACTGGTTCGAGTAGGTGTCCTGCCCGAGTTCCGCGCCGGCGAGCAGGTCGTGGTGCAGGAAGCCGGTGTCCAGGCGCTTCGAGAAATCGAGCTGGTCGAAGACGGCGTGGTCGGTGATCACGCGGTCGTGGCTCTGCAGGCGCACGGCCAGCGAGTCGAACGGCACGGACGCCGGGATGACGCCCGCCACGGCCGGGGCGATGAACGCGCCGGTAACCGGGTCGAGCGTGCCGATGCCTTGCGACGCGGTCTCGCGCGCGTCGACGTGGACGTGGTTGGTCTGGATCTGGTTGCGCAGCACGGTGTCGGCGTCGAAGCTGTGCCTGACCATCGCCGTGAACGTCGCGACATCCTGGTCGGTGCGGTCGTTCTTGTAGCCGTAGAAGGTGTTGCGCGGCACGTTTACCGGGCTGCCGTTCAGCGGCGAGACGCCGTAGTCGGGCATGTCGTGGTTCTTCTGCAGCAGCGCCGACAGCGTGATCTCGGTGGGCGTGCCGATGCCGAACTTCACCGACGGCGCGAGGCCGAAGTCGCGATTCTTCATCTCGTCGCGCGTCGTCGGCGCGCCGTTCTGCGCCATGCCGGAGATGCGGACGGCGGTCGTGGCGTCGGTCGCGCGGTCGACGTCGACCGTCGTGCGTACCATGCCGTTGGTCGTGACCGACGCGTCGATCTCGGTCACCGGGTGCAGTTGCGCGACCTTGCTGACCTGGTTGATCACGCCGCCGGTGGATCCGCGGCCGAACAGCATCGACGACGGGCCCATCAGCACTTCGACCGAGTCGAGCGCGAAGGTGTCGCGGTAGTACTGGCCGCGGTCGCGGAAGCCGTCGAGGTAGATGTCGGTGCGCGCGGTGAAGCCGTTCAGGTTGATGTTGTTGCCGATCTGGCCGCCTTCCGCGCCGCCCAGCGTGATGCCGGGGACGTTGCGCAGCGCGTCGGCGAGCGACGCGGCGCCCTGGCTCTGCAGCAGCGACTTGCTCAGCACGGTGATCGACTGCGGCACGTCGTGCAAGTCGGCGGGCAGCTTGCTGAGCGAGACCGCGTTCCTGGTGAAGTCCTGCGACCTCTCGCCGTCGATCTCGACCTTCTGCACGCTGTCGGCCGCCGCGATCGCGCCCGCGCCCGCGGCACCGGCCGACTCGGCGCCGCCGGCTGCGGCAGCCGCCACGGCGACCGCGGCGTTGGCGACGGGCGCGGCCTGCGCCGGGTTCGTGGCGGACTGCGAGAAGGCGGCGGGAGCGGCGGTGAGCGCGAGCAACGCGGTGGCGATCGGAGTGAGTCGGTTCATGCTGTCTTGGGATGAGGAATGGGGTGGTCGGCTTCTAACTTGCAAACTCAAGTGCGAATCATTCGCATTCATCTTGTCAAAGCTGAGCGCGACCGTCTCGATCTGTTTCGCCCGACCGCTTACATTTAGGGCTGTTCATCGAACTGCCATGGAGACAAGACCAGTGAATTCGATTCAACGCTTCGCCCGCGTTTCAGCGCTCGCCCTCGCCGCCAGCGCCGTGCTGATGGCCCCCGCGGCGCAGGCTGCGGACATCAAGATCGGCGTCGCCGAAGCCCTGTCCGGCGGCGCGGCCCAGTACGGCGTGAGCATCCGCAACGGCTTCCAGCTCGCGATCGACGAGATCAACGCCGCCGGCGGCGTGAACGGCAGCAAGATCGCGCTCGTCGTCGAGGACGAACAGGGCAAGAAGGACGAGGCGATCAACGCCTTCAAGAAGCTGATCTTCCAGGACAAGGTGCTGATGCTGTTCGGCCCGACGCTGTCGAATTCCGCGCAGGCCGCCGACCCGATCGCCCAGGGCGCGAAGATCGTCGTCTTCGGCACGTCGAACACCGCGGACGGCATCACGTCGATTGGCGACCACGTGTTCCGCAACTCGGTGACCGAGGCCGACGTGCTGCCGGTCACGATCAAGACGGCGGCCAAGGTTGCCAACGTCAAGAAGGTCGCGGTGTTGTACGGCAACGACGACGTCTTCACGAAGAGCGGCTACGACAACTTCAAGAAGGCGCTCGAGGACCTGAAGATCCCGGTCACGACGACCGAGACCTTCGCCAAGGGCGACGTCGACTTCAAGGCGCAGCTCACCAAGATCAAGGCGACGAACCCGGACGCGCTCGTGCTGTCCGCGCTGCTCGCCGAGGGCGCGCCGATCATGGTGCAGGCGCGCCAGCTGGGCCTGAACGTGCCGATCATCGGCGGCAACGGCATGAACTCCGTGAAGGTGTTCGACCTTGCCAAGGGCGCGTCCGACGGCCTGTGGGTCGGCAGCCCGTGGTCGATCGAGAACCGCACGCCTGCCAACAACAGCTTCATCATCGCGTACACGAAGCAGTTCAGCTCCGCGCCCGACCAGTTCGCCGCGCAGGCCTACGACGCGATGCACATCGCCACCGAGGCGATGAAGAAGATCAAGCTGACCGGCGACGTCACGAAGGATCGCGAGGCGCTGCAGGCCGCGCTGCCCGCGATCAAGTGGACGGGCGCGACCGGCGCATTCGCGTTCCGCCGCGCGATGGACAAGTCGGGCAAGCCGGCCGGCTACGACGCGAACCAGGTGCCGATCGTTTCGACCACCCGCGGCAAGAACTACGAAATCGAGAAGTAGAGCCCCCACGCTCCCGCTGGTCGCTGCCCCCGAGGGGGAGCTCCGCGACGGGACTGGCAGAGCCAGCTCCCGCGCTCCCTTGAAGTTTCCGGGCGATGAGCCAGCGGCAGCGCCGGTAAGATCATGGGCGTCGCCCGTTTGGTCGTTTCTTTCGATCTCAGTCAGGTTCCTTCGTGCTCGAACAGCAGCTTTTCAATGCCCTGTCGCTCGGCTGCGTCTACGCGCTGTTCGCCCTCGGCTTCACGCTGGTCTTCGGCGTGCTCGGCGTGATCAACCTGTCGCAGGGCGCCGTGTTCATGGTGGGCGCCTACGCGGCGCTGTTCGCGATCGACAAGCTGCACGCCCCGCTGTGGGCCGCGATGCTGTTCGCGCTGTGCTTCTGCGGCGTGCTGGGCGTGCTGATCGACCGCCTCGTGCTCAAGCCGCTGCGCACGCGCGGCGCGCCGCACCTGATCCCGATGATCGCCACGATCGGCCTGGGGCTGACGCTGAACAGCCTGTCGCAGGGCCTGTTCGGCGCCGAGAACCAGCGCTTCCCGAGCGACGTGCTGCCGGACCAGTCGATCGTGATCGGCGGCGTCAGCGTGACGGTGCTCGAGCTCGGCATCATCCTGATCTCGTTCGTGCTGATGACGGTGCTGCTCGTCACGCTGAAGAAGACCCAGCTGGGCCGCGCCCTGCGCGCGATCGCGGAGTCGCCCAAGGCGGCGCGGCTGCTGGGCATCAACGTCGAGGGCCTGTTCATGGTCACCTCGTTCGCGGCCGCCGCGCTCGGCGGCATCGCGGGCGTGCTGATCGGCCTCTACTCGAACGCCCTCTTTCCGCTGATGGGCCAGCCGATGCTGCACAAGGGCATCGCGGTCATCATCCTCGGCGGCATGGGCGACATCCGCGGCGCGATGCTCGCCGGCCTGTTCCTCGGCTTCGCCGAGGTGCTGTCCGTGGCCTACATCGGCTCGAACATGCGCGACGCGGTCGCGTTCGGCATGCTGTTCCTCGTGTTGCTGGTGCGGCCGAAGGGCCTGTTCGGCAGCGTGCAGGAACGCAAGGTCTAAGCCGGCGACAACAACAAGATGATCGAAACCCTCGACAACTTCTGGTCGATCTACAGCAACCTCGTGCTGTCGCTCGGCGTCAATTCGCTGCTCGCGCTGTCCATCTACCTCACGCTGTCCTGCGGCATGCTCGCGATGGCGAACGCGGCGTTCATGGGCATCGGCGCGTACACGGCGTCGATCCTGACGATGAACTACAACGCGCCGTTCGCCCTCGCGATCGCGGCCGGCATGGCGGCGCCCGCGGTCGTCGCGTTCCTGATCGGCAAGCCGACGCTGCGGCTGTCGGGCGTCTACCTCGCGATGGCGACGCTGGCGTTCGGCGAGGTCGTGCGCATCGTGATCCTCAACACCGACAATTTCACCGGCGGCGCGCTGGGCCTCAACGGCATCCCGCAGCTGACGCAGTGGTGGCACGTGCTCGTCGCCGTCGTCGTGGTGCTGTTCTGCCTCGCCCGGCTGCGCCGCTCGAAGATCGGCCGCGCGTTCGAGGCCATCAAGGAGGACGAGACCGCCGCCGGTCTGATGGGCATCGACGTCAACGGCCACAAGATGCTCGCCTTCGTGCTCGGCGCCGCCATCGCGGGCCTGGCCGGCACGCTCAACGCGCACCTCACGTTCTTCATCGGCCCGCAGGAATTCGGCTTCGACCGCGGCGTCGAGATCCTCACCATGACCATCCTCGGCGGCATCAACAGCCTGTTCGGCCCGGTGATCGGCGCGTGGATCATCACGCTGCTGCCCGAGGTGCTGCGCGGCCTGCAGGACTACCGCGGCATCTTCAACGGCCTGATCCTCGTCGTCATCGTGCTG
>JASLEM010000388.1 GCA_030151165.1 Burkholderiaceae bacterium
CCGAAGCGCATGCCGCCGGTGGTTTGGCTTTCGCGCTCAAGAAAAACTTCGACAAAGCTCAGCAGGAATTCGAGGCGGCCATTCGTCTCGATTCAAAGTTATACGAAGCCTACTATTTCTACGCTCGCACTTCTTTTCAGCGCGGTGATCTGATGAAGGCTGCCGAACTGTACGAGCAAGCTTCCCGTCCAGTCCGCCGCGTTCTATGCGAAGGCGGGGGCCAGCCGGACGAAGGAATACCGCGCCGCGCTCGACGCCGTCGCCCCCAACAAGATAGGTGGCAAGGCGCTGCAGCGGGCCGAGCAGCTCGCGCCGGCGTTCGAGGAGATGGCCGACCAGTACGTGGCGAGCCTCGGCGGCACGCGCAAGCCGTTGCACGCGCAGACCTTCGAGGCGGACGACGTCGGCCAGGAGGCGGCGCACCGCGCGCTCGCCGCGGTGCCCGAGGGCGTCGCCGCCTACAAGCCGGCCGGCGACCTCACGGCCAACGACCAGGGGGCTTTGCGCACCTGGTTCGGGCGCAACGTCGCGCGCGAGACGGCGCACGCGGCGGAACTGCGCGTCAAGCACGCCGAGCACCTCAAGAACGAGCCCGCCAAGACCGTCGAGGATCTGTTCGGCGAGGCCTCCGCGAACCCGGATCACGCCGCATGGGCCAGTGCCCGCGACGAGCTGGCGGCCAACGCGCGCGCCGCGGGCACGACGTGGCCGGAGTACGTCAAGGCCATGGGGAGCCCGACCCGGGCCTATGCCGCCGTCCAGGATCTGGTGCGCAGCGACGTCGCGCGCCGCTTCGCCGACGCCTACAACACGGCGCGGCCCGGCGCGCTGGCGGTCGGCAAGTCCGTCATCCAGCACAACCTCGCGCACCTGAGCGCCGTCGACCCCGCCGCGCGCGCCGCGGCCGAAGCCAAGCAGAAGGCGCTGATCGACGGGCTGCGCGAGCGCGCGGGCGGCAAGTACGCCGCGGGCAGCGTCTCCGACAAGCTCGAGAGCGCCGCGCAGCAGCAGGCCGCGTTCGAGCAGTCGCAGGCCGGCTTCTGGAGCGCCGAGGAGGCGCCGAAGGACAAGGCCCCGGGCCCGGGCGAGCGCCATACGCTGGGCCACGCCGCCGAGGCGAAGCTGGCGTCGCTGATCGGCCAGGTCGGGACGAACTTCCAGCCCGGCAAGCCCGTCAAGCTGTTCCACGCGTCCATGAGCGGGCCGGACGGCGCCGTGCGCCAGCGCGCGATCAAGCACGTCGTCGCGAACCGCCGCAGCGTCCTGGGGCTCGGCGTCGGCAGCGGCAAGACCGGGATCGGCCTGGGCGCGTTCGCGCACCTGCACGAGACCGGCGCAGTCAAGAAGGGGATCTTCGCCGTCCCGAGCATCGTCCAGGGCCAGTTCGCGGGCGAGGCGCTCCGCTTCCTGAAGCCCGGCCAGTTCAAGTGGCATGCGGATCCCGGCTCGAGCTACGAGCAGCGGCTGGCCGCGTACAAGGATCCCGGCACGCACTTCGCGGTCGTCACGCACCAGTCGCTGCGCGACGACGTGCTGCGCATCGCCGCCGGCCAGGGCCATGGCTCGACGAACGAGGTGGCCGCCAAGATCGACGCCATGAGCCGGCCGGCGCGCCAGGCGTTCGTCTCGGGCGTCCTGAAAGCCGAGGGGATCAACCCCGACTTCGTCTTCGCGGACGAGGCCCACGGCTTCCTCGATCGCGAGGGCAAGGAAGACAGCCGCCTGTCGCAGGTGGTGGGCGCGATCACCGACGCCGCGCCGTACTACGTGCACGCATCCGGCGACCCGGTCAAGAACGACGCGAGCGAAGCCTTCAGCCTGCTGTCGAAGATGGACCCGGCCCGCTACAACGACAAGGCCGCGTTCATGCGCGCGTACGGGGGCGACACGCCGGCGTCGAAGGAAGCCCTGCAGCGGGAGCTGGCGCGCCACGTCTACGCCGCCGCGCTCACGCCCGACGTGAAGGTGACGCGCGCGACGCGCAAGGTGCCGCTGAAGCCCGAGCAGCATGCGCGCATCGAGGCGATCGACGGCGCGGCCGCTGCCATCCGGCTGGCGCGCCTGCGGGGAACGACGGACGAGAGCGCGGCGCGCGCGCTGGCCCCCGAGTTGTTCGACGGGCTGCCGGAGGCGGACGTCGAGTCCGCGGTGCGCAACGTGCACGACAACCTGCCCTTGCTGCGCGAGGCGGCAGTGCGGCGCGCTATCGACGATCCCTCGGGCGCGAAGGGGGATGAGATGGTCGCCCACGCGAACGCCCGCAAGGGAAAGCCGGGCGTCGTGTTCACGCGCTCGCTGGCCGCGGTCGAAGACCTGGCGAAGCGCCTGACCGCGGCCGGCCACCGGGTCGTCACCATCACGGGCGCCGACAGCGCGGACGCGAAAGCGCAGAAGATCCGGGCGTTCAACCCCGAGTTCGGCGAGCGGACGGCGGACATTGTGGTGGCTAGCGACGCGGCGGCCACCGGCGCGAACCTGCAATCCGGCGAGTGGCTCGCGCAGTACGACACCCCGGACACCGCCATGGTGCACGCGCAGCGGCAGGGGCGGATCAACCGCATCGGGCAGAAAAACGACGTCGAGCTGACGGATTTCGTCGCCGATCACCCGCGCGAAGCACGGGCCCGGGCGCGCCTCGCCACGAAGTACGGGCTGCGCGAGCTGGTGACGAGCCCGCTCGAGGGGCTTGACGATCGCGGGCTGGCCTTCTATCTGCGGCAGCAGCAGGTCGGAGCTGAACAAGCGTCCATGGTGTAGGTAACGGGTCGTGACGACCCAATGGAATACGGGAGGCCGTATGGCCGGCAGGAAAGAACTCTCAATGGATCACCAAACCATCGGCGAAGCGTGGAACTCGGGCCTCGGGGCCGCCTTGGTCTCGGGGTTCGTGTCGCTCGCGACGCTCCTGGTGGGGATGAAGCAGGCAGCGAAGTCGCGGGCGGTCAACGATCGGAAGCGGGCGGCGGAACAGAAGGCGACCATCGAGCGCCTGGCGCTCGAGCAGTCGGAAGCCGCGTTCGCGAGTATCCGGGCGGACGTCGACCGCTACCGCGCGGAGATCGACCGGTATCGCCTCGAGGTTGATCGGCTGCGCGAGGAGAACGCGCGCATCGCCCGCGAGGCCGCGGACATCGCCGGCCGCCTGCGGACGGTGGAGGCCGATCTACTGCAGGAGCGGGCGCTGCGCCAGCGCGCGGAGGCCCGGGTCGCCGAACTCGAGCGCGTCACCGGGGGTCGGGCGTGACTTCGCCGTCGGCCGCGACCGCCGCCCTCGCGCATGCGCGGGCGCTGGCCGCCAACGGCGCGGGCCTGACCGACAAGATGGCGCAGGAACGCGCCGCGCTGCTCCGCGCGATCGACGTCGAGATCCATTCGCTGGACGTCCACGCCAATGCCCTGGCGGCCGCCGCGCGCGCCGGCGACCGTGACGCCGCGGCCAAGGTCGTCCGCATCTTCGAGACGAAGGGCGATCTCGTGAACGCGCGCGCCGCGCTGGAGCCGAATCCATGAACGACGACGAGATCCTCGACGGGCCTCCGCGCGTGCTGCTCGCCTCTTCGAACAAGCAGGCGGACGGCAGCCCGCACGCGTACCTCTTCCGGTGTCCCGGCTGCCGGGACGCGCATGTCGTGTGCGTCGATCGCGACGCGTCCATCAAATGGGAATGGAACGGCGATGTCGATCGACCGACGTTCTCGCCCTCGATCCTGTGCCGCTGGGAGACCCGGAGCCCCGCAGCGCGCCTGGCGCGCGCGAAGTTCTCCGCGGAGCACGGGCGAGAACCGACGGCCGCGGAGGTTCCGTACGACGTCAAGCACGTCTGCCATTCGTACGTCCGCGACGGGCAGATCGAGTTTCTTCACGACTGCACGCACGCGCTCGCGGGGCGCACCGTGCCCCTCGAGCCCTTCCGTTGGTAGCGGTCGTGACGACATCATGATCGACATGTCCACCGATGCCGAAGCTCTGGGCGCACTGCCCGATTACATCCGGTTCGACGCGCTGTTGAAGGCGCGCCCGAGCCAGGAGGGCGATCGTCGGATCATCTACATGGAGGCGTCGAACGAGGGCGTCGACCATCAGGGCGAGATCACGTTGCAGAAGGCGCTGCAAGAGAGCGCCGACTACTACATGCGGCACGGCAACGTCGACATCAGCCACTACACGCTGATGGGCCCGCGCGGCGGTGCGCCGAACCCCATGTACGAGATCGGCCGGCCGCTGGACGTCCGCGTCGACGGCTCGCGCACGTTCGTGAAGGCGGAGTTGTTCCGCCGTGTCCCGGGCAAGGAAATCTCGCCGCAGGTCGTGAACGCCGACATGGTCTGGAATTCCATGACCTCGCAAGACCCGCCGATGCGCTGGTATCCGTCGGTCGGCGGCGCGGTGCTCGCGAAGGCGATGCGCTTCGATCCGGCGTCGCGCGCGAATGTCGCGGTGATCACCAAGGTGCGGTGGAACAACATCGCGCTCGACCGCTGCCCCGTGAACAAGACCGTCGGCACGGCCGACACCATGCCGATCGGCGTCTTCGCGAAGTCCATGGGCGGCGCGATGGTCGTGGCCGGCGATGGCGGCGGCGCCGGCCCGCTCACGATGGGCTACGGCACCGACAGCGCCACGTTTACCGGCGGCCGAGCACTCGCCGAGCAGTCGCTGGACGGGGTCGTCAAGAACACGCTGTACCGGGGTTTCCGCGACGCGCTCGCGAAGGCCATCCATGCCGGCGACGTGCCGCACGTGACCGTCAGCGGTCTGTGCGACTACGCGATCAACAAGATGGGCGTCAACCGGGCGAAGGCCGCGGGACTGGTGGACGCATTCCTGAAAGACCTGCGGTCGTTGACGAAAAAGGAATCGGCATGAGCTTCGACAAGCTGGCTGACGACGTGGCGAAGATGGGAGCCGATCAGGCGACCGCGTTCGCCTCGGCCGCTGCGGCGGAAGGTGCTGGCGGTCAGGCCGCCGCCGGCGGTGAAGGTGCGACGGGCGCGACGCAGCCCGAGACGCCCCTGGTGAAGTCCTTCGAGTTCACGCTCGAAGACGGCACCAAGGTCGTCGCGGTCGACGGCGCGGAGATGGTCAAGTCGCTGCAGCAGGAGTTCGAGACCCAGAACGCCTCGCTGACGAAGGCCCTCACCGGGATCGTGGGGATGCTGAAGGCGCAGGGCGAGGCGATCGTCGCGCTGGGCAAGTCGGGCGCCGGCCGTCGGTCGGTGGTCTCGATGCCCGCGGCGACCGGCACGGCCGCGACGAACGCGGCGCCGACGGGTGGCGCGGGCCAGAAGCCGACGGGCGCCGAACTCGAGAGCCTGATGGCGAAGGCCATGAAGCTCAACGAGGAAGGCAAGCTGGGCTCGAAGGAGGTCGCGTACGTCGAGCACTGCTGCAACCTCGGCATGCGCCCGCCCGAAGAAATGATGAAGGCGCTGCGCGACTGACGCCCGCGCGGCGCCAAACGCATCGGCACAAGTTCAACGACCAAGAGGAGAGTTCCAAATGGACATCATGCAACAGCTCGCGCAAGCGCAGCTCAACGGTGGTGGCGACATCATCACCGAGCTGCGCAAGGCGCTGACCGTCGGCTACGGCACCGACAGCGCGCAGTTCGTCGGCGGTACGGCCTTCCGTATCCAGTCGCTCGATCACACCATGAAGGCGACCATCCAGGAGAACCGGCACTTCCGCCTGTTCAACGCCCTGCAGAAGGCCAACGCCGGTGCGACGGTCGATGAATGGACCGAGCAATCGGGCGTCGGCGGCTTCCCGGGCAGCGCGACGAACTCGGAAACGGGCAACATCAACTCGGCGATCGGCGCCTACCAACGCCGCACCGCCCTGGTGAAGTTCCTGATGACGCGCCGCGAGGTGTCGTTCGTCGCCACGCTGGGCAACAACATCGTGCAGGCGGAGGCGATCGAAGCCCGCGCCGGCGCGCTCGAGCTGCTGACGACCGCGGAGTACCTGTGCTTCGAGGGCGATTCGACGATCGTGCCGACCGAGTTCGACGGCATGGACGTGCAGATCGCCAGCCTGAACGACCCGGCGCACATCATCGACGCCGGCGGCACGTCGCTCTACCAGCTCGCGCAGATCAACGCTGCCGTGCAGGTGATCGTGGGCCGCGGCAACTACGGCCAGCCGTCCGACCTGTTCTGCTCGAACGGCGTGCAAGCCGACTTCGACAACAACATGGACCCGGCCGCGCGCGTGTCGCTCAACCAGCTCGGTGAGAAGAGCGGCGTCGAGAAGGGTTCGCCGGTCATCGGCATCCGCACGTCGTGGGGCGTCATCAAGCCGCAGCCGGACGTGTTCATCGACGACGAGCCGCAGATGGCCCCGTTCGAGACGCTGTACCCGACGCAGATCGTCGTCGGCACGCAGCCGGCCGCGGTCGCGGTCGCCGCGAACACCGGCGTCAGCGGCAGCAACTGGCAGACCACGCACGCCGGCCAGTACTACTACGGCGTGACCGGCGTGAACCAGTACGGC
This sequence comes from Burkholderiaceae bacterium, assembly GCA_030151165.1. Next base: position 6,493 of record JASLEM010000388.1, read on the forward strand.
CAGTCCGCGACGCTCATCTCGAGCGCCGTGACGGTCGTCACCGGTGGCTCGATCACCGTCACCATCACCCAATCGGGCTCGGTGGCGGAGACCGGCTACGTGATCTACCGTTCGCGCAAGAACGGCACGAACGCGGTGACCGACCTGCGTCGCATGAAGCGCGTCGCGCGCAACACCGGGGGCTCGACCACGGTCTACCAGGACCTGAACGCCGACTTCCCGGGCGCGACGAAGGCGCGGATGCTGACGATGGGCCCGGGCATGGACGCCATCAACTGGCGCCAGCTCCTGCCGATGACGAAGTTCCCGCTCTACCCGACGGCCGCCGCGACCGTGCCGTGGGCGCAGCTCCTGTTCGGTTACCTGCGCCTGGCGAAGCGCCGCCAGCACGTGCTGATCAAGAACGTGATCACCTCGAGCCAGGTCTGGCGTCCGTTCGGCTGATCGGCCGAGCACGTCGCCCGGGGGCGCTACCGCAAGGGGCGCCCCCTTTCACCGTCCCCGCAACCGCCAAGGAACCACCATGGACGACACCCAGGAAATCTTCCGCATCGACTGCAAGGTTGAACCCTTCGAGCCGCGCCGCATCAACGGCCTGCCGTTCGAGAAGTCCTTCGACAACCCGCTGCGCCCCAGTCACCCGACCGGGCTCTTCTACTACGGCCCGATCGAACGCGGCCACGAGCGCCTCTACGAAGGCCTCGAGCACTTCCCGATCACGCGCTGCGGCACGACCGAGGACGAGGAGGCTGCGGCCGCCGTTCACGGCGAGCTGGTGAAGGCCCGCGGGGAGGAGTACCGTGCCGCGCACCGCGCGAAGACCGCGCCCGCACCGGACGTCGCGGCCGCCGCCGCCGCGTCGAACAAGGGCAAGGGCGCGAAGAACGCGCCTGCGGCCGCCCCGGAGGGCGAAACCAAGCCCTGACGGCGTGCCCGGAGTGGCCGTCAGTTGCCGCCCTTCGGGGCGGCTTTTTCATAGGCGCGTCGTGATCCTATCCTGAGGACGAGCATCCACTGGAGCGTCCGCACATGGCCTATCCCCGCACCACCTACGAACTCGAAGGGCACCCGACGCCGCAGGATCAGAGCCTCGGCGCCGACGCGACCTTCTACAACGCGCTCGCGCCGCATCGCCAGTACCGGCTGATGCCCGACAAGCAGTATTTCGTCGCGATGCAGCCGGAGCCGCGCAGCCTCACCACCCTGGGGGGCACGCCGAGCGCGCGCGATATCTACCAGGCCGACTACGTCCAGTTCTTCAACCAGGCCGACCGCACGAAGCGATACACGGTCAGCGCCGACGGCACCGCGTACGTCATGGTCGGGGGCAGCGGTGGTGGCACCTCGAACGTCACGATCTCGACGTCGCTCCCCCAGGCGCTCGGCACCGCCAACGCGGGCTCGACGAATGGCACCGCGGCCAGCGCCTTCGACCACGTGCACGCGCTGCCGACGGCCGCCCAGCTCAATGTCATCTCGATCGCGACGCAGCTCACCGCGGCGCAGATCCAGGCGCAGCTCGCGGACGGCGTGGCGCCGACGAACAACAACACCTACGTGAACACCACGGCCGGCACCACCGCGATGACCGGCTTCGCGCGCTTCACGGCCCTCAACTTCAACGACGAGGTCTACTGGAACCCGTTCCTCGGGGCGTCGGGCCAGTGGGATCGCATCGCGCTGCTCGATACCGGTCTGCGCACCGCGGGCGTCGCCTACGCGCTGGCAGACGGCACGATGCGCGTTGCGGTGCCCGGCGCGGGCGCGACGTACGCCGATTACGCGCCGCCCATCTTCCTCATGTGCAATGTCCCGGTCGGCCAGTGCCCGACGGGGGTCATCGGCTCGAACGGCGCGATCCAGATCGGCGTGCAGAACCCGAACAGCGCGACCAGCATCGCGTTCAGCCAGACCACGGCCGGGACGGGGGTGACGGCCACCGTCACCGGCGGCACCGGTCCGTTCGTCTCGACGGACGCAACGGCTGCGAACCTGCGAGCGATCTGCGTCGGCGGCGTGGTCTGCCCGATCACGGGCTACACGAGCGCCAGCGTCGTCACTTGCACGATCCCCTCGGGTGGCATCTCGGCGTCCTCGTTCAGCACGTTCTACGTCGGCACGCAGTTCAACAACATCAGCGGCAACGGCCGGTACTCGGGCGACAGCAACGCTTCGGGCGTCTGGGTCTACTTCCAACAGGGCGAGATCAACACCACCGTCAGCGGGCCGGGCTACGCCGCGGGCTTCTACTACACGACGTGGTCCACCACGATGACCGGCACGATCTGGAACATGACGTACGCGCCGGGCACGAACAGCGGTGCCAACTCGTGGCGCGTGCCGTCGACGAGCGGCGCCGCATTCAGCGGCACGACCGGCACCACGCACAACCCCGTCACCGGCGCGGACCTGACGACGCACCAGATCACCGCCACGAACCCGATGGGGCCCTACGGCAAGCGCACCGAGCACGTCAACCATCGCAGCTCTTCGTCGACCGGCACGAAGCAGGTGCGGTCGTACCTCGGGGCGACGCAGTGCGGCTACAACAGCGGCAGCCAGACGGTGAACAACTTCAACTCCGACAACGCCACGCTCCGCATGAAGGGGAGCACGGCGCTCGAGGTGGGCGTCACCGGTGGCGATCCGATCCACGTCACGGGCGCGCCGTACGGCGCCGGCATCATCGAGACCGCGAACTCCCAGGTCTATGCGCTGAAGATCCAGCAGTCTTCGGTCAACGACTACGTCGTCGTCGAGAGCTACGAAGCGAACTTCCACTTCCAGGCCTGAGGCGTCTATGCCGCACAGCAAGAACCAGAAGAACGCCCTGATCCGCCTGAAGACGGCGGAACAGGCGCCCTCGTACACGTACCCTCCGGCCATCCAGGGGGAAATCTTCGCTGGCGATCTGATCGATACCTCGTACGGGTATTCCAACCCGACGTGGTTGCCGGGGTTCCCCGCGGGCACGCAGCAGCCGACGCAGGTGCTGCTGAACAACGTCAGCCAGGGCACGAGCTACCTGACGACGAATGCGGACGTCGGCAAGACGATGCAGATCCGCCAGGTCTCGAACAGCGCGCAGTTCCCCTCGAACGTGACGACCGTCTCGGCGGCCGTGACGATTCTCGCGAAGCAGACGTTCGCGAACCAGCAGGGGTATCTCGGCGGCAACGTGACCGGGACGATCGACTACAACCGCATGCAGCTCTACGCCGATGCGGTGGGCGACTCGCGCGGCTGGTGCGTGCCGAACACGAACACGTCGTACTACCAGCCGTCGGGCGTCGGCACGCCGAATACGACGGTGACGTTGGGCGGCACCCCGGCCGTCGGCCAGACGACGAGCCTGAACATCAGCGTCGTCGCGGGCCAGGTCTCGCCGCTCAACGGGGACTCGACCGACCTCGGGAAAATCTTCTTGCTGCGCACCGTGACGAGCGGCACGGGCAGCACGTTCGGCAACGGTGGCCGCGTGCTCGTCACCGGGTACACCGACACGAACAACTGCACGGTGCAGGTGCTCGCCGTCTGCTCGCAGACCACCTTCGCGAACAGCGCGGGCAGCACGCTGTGGGAATGCTCGGTCATGACGCTGAGCTTCAGCGCCGCGACGGGCAACGGCGTCACGATGACGATCGGCGCGCCCAGCGCGTACTACGACGGGAACGCGCTGGCGAACACGTCGTACCACGGCGTCGGCATGGCGATCGGCCGCATCTTCCGCGTCACGCAGCTCGGCTCGAACAACAACATCGTCAGCACGCTCGGCGTCGCCGTGGTGACGTCTGTCAGCAGTCTGGGGCAGGCGACGGTCAACATCATCAGCGGCAGCATGCCGCTGAGCGGGACGAGCGCGCTGTCGTGGGGCGTCGAGATCCCGCTCGACTCCAACGGCATGCCGACCATCGCATCGCAGATGGTGCTGTCCGCGTATCCGGCGACGAACTCGCCAGGCCAGCTCGACAACGGCAAGAGCTACTACCTGATCTGGGAGTCGCCGGGCGCGTCAACGAACTGCACGAACATGGGCTCCGTCGGCGTCACGATGCACGGGCCGACGACCGATGGCGTCAGCACGACGACCATGCAGTTCGACGTCGCCTCGAGCGGCAACAACGTCGTCTCCTACTTCTTCGACGGGCCGGTGACCGACATTTCGTGCCCGCGCGACGGCACGACCACGATCCCCGCCACGGGCACCTTCAACCCCGTGTGCGTGGGCTTCTACGCGACGGCTCTCACGCGCATGCGGTTCATGGACTTCCTGAACTGCAACGGCAGCGGACAGCTCCGGCCCGACACGGACGCCAGCATGGCGCCGAAGGACTGGAAGATCATGCAGCGGATCTACGGCAAGGCGTATCCGTCGTGGCAGTGCCTGATCCGCTTCGCCGAGGCCATGTACGTGTACCCGGGGTCGAAGCTGAAGGAGATCGACTACAACATCCCGCCCTTCGCAAGCCCCGCGTACGCGACCTGGATCTCGAACCTGATGACGTCCTACAACCCGACGGGCCCGGTGTCCCTCGGGCTGATCGTGTCGTGGGTGAATGGCGCGAACGAGCCGTGGAACAACTCGTTCATCACGCACAACTCGTACCAGTATTGCGCGATGGCCGAGGCGCAGGTGCTGTCGCAATACGGCGGCCCTTTCTCCCCCATCACGAGCGTGACGCAATCGGGAACCGCGCAGGTGACGGTCGTCCTGAACCTCACGCCCGCGCAACTCGCGGCGCAGTTCAATGGGCTCGTCATCTCCGTCGGCACGCCGCTGTGGACGTACGACGGCTCGTCGAATTCGACGTGGAACAACATCAACATGGCCGCGCCGGTGACCGTCACCAGCGTGAGCAGCACTTCGTCGTCGACGACGTTCACCTACAACTCGGTCGTCAACACGACGCAGACGGCAAGCATCTCGTCGACGGGGACGCAGTTCGTGCTGTGGTTCAACACCACGAGCAACCTGCTGAACATCAACAACGTCGCGCCGCACGGCTGGAACGTCTACAACCTGAGCCCGATCTACTACACGCGCCAGGTCTGGCTGTACAAGAACGCGTGGACGCGGTCGCAGGACAAGTTCTACCTGAACACGCAGTACGGCGGCTACTACGACAACGGCCAGGGCTATGGCAGCCTGGGCGTGAAGGTCGAATACACGTACGGCGCGCTCCTCGGCTCGACGCAGGGCGGCACGTTGTCGACGTGGCTGAACGGCATGTCGGTGGCGCCGTACGTCACCGCGAACCTGCGCTGCGACACGACCAACGGCTCGCCCACGGTCACGAACCTTACGGATTTCACCAGCGGCAACGCGAGCACCTACGCGAACGCCGTCGCGGCCGGCGCGGTGCCGATCGATCCGGCCACGGTGTTCGTCGCCGGCGACCAGATCCAGATCGGGGGCACCGTCTACACGGTGCAGAGCGTCACCGCGGGCGCGGGAACGGGCAGCATCACGCTGACCTCGAACTACAACCCAACGGGCACGCCGGGCGCCGTCAACACGCGCGTGTCGGCCACGATCGACACCGTCAGCCCCGACTCGACGACCTGCGATCGATGGCTCACCGCGGCGATGGCGAACCTCAACGGGCCGCAGGGGCGCCAGATCAAGGCGCACGTGTATTTCTGCCAGCTCTATGGCATCACGCCGCTCGCGTACGAAGGCGGCCCGGACACGCAGCTCGCGTGCAACCTGAACCCGGTGCTGCACGTCAGCACCCAGATGGGGACGTTCGTCACCGCGCTGGCCGACAAGTGGTTCAAGAATGGCGGCCGCCAGTTCAACTTCTACTCGTTCAGCCTCGGGGCGTTCACGAATGGGCAGCAGTCGGGGTGGCCGATCACCACGGACTACGGGAACCTCACGAACCCGAAGTACCTGGCGTGGGTCAACTACTCGACGCCGCGCAACTACGCCAACGAATACGGCAGCCCGGGCAGCGCGCAGCCGCTGTCGACCGCCTGGGTCGCGTGCAGCGCGAGCCCCACGGTCGTCTCGAGCGGCGCGGGTGCGGGCAACGTGACCTTCAGCAGCTACGCGTCGTCGATCAGCATGGACACGATGCACGCCGTGCCGCGCACGCGCCGTTTCTCGGTCAGCATCCCGTGCACGGGTTCGGTGATCGGGCAGACGTTCAGCGTCTACGCGAATCCGACGCTCACCGGCGACGGCACGCTGCTTGGGACGATCACGATCCCGAACAACGGCGCCGGCGCATCGACCGCGCCGGCGGCCGCGACGATCGCGGCGTCCCTGAACATCCCGAGCGGCTCCGCGGTGATCCGCATGCGGCTGCCCGCAGGCCTCCAGGGCGCCCCCGGCTTCGGTTCGATCCAGCTCCTGCCGTCGTGACGCCATCCTGAGGCCTACCGCTCAAGAACCATCCACCGAGGTGCCCGCATGTCCGCCCTGACCGACTACACCGAGAACAAGCTGATCGACTTCCTGCTCCGCGGCCAGGCCTTCACGCCGCCGACGAACGTCTACCTCGCGCTGTTCACCGTCGCGCCCACGGACGCCGGCGGCGGCACCGAGGTGACGGGTGGCAGCTACGCGCGCGTCACCATCCCCTGCACGTCGACCGACTGGTGCGGCACGCAGGGCGCGGCGACCACGGGCGCCTCGACGGGCACGAGCGGCACGATCAGCAACAACAACACGCTGACCTTCCCGACGCCGACGGCGAATTGGGGGACGGTCGTCGGCGCCGCGCTGATGGACGCGTCCTCGGGCGGCAACATGCTGATCTACGGCCCGCTGGCCGCGAACCAGGTCGTCAACACCGGCAACACGGTCTCCTTCGCGCCCGCTGCGCTGTCGTTCCAGCTCGACAACTGATCGGCGGCGCGATAGCGGAGGGCGCGCCGCGCGAGCGCGCCCTTCGTGCTTCAGGGGAGTCCCATGACGATCGCCAAGCGCGCCTCCGCGACCACCAGCAACAGCAGCACCACGTCCCTGACGGTCTCGGCCACCGTCCTCGATCGCTCGTTCCTGTCGCTGGTCGTCTTCTCGACCGAGCCCCTGTCGTCGACGCCCTCGGGTTGGTCGCTGGACGTCGTCCAGACCAGCAACGACTACCCGGCGTGGCAGACCAGCATCCTAAGCCGCGCCAACGCGACGGCCGGCAGCAACAGCGTCACGCTCAACTTCAGCGGCTCCGCCGGCCCCGTCGTCGCCGTCTTCAGCGAGTGGACCGGTGTCTACGCCGCGACGCTCGATCGCACGGCCGGCGAGGGTGCCACCAGCATGGGCACCGACACCGGCGACACCGGGACGCTCTCGAGCGCCCCCGAGCTGGCGATTTCGGGCTTCATGGCGCCCAGCACCAGCGGCGTCAAGGCGACGGCGCCCACCGGCTGGACGTTGCTCGGATCGGGCAGTGGCGCGATCACGTATGCGGCCTTCGGGCTGGTCGCGTCGACGAACGCCGACCTCAATCCGATGCTGTCCTACAGCTCGGTCATCACCGGGGTCGAGCAGACGACGCCGAATGCCAACGCGATCGCGACCTACATCCCCGGGCCGGCGCCGTACTTCGCGGCGAACTTCACGGCCGGGGCGAGCTTCGCGCCGGCGGCTTCCGGGCAGCCCGCGGTCTCCGCCGCCGCGGCCGCCGCCTTCGGCGCCATGCCGACCGTCCTGAAGGCGTGCGCCGCAGCGATGCCCTCGAGCGCGACGTTCACGGCCGCCGCCGGCGCGAACCTCGCCGCGAACCTGGTGGCCAGTCCCTCGCTCTCGGCGCCCCTGACCGTCGTCGTCCCGCTGTCGGCCATGTTCGCCGCGAACCCCGCGCTGAACCCCGCGCCGAGCGCGCTGCTCGCAGCGCCGATGTCCGCGGCCGCGGCGTTCGGCGCGCCAGGCTTCAACACCGCGCTGGCCGCCGCGGGCGCCAGTGCCGCATCCTTCACCGCGACGATGTCGCTGGGATGGGCGCTGAGCGCGACGTTCGCCGCGCAGGCCGCGTTCACCGGCGCGGCCAAGGTGCAACGGCCGCTGGCCGCGGCCCTTGGCGCCAGCTCAAGCTTCTCCGCGGCGGCGGCGGCGCGGATCCGCGCGTCGATGACCGCGAGCGCCATCTTCCAGCCGACCATCGCCACGTCGGTCTCGATTTCCGCGGCGCTGATATCGAGCGCGGCGTTCTCGAGCGCCCCTAGCGCGCTAAAGCCGCTCGCCGCGGCGTTCAACGTCGGCCCCGCGGTCTTCGTCGCCGATCCGCTCTACGGGAACCACCTGCACGCGACATTCGCCGCGAGCGCCGCGCTCGTCGCCGCGCCGGCCGCGCGCCTGAAGGCGGCGTTCTCCGCCGCGTCATCGTTGGCCGTGAACGCGACCTCCGCGGGCCATGCCGTAGCCTCTTGGCATGTGGCCGCCTCGTTGACGGGGACGTTGCGCGCGGAGTTCCGCGCGGGCGCCGCGTGGGCGTCAGCGGCGCACCTGAGCGCCGCGCTCACCGCGCGCGTGCCGCTCGGCGCGGCGTTCGCCGCCGGCGCCTCGTTCGTGCCGCATCTCACGACGCTGGTGTCACTGGCCGCGGCGCCGGCGGCGCGCGCGAGCCTGTCGGCCACGATCAGCGCGCTGCACGTCACTTCCGTCTCGGCGTCGGCCACCGCCTCGTTCACGGCCGCGCTGAGCTGCTCGAAGCACCTGGCGGCCGCCTTCGCCGCGGCGCCGGTGTTCGCCGCCGCGCCCGTGGCGCGCGCGCGCGTGGCGGTCAGCGCCGCGGCGAGCGGGACGCCCGTCGACAGCGTGGCGCTCAGCGTGGCGCGCGCCGTGGCCGCCACGCGCGCGCGCGCCACGGGCGCGGCGGCGAACACCGGCGCCGCGGCGAAGGCGGC
>JASLEM010000417.1 GCA_030151165.1 Burkholderiaceae bacterium
TAGACGCACCAGGTTTAGGTCCTGACGCCTTCACCGGCGTGCGGGTTCGAGTCCCGCCCCGCGCACCAGAATTTGCGAACCAAGAGTCCCATCATGGCAGTTAACGTAGAAACCCTCGACAAGCTCGAACGCCGCATCTCGATCTCGCTTCCGGCGGACGAGATCAACAAGGAAGTCGAGTCCCGCCTCAAGAAGCTTTCCCGCACGGTCAAGGCCGACGGCTTCCGCCCGGGCAAGGTGCCGATGTCGGTCGTCGCCCAGCGCTACGGCTACTCCGTGCAGTACGAGGTGATGAACGACAAGCTCGGCGCCGCGTTCAACGCCGCCGCCAACGAGGCCAAGCTGCGCGTCGCGGGCACCCCGCGCATCGCCGAGAAGGCCGAGAGCGCTGCCGGCGCGATGGAATTCGACGCCACGTTCGAGGTCTACCCGGACGTCGTCATCGGCGACCTGGCCGCGGCCGAGATCGAGCGCGTGTCGACCGAAGTCGACGACGCCGCGATCGACAAGACCGTCGACATCCTGCGCAAGCAGCGCCGCACGTTCGCGCAACGCCCGTCCGCCGAAGGCGCGGAAGCCGGCGACCGCGTGACGATCGACTTCGAAGGCAAGATCGACGGCGAGCCGTTCGACGGCGGCAAGGCCGAGGCGTTCCAGTTCATGGTCGGCGAAGGCCAGATGCTCGAGCAGTTCGACCAGGCCGTGCGCGGCATGAAGGTCGGCGAATCGAAGACGTTCCCGCTGCAGTTCCCCGCCGATTACCACGGTGCCGACGTGGCCGGCCGCGAAGCCGACTTCCTCGTCACCATGAAGAAGATCGAAGCGCAGCACCTGCCGGAAGTCGACGACGGCTTCGCCAAGTCGCTGGGCATCGCCGAAGGCACGGTCGCCGGCCTGCGCGCCGACGTCCGCAAGAACCTCGAGCGCGAAGTGAAGTTCCGCGTGCTGGCGCGCAACAAGGCCGCCGCGATGGACGCTTTGGCCGCTGCGGCCACGCTCGACCTGCCGAAGGCGCTGGTCGAGAGCGAGACCGAGCGCCTCGTCGCCGGCGCCCGCGAAGACCTGAAGCAGCGTGGCGTGAAAGATGCCGACAAGGCGCCGATCCCCGCCGAGATCTTCACGCCGCAGGCCGAGCGCCGCGTTCGCCTGGGCCTGGTCGTCGCCGAGCTCGTCCGCGCGAACAACCTGCAAGCCAAGCCGGAGCAGCTGCAGGCGCACATCGAGGAGATGTCGCAGAGCTACGAGAAGCCGGTCGAAGTGCAGCGCTGGTACCTGTCGGACCGCTCGCGCATGGCCGAGGTCGAGGCGATCGTCGTCGAGAACAACGTCACCGAGTTCGTGCTCGGCAAGGCGAAGGTCACCGACAAGGTGCTGCCGTTCGACTCGCTGATGACGGCCTGAGCGCCTCGTGATGGCCCGCCCGGGCGCCTCGCGCGCTCGACGGCAGGCCCTCGCGGCTCCTGGAACGCCCGGCTCGCCGGGCGTTTCCATTTGGCCCGTTCGATGCCGGACGGCTTGTAATGTCGCGCAGAGGCGCCATCTCGTCCCATGGGGTTGCGCACGACGCGACATAATGGTCCTCACCGACCCAATTCAGCTACGGAAAAGAACTCCGCCATGAGCGCACTTGAAACGCAAGCCCTGGGCATGGTGCCCATGGTCATCGAGCAGTCCGGCCGCGGCGAGCGCGCCTACGACATCTATTCGCGCCTGCTCCGCGAACGCATCGTCTTCCTGGTGGGCCCGGTCAACGACCACTCGGCCAACCTGGTGGTCGCGCAGCTCCTGTTCCTGGAGAGCGAGAACCCGGACAAGGACATCTCGTTCTACATCAACTCCCCGGGCGGCAGCGTCAGCGCCGGCATGTCGATCTTCGACACGATGAACTTCATCAAGCCGCACGTCTCGACGCTGTGCATCGGCCTGGCCGCCAGCATGGGCGCGTTCCTGCTCGCCGCCGGCGAGAAGGGCAAGCGCTTCTCGCTGCCGAACTCCAAGATCATGATCCACCAGCCGCTCGGCGGCGCGCAGGGCCAGGCGACGGACATCGAGATCCACGCCCGCGAGATCCTGAAGACGCGCGAGCAGCTGAACCGCATCCTCGCGGAGCGCACCGGCCAGCCGCTGGAGAAGATCCAGAACGATACCGAGCGCGACTATTTCATGTCCGCCGACGAATCGAAGAACTACGGACTGATCGACCAGGTGCTGGTCAACCGCGCCTGACGGCCCGACCGCCGTCCGTGCCCTGCGCCTTGGTCTATCATCCGTCGACACTCCTCCACTCACTCAGACTAGGCACAGGCCTCAAGCAAGTCCATGGCAGATAAGAAGGGCACCTCCGCCGAAAAGGTTCTGTACTGCTCGTTCTGCGGCAAGAGCCAGCACGAGGTCAAGAAGCTGATCGCCGGCCCGTCGGTGTTCATCTGCGACGAGTGCATCGAGCTTTGCAACGACATCATCCGCGACGAAGTCCCGGCGGATGGCGCGGCCACGAAGTCGACGAAATCGGATCTCCCGATGCCGTCGGAGATCAAGGCGAGCCTCGACAACTACGTGATCGGCCAGGATGTCGCCAAGCGCATCCTGTCCGTCGCGGTCTACAACCACTACAAGCGCCTGAAGCACATGTCGACCTCGAAGGACGAGGTCGAGCTGAGCAAGAGCAACATCCTGCTGATCGGCCCGACGGGCTCCGGCAAGACGCTGCTCGCCCAGACGCTCGCGCGGCTGCTGAACGTCCCGTTCGTGATCGCCGACGCCACCACGCTGACCGAAGCCGGCTACGTGGGCGAGGACGTCGAGAACATCATCCAGAAGCTGCTGCAGAACTGCAACTACGACGTCGAGCGCGCGCAGCGCGGCATCGTCTACATCGACGAG
>JASLEM010000419.1 GCA_030151165.1 Burkholderiaceae bacterium
TCGCAGGAGCTGCTGGACTACGTCGGCATCGGCCGCTTCACCGACTACAAGGCGCGCACGCTGTCGTACGGCGACCAGCGCCGCCTCGAGATCGCGCGCGCGCTCGCCACCGACCCGAAGCTGATCGCGCTCGACGAGCCCGCCGCCGGCATGAACGGCACCGAGAAGGTCGTGCTGCGCGAGCTGATCGACCGCATCCGCAAGGACGGCCGCACCATCCTGCTGATCGAGCACGACGTGAAGCTCGTGATGGGCCTGTGCGACCGCGTGACGGTGCTCGACTACGGCAAGCAGATCGCCGAGGGCACGCCCGCGGACGTGCAGAGCAACGAGAAGGTGATCGAGGCCTACCTCGGCGCCGGGCACAAGCCGCATTGAGCACCAGGAGCACGAACGATATGAGCCAGCAAATCATGCTCGAGGTGGAAGGCCTGCGCGTCGCCTACGGCGGCATCCAGGCCGTCAAGGGCGTCAACTTCCAGGTGCGCGAAGGCGAGCTCGTCAGCCTGATCGGCGCGAACGGCGCCGGCAAGACGACCACGCTGAAGGCCGTCACCGGCATCCAGCCGATCGCCGGCGGCGACATCAAGTTCCTCGGCAAGTCCATCGCCGGCCAGGGCGCGTGGAACCTCGTCAAGCAAGGCCTCGTGATGGTGCCGGAAGGCCGCGGCACGTTCACGCGCATGACCATCACCGAGAACCTGCTGATGGGCGCGCACGTGCGCCACGACGACGAGATCCAGGCCGACATCGACAAGGTCTTCGTGACCTTTCCGCGCCTGAAGGAACGCGCCGCGCAGCTCGCCGGCACGATGTCCGGCGGCGAGCAGCAGATGCTCGCGATGGGCCGCGCGCTGATGGCGCGCCCCAAGGTGCTGCTGCTCGACGAGCCGTCGATGGGCCTGTCGCCGATCATGGTCGACAAGATCTTCGAGGTCATCGAGACGATCCACAAGCAAGGCACGACGGTGCTGCTCGTCGAGCAGAACGCCAGCCGCGCGCTGAGCATCGCCAACCGCGGCTACGTGATGGAGTCCGGCGAGGTCACGATGGACGGCCAGGCCGACGTGCTGCTGAACGACCCGAAGGTGCGCGCGGCCTATCTCGGGGAATGACGCCCCGGTAATCGCCACTTCGGCGCGGCAGGGCGCGCGAGGGGGTGTGCGACACTGATTCGTCGGTGCCGCACCGCACCTTCCGTGGAGCCCGCCATGCTGATCGCACTCGCCGTCGTCGTCTTCCTGCTGCTGTCCGGCCTGCGCGTCGCGCAGGAGTACCAGCGCGGCGTGATCTTCCGGCTCGGGCGCTTCATGGGGCTGCGCGGGCCCGGGCTCTACTGGATCATCCCGCTGCAGATCGAGCGCGCCGTCACGATCGACGTCCGCACGCGCACCGTGTCGGCCGAGCAGCAGGAGACGATCACGCGCGACAGCGTGACGATCAAGGTCAACGCGGTGCTCTGGTATCGCATCGTCGACGCCGCGAAGTCGGTGATCGAGGTGGCCGACGCCGAGGCCGCGGTCTACCAGCTCGCGCTCACCGCGCTGCGCAACATCATCGGCCAGCACGACCTCGACGAAGTCCTGCAGCAGCGCAACAAGATCAACGACCTGCTGCTGGACAACGTCGCGCACGCCACGGCCGCATGGGGCCTCGAGGTGCAGCGCTTCGAGATGAAGGACGTCGAGCTGCCCGTCGCGATGCAGCAGGTGATGGCGATGCAGGCCGAGGCGATCCGCGAGAAGCGCGCCCGCATCATCAAGGCGGAGGCCGAGTTCGAGGCGTCGGTGAAGCTGTCCGCCGCGGCGGCGCAGATCATGGCCAACCCGGCGGCGCTGGAGCTGCGGCGCATGCAGATGATCTCGGAGGTCGGCGCCGAGAACAACAGCACCACGGTGATGATGATCCCGTCGGACTTCGTCTCGCTGGCGCAGACGCTGAACCAGTTCCTGGCCCACCGCACCGACGACCAGCATCAGGGCCCGGCCGTCGACCGGTCCGCGCCACCGGGCTGAGCGTCTGCGCGGCGTCGCCTTCGACGCCGAGGCCGCCCGCTCAGGCGCGCCTCAGAAGCACATCCCCTCGAGCCCGCAGCCGGCACCGACGGCCGCGAACGGCGCGACCACCACCGCGAGCACCGCGACCGCGAGCGACACGGCACGCGCCACCTTCGGCGCGACGCCCGCGCGCTGCAGCGACTGCGCCGATGCGACGCACACCGCGTCCGGGAACGCGACATACATCGGCACGACGAGCAGGCCCAGCGCGTCGTCGAGACGGGCCCAGCGCTCGGGGTCGAACAGGTTCGGGTTGCCGAGGGCCGTGTGCAGGTCGAGGCCGATGCATGCGAGCGCGAGGGCGAGCGCGGCCGCGAACCAAGCGTTGCGCGGACGCGTGGTCGCCCAGTCCGACAGCGGCCACAGCGCGGCGATCGCGAAGATCTCCGCGCCGATCAGCAGCGACCAGAAGAGTTGGTGGGCGGGCGTGTCGAGGTTCACGGAAGGCGTCGGGGCATCGTGCGGCGGCGCGGGCGCGTGACGCGCGAGCCGCGGCGGCTCGTCAGGCGGCGTGCTTGTCGGCTTCCGACGTGAAGCTGTCCGCGTAGAACTCCTCGTCCGGCAGGCCGCACCGCGAGACGAAGTCGCGCTGCGCCGACTCGACCATGATCGGCACGCCGCACGCGTAGACCTGGTGGTGCGAGAGGTCGGGCAGGTCGGCCATCACCGCCTGGTGGACGAAGCCGGTGCGGCCCGTCCAGGCGTCCTCGGGCGCGGGCTCCGACAGCACCGGCACGTACTCCAGCTGCGGCAGCAGTTCCTTCGCGGTGGCGATCCAGTCGTGCAGGTAGAGGTCGGGCGCCCGGCGCGCGCCCCAGTACAGCCGCACCGGGCGGATGCTGCCGAGGTGGTGCAGCTGCTCGATCAGCGCCTTGATCGGCGCGAAGCCGGTGCCCGAGGCGAGCAGCACGATGGGCTTGTCGCTTTCCTCGCGCAGGAAGAAGCTGCCGAACGGGCCTTCCATGCGCAGGATGTCCTTCTCCTTCAACGCGCCGAAGACATGGTCGGTGAACTTGCCGCCGGGCATGTGGCGCAGGTGCAGCTCGATCGCCGGCGGCGTGCCGAGGTTGTGCGGCGCGTTGGCCATCGAGTAGCTGCGGCGCGCGCCGTCGCGCAGGATGAACTCGACGTACTGCCCCGCGCGGTAGCGGAACGGCTGGTTGGCGGGCAGCTGGATGCGCACGACGGCGACGTCCTCGCGCGGCTTCTCCAGGCTCAGCACGCGGCCGGGCATCTTCGTGATCGGGTATTCGCCGGCGCCCGCGACCACGCGGGCCTCGACCACGCAGTCCGTCTGCGGCGTCGCGCAGCAGGTGAGGATCATGCCGACCGCTTCCTCGGCCTCGGTCAGCGCCTTCGGCTGGTGCGCGCCGTGGATCACGCGGCCGTCCTTCAGCCGGCTCTTGCACGAGCCGCAGGCGCCGTCGCGGCAGCCGTAGGGCATGCCGACGCCCGCGCGGATCGCTGCCGACAGGATGGTCTCGTCGCGCGCGACGTCGAAGGCCCGCTCGGCGGGGTGGAGGGTGACGGTGAAGGTCATGGCTTCGTCGGATCTCGCGCAGTTCACGGTAAGCGTGCATTGTCCGTCATCGACAATCGGCGCCATGCCGTGCCTCTCAACGTCCCTTCGCCGCCCCCGCCTGCTGATCGTCGGGTGCGGCGACGTCGGGTTGCGCGTCGTGCGCGAGCTCGGCGGCCGGATGAGCGTGCTCGCGCTCACCTCGTCGCCCGAGCGCTGCGCCGCGCTGCGCGCCGCCGGCGTGCGGCCGGTGGTGGGCGACCTCGACGACCCCGCCTCGCTGCGCCGCCTCGCCGGCCTCGCCGACGCCGTGCTCGTGCTCGCGCCGCCGCCGGCCGCGGGCACCACCGATCCGCGGATGCGTGCGTTGTTGCGCGCCTTGTCGTTGCGCACGCCGCCCGGCGTCGTGGTCTACGCCAGCACGACGGGCGTCTACGGCGACTGCCGCGGCGACTGGGTCGACGAGACCCGCGCCGTGCGCCCTGGCACCGACCGCGCGCGCCGCCGTGTCGACGCCGAGCGCCACCTGCGCGCCTGGGCGCGCGTCACGGGCGCGCGCGCGACCGTGCTGCGCATCCCCGGCATCTACGCACCCGACCGCGACGGCGGCCGCCCGCAGGATCGCGTGCGCCGCGGCACGCCGTCGCTCGCCGCGGCCGACGACGGCTACACCAACCACGTCCACGCCGACGACCTCGCGCGCGCCTGCATCGCCGCGCTGTGGCGCGGGCAGCCGCAGCGCGTGCTGCAGGTCTGCGACGACAGCGACTGCAAGACCGGCGACTACTACGACCTCGTCGCCGACCTCTCCGGCCTGCCGCGCCCCGCGCGCGTCACGCGCAAGGAGGCCGGCGCGCACTTCAGCGCCGCGCAGTGGAGCTTCCTCAACGAGTCGCGCCGGCTGTCGAACGACCGGATGAAGCGCGAGCTGCGCCTGCGGCTGCGGTATCCGACGGTGGCGGACGCCATCGGGCCGCTGCGGATCGACGCCGGCTGAACGTCCGAGCCGCGCGGTCGGCCCGAGGCCTCGCGAAAGACGCCTGGAAAGTCTTTCGCGAGGCCTCGAGCGTCGAAGAGGATGCTGCGGGCGTCGAGTGCGACTTTCCGGGAGTCGGGGAAGACGCTTGTCGAGTCGAACGCGACGCGTCGGGTGTCGCGAATCTCGCCCGTAGCGGGAAAGTCGACGCCCGCGGCGAGAAAAAGGACGCACCGAGCATCGGCGCGGACTTTGCGGGCGTCGACGGGGAGGCTTCGAGCCTCGACGAGGACGCCCCGGACGGGTCGCGGGACGCCGGCAATGCCCAGGCGCCGTCCCGCGCCGCCATGAAAAAGGGCGCCGAAGCGCCCTGGGTCACGTCATTTCACGCGCCGGATCGGCGACTTGCGCCGGAACGACGGCGGACGCCACCGCCAGTACAGGATCATCAGGTAGCCACCCAGCGCGCCGGCGAATTGCGCCAGCCCGTCGATCCATGCGCCCGACAGGCTGCCCATGTCGCCGATCATCTGGAAGACGAGGATGCCGGCGAAGATCAGCACGGCCGTCCGCATCCGCACCTGCGCGATGAAGTACAGCATGATCGGCCGGTTCGGGAACAGCACGCCGAACGCGACCAGCATCCCGAAGATCGCCGCGTTGGCGCCCATCAACGGGGCCGTCGCGCCGAACAGCAGGGTCAGCACGAGGTAGAACAGCGCGGCCATCAGCACGGTCGCGAGCAGGAACTGGATCAGCCGCCGCTCGCCCCACAGGTTCTCCAGCTCGGAGCCGAAGAAATACAGCGCCATCATGTTGAACAGCCACTGCATCACGCTGAGGTGCACGAACGCGTACGTGACCATCTGGTAGCCGAAGAAATACCCCGACTGCACGGGCGTCAGCGCGAGCCACGTGATCAGGCTGAACTGGAGCGCCGGGATGTGGCACACGAACAGCAGCACGGTGCAGGCGATCAGGAGGGCGCGGGTGATGGGCGGCGGCGGTTGCATGGCTCGGTGGAAACGGGTGAGGCGCCAGTGTGCCATGGCCCCGCGAGCATGCTGTCGCGTCGGCGCCCGAGTTCGTGCGTTCCTCGGCGCTATCGGCGCCGTCCGGTGACCGCGTGCCGCCCCTGGCCGTCGCCGCGGGCGAGCCTGGATCGCAGGTGACTTCGGGGGATTGGTGCCTCGGGTCGGACTCGAACCGACACCCCTTTCGAGACCAGATTTTGAGTCTGGCGTGGCTACCGATTACACCACCGAGGCTTCGTGGCGCGGGGCGCGCCAGGGGGCGGATTATCACATGGCGAGGCGTGGGTTTGAAGGCGGCTGCGACAATGGAGGCACTGCCCAGCATCCTCGACCCGGAAATCCATGCCGAAGTACCTGACCCTCGAAGACGCCATCGGCCGCACGCCGCTGGTGCGGCTGCAGCGCGTGATCGGCGCGGAGATCGCGGCGCACGGCAACGTCATCCTGGGCAAGCTCGAGGGCAACAACCCGGCCGGGTCGGTGAAGGATCGGCCGGCGATCTCGATGATCCGCGGCGCCGAGGAGCGCGGCCAGATCAGGCCGGGCGACACGCTGATCGAGGCGACGTCCGGCAACACGGGCATCGCGCTCGCGATGGCGGCGGCAATCAAGGGCTACCGCATGGTGCTGATCATGCCGGAGGACCTGTCGGTCGAGCGCGTGCAGACGATGAAGGCGTACGGCGCCGAGCTGATCCTCACGCCGAAGTCGGGCGGCATGGAATACGCGCGCGACCTCGCGCTGCAGATGCAGGCCGACGCCAAGGGCCTGGTGCTCGACCAGTTCGCGAACCCCGACAACCCGCGCATCCACTACGAGACGACGGGCCCGGAGATCTGGGCCGACACCGACGGCCAGGTCACGCACTTCGTGAGCGCGATGGGCACGACGGGCACGATCACGGGTGTGTCGCGCTTCCTGAAGGAGAAGAACCCGGCGGTGCGCATCCTCGGCGCGCAGCCGGCGGAAGGCTCGCGCATCCCGGGCATCCGCAAGTGGCCGCCGGCCTACCAGCCGAAGATCTACGACGCGTCGCATGTCGACGAGACGGTGCAGGTCACGCAGGACGATGCCGAGGACATGGCGCGCCGGCTGGCGCGCGAGGAAGGCCTGTTCGCGGGCATCTCGGCGGCCGGCGCGTGCTGGGTCGCGCTGCAGGTCGCGCAGCGGCTGGAGAACGCGACAATCGTGTTCGTGGTCTGCGACCGCGGCGACCGCTACCTGTCGACCGGAGTGTTCCCCGCATGAGCCGCCGGGCCGTTCCCGAGGCGAATATCGCAGCGCGTCGCGCGGAGGCATCCCGATGACCGGCACGAACTGGCGTTACTGCCCGCAGTGCGCGAACGTCCTCGCGTTCATCACGAAGGACGAGGACGGCGGCCCGAAGGAGCGCCTGCGCTGCGCGAACTGCGGCTTCGTGCACTGGAACAACCCGACGCCGGTGCTCGCCGCGATCGTCGAGTGCGCCGACCGCGACGGCCAGGTGCTGCTGGCGCGCAACGCCGCGTGGACGGGCCGCATGTTCGCGTTGATCACGGGCTTCATGGAGGCCGGCGAGACGCCCGAGGGCGGCATCGCACGCGAGGTCAAGGAAGAGACAAACCTCGACGTCGAGGCGACGACGCTGGTCGGCGTGTACGACTTCCAGCGCATGAACCAGATCATCATCGCGTACCACGTGGTGGCGCGCGGCGAGATCGCGTTGTCGCCCGAACTCGCCGAGTACAAGCTGTTCAAGCCGGAGGACATCGTCTGCTGGCCCGCGGGCACCGGCTACGCGGTGGCCGACTGGCTGCGCTCGCGCGGCATCGAGCCGACGTTCATGGACATGGCCACCCGCGCGGCCCAGGCCGCGGACGCGCCGCCGCCGCCCGCACACTAGAATGGCCCACTCCCACAAGGTCTAGCCCATGGATGCGAACAAGGAAATCGACACCCGCGGTCTGAATTGCCCGCTGCCCATCCTGAAGGCGAAGAAGGCGCTGTCCGAGATGCAGACGGGCGAGATCCTCAAGGTCGTCGCGACCGACCCGAGCTCGACGCGCGACTTCCAGGCGTTCGCGCGGCAGACGGGCAACGAGTTGCTCGAGCAGTCGCAGGATGGGGCGGAGTACATCCACTTCCTGCGGCGGCGCTGAAGCGCGTGCCGGGCGCTTATTCGAGCGTGACCGGCAACGTCTTGTTGCCGCCGTGCCAGGTGCCGGTGAGTCGGCGGCCGTCGACGTGCAACGCGAAACCCTTGTCTTTGTCTTCGTCGAGAACGAGGTCCTTCGATTGCAGCTGGCCGTCGATGAGGATCGGCAGGCGATATCGGTCGTAGTAGTACAGGCCGCGGACTTCGGCGCCGGAGCCGGAAGTGCGGACGTCATCGAGATACAGCGTGATCGCGGCCGTGCCGACATGGCCGTGCAGGACCTGGCCGATGGGCGACTCGGGTGGCGGCGCGGTGCCGTGGCCGAGCACGATCGCGCGGCCGTAGTCGGTGAGCAGCGGCTCGAGCTCGGCCACCGGCATCTCCACCGGGGGCGGCGCGAAAACCAATGTGCGCTCGACCAGTCTCTGCGCCGGACACACGGGCATGTCGAGAATCAGCGTCCCTCGCGACAGTTCGATATCCAGCCATCGGTCGGACGACACGTCGTGCCCTTCCCACTGCGCATGGCACTCGCTGTAGAAGGTGCGTTGATCGTCGATGGTCGGCGCGAAGGGGTCGCCTACCGGCGGCGGCGGCGACGGCGCGACGACGGGAGGCGGGGCGTCGTCGTCGTCGTCCTCGGTGGCTTCGGGCTGTGGTGGCAACGCGTCGAGTTCGCGTGCGAACGCTGCCATGCCTGCCGCGGCGCGTCGTTTCGCGACGGCGGCCAGGCCCTGCGGCGTCAGCAGGGCCTCCAGCCGGAGTGGTCGCCCGGTTGTCGCGTCGAAATGGTCGTTCTGGGTGAACGTCGAGCAGTGCATGCCGCATTGCTCGAACTCGAATTGAATGGACAACACCCGCGCGTCGCCGCGCAGGACGCTGAAGTTGACGCCGTCGTACGCCACCCCGTCCTCTGCCGCTTCATGCGGCGGTGTGAAGGTGGGACCTGGCTCGGTGGGCGCAGGGTTGCGGAGCGTGTGCAGGTACAGCGCCTCGTTCACGCGCGCGGCGGCACCCGGTGGTCCGCCGACCACGAACGGCATCACGATCAAGCCCCGGGCCCAGGCTTGCGCCAATTGTTCGGTCGGATCGTCGGTGGACGACGGCACGTAGCGCATCGTGCGCGTCTCGACGACGAACGGTCCGGCCGTGACCGGACTCCCCGGCGCGGCATGCTTATCCTTGTGATGCACGACGGGCGCCGACGCCGCTGGTGCCGCGTTCGCGGTGGCTTCACCGCGGGCGAGGCTGCACGCGGCCATGGCGGCGGCAAGCAGGCTTGCGTGCAGTCGGTATCGCATGGGCTCGCTCGACCGCTCAGTTCCCGAGCTGCTCCCGCTGCGCCTTCATCCTCGCCACGCTCTCGCCGAAGCTCGCCAGGCGCCCGCGCATCTGTTCGACGACTTCCGGCTTCGCGCGCGCGACGAAGTTCGCGTTGCCCAGCTGGTTGTTGGCCTTGACGATCTCGCCTTCGAGGCGCGTGATTTCCTTGGTCAGGCGCTCGCGTTCGGCGTCGACGTCGATCTCGACGTGCAGCGCGAGGCGGATGTCGCCCTGCACCGCGACCGGCGCCATCTTGGTCGCCTCGGTGAACGCGGCCTCGTCGGCGATGACCTGGACCTCGCTCACCTTGGCGAGCGCCTTCAGCAGCGGTGCGGCGGCCGCGACGAAGGGGGCGTCGCCGTGGGTCAGCAGCGGCATGCGTTCGCCGTCCGACAGGTTCATCTGCTTGCGCACGCTGCGGGTCGCGCTCACGACCTGCTTCAGCTGCGCGACCCACGCGCACGCGGCGTCGTCGACCTTCTCGAGCTGCGCTACGGGAAAGGGCGCGGTGGCGATCGTGCCGCCGGCGGCGGGCGCGCGGCCGGCGATCGGGGCGACGGTGTCCCACAGTTCGGCGGTGACGAACGGCGTGATCGGGTGCATCAGGCGCAGCAGCGTCTCGAGCGTGCGGATCAGCGTGCGGCGTGTGCCGCGCGCGGCCGGGACGTCGCCCGCGGCCTTCGCTTCGGCGAGCTGCGCCTTCGCGATCTCGATATACCAGTCGCAGTATTCGAAGACGAACTGGTAGATCGTGTTGGCGACGTTGTCGAGCCGGTATTCGGCGAAGCCCGTGGCGACGGCCGCTTCGGCGCGCTGCAGCTCGCTGGTGATCCAGCGGTCGGCCTGGCTGAAGCTGTTGTACCCCGGGGGGCATGCGGTCTTGTCGCCTTCGAGCAGGCCGCAGTCCTCGCCCTCGCAGTTCATCAGCACGAACTTGGTCGCGTTCCACACCTTCGTGCAGAAATTGCGATAGCCCTCGCAGCGCTTCGAGTCGAACGCGATGCTGCGGCCCAGGCTCGCGAGCGCGGCGAAGGTGAAGCGCAGCGCGTCGGCGCCATAGCCGGGGATGCCCTCGGGGAATTCCTTCTTGGTCGCCTCGCGCACCTTCGGCGCGGTCTCGGGGCGGCGCAGGCCGACGACGCGCTTGTCCAGCAGCGGCTCCAGCGCGATGCCGTCGATCAGGTCGACCGGGTCGAGCACGTTGCCTTCGGACTTCGACATCTTCTGGCCCTGCGCGTCGCGCACGAGGCCGTGGATGTAGACGTCCCTGAACGGCACCTTGCCGGTGAAGTGCGTGGTCATCATGATCATCCGGGCGACCCAGAAGAAGATGATGTCGTAGCC
>JASLEM010000428.1 GCA_030151165.1 Burkholderiaceae bacterium
CAAGGGCTTCAGCGACGGCCACCACTACGACGACCTGAAGGTCTACGAGAACGTCGCGCAATGCGCCGGCGGCGCCGCGTCGACCACCGGCTTCTGGGACGGCCCGCCGACCGTCAGCGCCGCGGCGCTCGGCGACAGCAACACCGGCATGCACCTGGCCATCGGCATCCTGACGGCCATCATCGGCCGCCAGCAGACCGGCAAGGGCCAGAAGGTCGCCGTGTCGATGCAGGACAGCGTGCTGAACCTGTGCCGCGTGAAGCTGCGCGACCAGCAGCGCCTCGACCGCCTCGGCTTCCTCGAGGAATATCCGCAGTACCCGCACGGCACGTTCAGCGATGTCGTGCCGCGCGGCGGCAACGCCGGCGGCGGCGGCCAGCCAGGCTGGGTGCTGAAGTGCAAGGGCTGGGAGACCGATCCGAACGCCTACATCTACTTCACGATCCAGGGCCACGCGTGGGAGCCGATCGCCAAGGCCATCGGCAAGCCGGAATGGGTCAACGACCCGGACTACAACACCGCCAAGGCGCGCCAGCCGCACATCACGCAGATCTTCGCGACGATCGAGGAGTGGCTGGCCGACAAGACCAAGTTCGAGGCGGTCGACATCCTGCGCAAGTTCGACATCCCGTGCGCGCCGGTGCTGACGATGAAGGAACTCGCCAACGACCCGTCGCTGCGCGCCAGCGGCACGATCACCGAAGTGCCGCACAAGGAACGCGGCACTTACCTCACCGTCGGCAGCCCGATCAAGTTCAGCGACCTGAAGCCCGAGATCACCGGCTCGCCGCTGCTGGGCGAGCACACGGACGAGGTGCTGGCCGAGCTCGGCTACGGCTCGGACGCGATCGCGACGCTGCACGCGGCCAAGGCGGTCTGAGGTGACGGAGCCGGTCGTTTCGCAAGAGATCGACCTGCGCCAGCTGCTGGCCGCGGTCGGCGATGCCGTCGTCGTCACCGACCCGGACAGCCGCGTCATCTTCTGGAACCCGGCCAGCGAGCGCCTGTTCGGCTACAGCGCGCTCGAGGCGATCGGCTCGTCGCTCGACATGATCATCCCCGAGCGCCTGCGCCGGCGCCATGGGGACGGCTACGCGCAGACGATGCGCAGCGGCGAGACGAAGTACGGCACGACGCTGCTGCGCGTGCCGGCGGTGCACAAGGACGGCAGCGCGATGTCGATCGCGTTCACCGTCGCGCTGCTGAACGGGCCGGACGGCAAGCCGGCCGCGATCACCGCGGTGATCCGTGACGAAACCAGCAGGTTCAACGAGGATCGCGCGCTGCGCAAGCGGCTCGCGGAACTCGAAGCGCAGGTGGCGGCGTACAGTCCCTCCTCATGAACGCGAGGCCTTCGATGCCTCGCGCATGACGAGGGTCTGTTCACCCCAGCAGCTCGCCTTGGGCTGTTGTGGTGAACAGACCTCTGGAGACACGAGATGAGCAAGGCATTGGACGGAGTCCGCATCCTGGACTTCACGCACGTGCAGTCGGGACCGACCTGCACGCAACTGCTGGCGTGGATGGGCGCCGACGTCATCAAGGTGGAGCGCGCCGGCGAAGGCGACGCGACGCGCGGGCAGCTGCGCGACATCCCCGACGCGGACAGCCTCTACTTCACGATGCTGAACCACAACAAGCGCTCGATCACGCTCGACACCAAGACCGAGAAGGGTCGCCAAGTGCTCGACACGCTGATCAAGCGCTGCGACGTGCTCGTCGAGAACTTCGCGCCCGGCGCGCTCGACCGCATGGGCGTGACGTGGGCGCACATCCAGGACGTCAACCCGCGCATGATCCTCGCGTCGGTCAAGGGCTTCGGGCCCGGGCAGTACGAGGACTGCAAGGTCTACGAGAACGTCGCGCAATGCGCCGGCGGCGCGGCCTCGACCACCGGCTTCGACGACGGCCCGCCGACCGTCACCGGCGCGCAGATCGGCGACAGCGGCACCGGGCTGCACCTGGCGCTGGGCATCGTCGCCGCGCTCTTCCAGCGCGAGACCACCGGCCGCGGCCAGAAGGTGCTCGCGCCGATGCAGGACGCCGTGCTCAACCTGTGCCGCGTGAAGCTGCGCGACCAGCAGCGGCTCGAGCGCACCGGCGTGCTCAAGGAATATCCGCAATACCCCGACAGCCACTTCGGCGACGCCGTGCCGCGCGCCGGCAACGCGTCGGGCGGCGGCCAGCCCGGCTCGATCCTCAAGTGCAAGGGCTGGGAGACCGATCCGAACGCCTACATCTACTTCATCACGCAGGCCGCCGTCTGGCCCGCGGTGTGCAAGGTGATCGGCGAGGAATCGTGGATCCACGACGAGGCGTACAAGACGCCCGCCGCCCGCCTGCTGCACCTCAAGCCGATCTTCGCGCGCATCGAGAAGTGGACGATGACGAAGACGAAGTTCGAGGCGATGGAGATCCTGAACCAGTACGACATCCCCTGCGGCCCGATCCTGTCGATGAAGGAGATCGCGGCCGACCCCGCGCTGCGCGCGAGCGGCACGATCGTCGACGTCGACCACCCGACGCGCGGCCGCTACACCACCGTCGGCAACCCGATCAAGCTGTCGGACAGCCCGACCGAGGTGACGCGCGCGCCGCTGCTCGGCGAGCACACCGACGAGGTGCTGCGCGAGCTGGGCTACAGCCAGGACGACCTGGCGATGCTGCGGGCCGAGAAGGTCATCTGACCCCCGATCGAAGCGGACGCGGGCCCCTGGGCGGCCCGCGGGGCCGCCGCATGGATACGTCACACCGTATGCGCTCGCCGGCATCAGCGATCGCGAATGGTTTGCCCAGAAAAGATTGACTGTCATTGATGCGCGCACGTTCCTACAGTGCAAGTGCGGGCTGAAGTGAACGACACGGCAGCAACACGCTCGACGTCAATCAATCTCAAAGGAGCAAGCCATGCACAACGTTCCGACCACCACCGCCGATGCCGAACTCGACGCGTACAACGCGGCGTTCTACGAGTTGGGCCTGCGGTGGCACTGGGATGCGGCGACCTACCAGTCGCTGCAGGCCCGTCACGAGGACAGCGCGACCCGCGTCCGCCACTATCTCGAGACGCACCAGCCGCACCTGCTGCGCGCGTACGACTGCGACTTCCTGGTCGACATGATCGAGCAGAAGAAGCATGCCGCCCACCGCGCGGCGACGGAGTTCGAGAGCCGCGGGCGCGCGCGCCCCACGTTCTTCGACTGGGCCCAGGCGCGCGGCTGCGAGCTGGGCATCTGAGACCGACCCCGGGCGCCGGCTCGTCGGCCGCGCGCCCTCCTCTTCACCGCTCACCGCACGACGAAAGATCGCGATGCAACAACGATGGGTCCGCTTCGAACACGCCGGCCGCGCCGGCTTCGGCACGCTGCAGGGCGATCGCATCCACGTGCGCGTGGGCGAGCTGCTCGGCCCGAACGACGCGACCGGCGAGACGCTCGCCCTCGCCGACGTCCGCCTGCTGTGCCCGACGACGCCGACCAAGGTCATCGCGCTGTGGAACAACTTCCACGCGCTCGCCGCGAAGCTGAACCTCGCCGCGCCGGCCGAGCCGCTGTACCTGCTGAAGGCGCCGAACTCGTGGAGCGCGCACGGCGAGCCCATCCGCCCGCCGCATCGGCCGGGCAAGGTCGTCTTCGAAGGCGAGCTCGCGGTCGTGATCGGCCGCACCGCCACGGCGGTCGCCGAGGCCCAGGCCATGGACCACGTCTTCGGCTACACCTGCGTCAACGACGTGACGGTCGCCGACATCCTCAACCGCGACGCCTCGTTCACGCAATGGGATCGCGCCAAGGGGCAGGACACGTTCTGCCCGCTGGGCCCGGCCATCGCCACCGGGCTCGACCCGGCCACGCTCACCGTCACCACGCGCGTCAACGGCGAGGTGCGACAGCACTATCCGATCAGCGACATGCGATTTTCCGTCGCGACGCTGGTCAGCGAGATCTCCCACGACCTCACGCTCCACCCGGGCGACGTCATCCTGTGCGGCACCTCGGTGGGTGTCGGATCGATGAAGCCGGGCAGCGTGGTGGAGGTCGAGATCGACGGCATCGGCACGCTCTCGAACCGATACGGGTGACCCGTATGCGGCGCGAGGCGGCAAGGGATTTCAACTCCTGGAGATCGCAATGAAGATAGCAGTGATCGGCGCCGGCGCCATCGGCGGCCTGGTGGGCGCGAAGCTCGCGCTGGCGGGCGAGGACGTGACGTTCATCGTGCGCGGCGACAACCTCGCCGCGATCGGCGAGCGCGGCTTCCGGCTCGTCGCGTGCGACGGCTCGCAGCAGGTCGCGACGAACGTCGTCGCGACGGATCGCTACGACCGCGCGGGGCCGCAGGACGTCGTCGTCCTCGCGATGAAAGCGCACCAGCTCGAGGCCGTCGCCAACGAGGTGCCGCGGCTGTTCGGGCCCGACACCGTCGTCGTGACGATGCAGAACGGCATCCCGTACTGGTATTTCCACAAGCACGGCGGCGTGCTCGAAGGCACCGTCGTGCGCAGCGTCGATCCGGAAGGCGTGATCAGCGCGCGCATCCCGGCCCAGCGCGTGCTGGGCTGCGTCGTCTATCCGGCGTCCGAGTTGATGGCGCCCGGCGTCGTGCGTCACATCGAGGGCGACCGCTTCCCGATCGGCGAGCTCGACGGCTCGACCAGCGAACGCGCGCAACGCGTCTCCGAGGTCTTCACCAACGCCGGCTTCAAGTCGCCCGTGCTGCCCGACATCCGCGCCGAGATGTGGCTCAAGCTGTGGGGCAACCTGAGCTTCAACCCGATCAGCGGCCTCGCGCACTCGACGCTCGCCGACATCTGCCGCTACCCGCTCTCGCGCGAGCTCGCGGCCGCCATGATGCGCGAGGCGCAAGCCGTCGCGCACAAGCTGGGCATCGAGTTCCGCGTGACGCTCGAGAAGCGCATCGCCGGCGCCGAGAAGGTCGGCAGCCACAAGACCTCGATGCTGCAGGACATCGAGGCCGGCCGCGCGCCCGAGATCGACGCGCTGGTCGGTGCCGTCATCGAGCTCGCGCGGCTGACCGAGACGCCGACGCCGCACATCGACACGGTGTACTCGCTCGTCAAGCTGCTCGCGCGCACGATGGCGCACCAGCAGGGCCGCGTGCGCATGCACGAGATGGGCTGAGCGGATCGCGCCGGCATGAAGCACGCGACGCTTCGGCAACTGAAGGTCTTCGAGGCCGTCGCGCGCCTGCTCAGCTTCTCGCGCGCGGCCGACGAGCTGTGCCTGACGCAGCCGGCGGTCTCGACGCAGATCGCCAAGCTCGCCGAGCATGCCGGCAACGAGCTGTTCGAGCAGTTCGGCAAGAAGATCTACCTGACGCCGGCGGGCATCGAGCTGCTGCAGATCAGCCGCGCGATCATCGCGCAGTTCGAAGCCGCGGAGAGCGCGATGGCGCAGTTCCGCGGCATCCGCGGCGGGCGGCTGAACGTCGGCGTGATCAGCGCCGGCGACTACTTCTTCCCGCGGCTGCTCGTCGACTTCGCGAGCCGCCACGACGGCGTCGCGCTCAACTTCACGGTGCACAACCGCGAGGGCCTGCTCGCGCACATCGCCGACAACCTCACCGACCTCGCGATCATGGTGCGCCCGCCGTCCGACCCGGACGTCGTCGCCCTGCCCTTCGCGCCGCATCCGTACGTGATCGTCGCGGCGCCGACGCATCCGCTGGCCAGGGCGCGCGAGATTCCGCGCGCGACGCTGATGCGCGAGGCCTTCGTCGTACGCGAGAAGGGGTCGGACACCTGGAAGTCGATGGAGGAAGGCCTGGCGCAGGACATGGCCGAGCTGCGCATCGCGATGGAGATCCGCAGCACCGAGACGATCAAGCAGGCCGTGATGGCCGGCATGGGCGTGAGCTTCCTGTCGGCGCACACCG
>JASLEM010000533.1 GCA_030151165.1 Burkholderiaceae bacterium
AGGTTGCCGTCGGTGCCGTTCTTGAAGCCGACCGGCGCCGACAGCCCCGACGCGAGCTCGCGGTGCACCTGGCTCTCGGTCGTGCGCGCGCCGATCGCGCCCCAGCTGATCAGGTCGCCGATGTACTGCGGCGAGATCACGTCGAGGAACTCGACGGCGGCCGGTACGCCCTGTCGGTTGATGTCGACCAGCAGTTGGCGCGCGATGCGCAGGCCTTCGTGGATGCGGTAGCTCTCGTCGAGGTACGGGTCGTTGATCAGGCCCTTCCAGCCCACCGTGGTGCGCGGCTTCTCGAAGTAGACGCGCATCACGATCTCGAGCGTGTCGGCATGCTTCGCCCGCTCGGCCTTGAGCTTGCGCGCGTACTCGAGCGCGGCGATCGGGTCGTGGATCGAGCACGGGCCGATGATCACGAGCAGGCGATCGTCCGAGCCGGCGAGGATGTTGCGGATCGCCGACCGCGTGTCGCCGACCAGCGTCTCGACCGGCGTGCCCGCGATCGGGAAGAAGCGGATCAGGTGCTCGGGCGGCGGCAGCGGGGTGACGTCGGCGATGCGCTGGTCGTCGGTGTCGCTCGTGCGCTCGCTGAGCGACAGGCCGTGGCGCGCCTCGCGCGGCAGGTTCGAGTTCGGGCGGGGGCTCGTCGTCATGGGTCTTCTCCGGGAGTCGTTCGACAGGGATCGCTTGAAGGGCTCAGGGCCTGCGCACCGGCGAAAAAAAACCGCCGGGTTTGCCGGCGGTCTTTCGGGGGTCTCGTCTGCTTACTTGCGCGCGATTGCCTCTCCAGCCACCTGACGGGGCGAGAACCAAAAGTACGAAAAGAAGAAGTGCGAGACGTTCATTGAAATTCGAATGTAGCACGGCGCGCGAAAACCGTGGCTTCGTGCCGCGGCAAGCGGCGCTTCTGCTGGGGTGGATCCTGCGACTTCGCGCAGGATGACAAGCCCGTCGGCCATCCTGCGCGAAGTCGCAGGATCATCCACACATCACGCGGTGCCGCCGACGACGAGGCCGTCGATCCGCAGCGTCGGCTGCCCGACGCCCACCGGCACGCTCTGGCCTTCCTTGCCGCAGACGCCCACGCCCGAGTCGAGCTCGAGGTCGTTGCCGATCATCGAGATGCGCGTCAGCGCCTCCGGGCCGTTGCCGATCAGCGTCGCGCCCTTCACCGGGTACAGGATCTTGCCGTTCTCGACCCAGTAGGCCTCGCTCGCCGAGAACACGAACTTGCCGCTCGTGATGTCGACCTGCCCGCCGCCGAAGTTGGTCGCGTACAGCCCGCGCTTGATCGACGCGACGATCTCTTCCTTCGGCTTGTCGCCGGCCAGCATGTACGTGTTGGTCATGCGCGGCATCGGCGTGTGCGCGTAGCTCTCGCGGCGGCCGTTGCCGGTCGGCTTGACGCCCATCAGGCGCGCGTTCATCGAATCCTGGATGTAGCCGCGCAGGATGCCGTCCTCGATCAGCACGTTGCGCTGGCTCGCGTTGCCTTCGTCGTCGACGTTGAGCGAGCCGCGGCGGTCGGCGATCGTGCCGTCGTCCAGCACCGTCACGCCCTTGGCCGCGACGCGCTTGCCGATGCGGCCCGCGAACGTGCTCGAGCCCTTGCGGTTGAAGTCGCCTTCGAGCCCGTGGCCGACGGCCTCGTGCAGCAGTACGCCCGGCCAGCCCGGGCCGAGCACGACCGTCATCTCGCCGGCGGGCACGGGGCGCGACTCGAGGTTCACGAGCGCCGCGTTGACGGCCTGGTCGACGTACTTCGACAGGATGTCCTCGGTGAAGTAGCCCAGCCCGAAGCGGCCGCCGCCGCCGCCGGAGCCCGTCTCGCGACGGCCGTTCTGCTCGGCGATGACGGTGATCGACAGCCGCACCAGCGGGCGGACGTCGGCCGCGCGGGTGCCGTCGGCGCGCGCGATCAGCACGACGTCGTGCTCCGCCGCGAGGCCAGCCATGACCTGCACGACGCGCGGGTCGCGGGCACGCGCCACCTTCTCGATCTTCTCGAGCAGCGCGACCTTCTGCGTGCTGTCGAGCGTCGCGATCGGGTCGGCCGGGCCGTAGAGGATGCGGCTCGGCGAGATCTTCGTCGTCTTCTGCAGCTTCACGCGCCGGCTCTGCCCGGCCGCGGCGATCGCGCGCACGGTGCGGGCGGCGTCCATCAGCGAGGCGGCGGAGATGTCGTCGGAGTAGGCGAACGCCGTCTTTTCGCCGGCGACGGCGCGCACGCCGACGCCCTGGTCGATCGAGAAGCTGCCGCTCTTGACGATCCCTTCCTCCAGGCTCCAGCCTTCGTGGCGCGTGGTCTGGAAGTAGAGGTCGGCGTCGTCGACGCGGTGCTCGCCCATCGCGGCCAGCGTGGACGCGAGGGTGGCCTCCGTCAGGCCGAACGGTTCGAGCAACAGGCCTTGCGCGATGGCCAGGCGTTCGATCGTGGGTTCGCGGGTGATCAAGGCAGGCTCCTGGTTTGCTGTATCAGAGACAAGCCGGCACGGACCGGCGAGTCTCACGAAAGTGGGTTCGATTGTGCAGGGAACAAGCCGCCAGGGCCTCTCCTGCGCGAGCGCAAGGCGACCAGCCGGCGCTGCAGAGCACGCTTTCACGCACCCATCGAACAAGGAGTCTGACATGTTCAACCGCAATCTGCTCATCGCCGCCGGCTTGGCCCTTGCGACCGGCGCCACCTTCGCCCAAGGCACCTACCAGGAAGACCAGCGCAACTGGACGCAGGAACAACGCATCCAGCAAGGCGAGCGCAACGGCACGCTGTCGCCGTACGAGGCGTCCCACCTGCAGCGCCAGCAGCGCCTGATCCACGGCGCGGAACGCCACGCCGCGGCGGACGGCACGATCACGCCGCGCGAGCGCGAGCACATCCGACACCTGCAGGAACACTCGAGCGCCGACATCGCGCGCGACAAGCGCGACAACAACGGCTATTGATCGCAGCCACGGGCGCGCGCGGCGTCAGGCCGCGCCGTCGTCCGGCGAATCGTCGTCGGGCGGCTCGTCCGCGCGCCACGCGAGCGCCTGCGCGTAGAGGCGCTTGCGCGGCAGCCCGCACAACTCGGCGGCCAGCGCCGAGGCCTGTTTCAACGGCAGTTCGCGCAGCAGCACGCGCAGCGTGCGTTCGGCGTCCGGCGGCAACGCGTCCTCGCCGGCCGCCTGCGCGATGGCCGCGTGCAGCACCAGCACGAACTCGCCACGCCGGTGGTTGGCGTCCTGCGCCAGCCAGCGCGCGAACACGCCCACCGGCATCGTCGCCACCTGCTCGAACTGCTTCGTCAATTCGCGGCAGACCGTGACCAGTCGCGGTTCACCATCGGGTCCGCCGAGCACGTCGCCCATCGCGGCGGCGAGCGCCTCGATGCGGTGCGGCGCCTCGAAGATCACCGTCGACCGGCGCGCATCCCGCAGCCGCTCCAGCTCGTTTGCGCGCTCCTGCGCCTTGTTCGACAGGAAGCCGGCGAAGGCGAAGCCGTCGGCGTGCGTGTCGCCCGCGACGCTCAGCGCCGCGATCGCGCTGCTCGCGCCCGGCAGCGGCATCACGCGATGGCCCGCGGCCGCCACGACCTGCACCAGCACCGCGCCCGGGTCGGAGACCGCCGGCGTGCCGGCGTCGCTGATGTAGGCCACGCGCTCGCCCGCCGCGAGCCGCGCGCAGACCTGCGCCGCGCCGCCGCGCTCGTTGTGCTCGTGCAGCGCCAACAGCGGCTTTTCCAGGCCGAAATGCCGCAGGAACGCCCCGCTCGTGCGTGTATCCTCGCAAGCGATGACGTCCGCCAGCGCGAGGGCGTGCAAGGCGCGCAGGCTGATGTCGGCGAGGTTGCCGATCGGCGTCGCGACCACGTAGAGGCAGCCGCGCGGATAGTCCTGCTGGCCGGCCACGGCCGCGGCGGTCTGCAGCGTCTGGCGCAGGCCGACGGCCGCGGGCGGGTGCGCGTCGGCGGCGGGCGGCGGGGAAGGGTCGGACACGATGGGATGGGCCCCTGGGTGAAACAGGAATCGGAAGCACTCGCGGAGCGCCGGGCGCGCGTCGGGCGGGAAGGCGAAGACCGCGCATTGCGCGTGCTCGAGGCACGCGGGCTGCGCCTGCTGGAGCGCAATTATCGAGTCGCGCGCGGCCCGTCGCGGCGCGGCGGCGAAATCGACCTGATTCTGCTCGATCGCGACGGCACGCTCGTCTTCGTCGAGGTGCGCGCGCGGCGCGGCGCGTCGGCCGGCGGTGCCGCGGCGAGCGTCGGCCCGGCCAAGCGGGCGCGCCTGGTGTACGCGGCGCAGAGCTACCTCGCGGGCCTCGACCGCATCCCGCCGTGCCGGTTCGACGTCGTCGCGGTCGACGGCGACCGCGTGCAGTGGCTGCGCGCGGCGTTTGACGAGGCGTGAGCCCGCGGCGCGACGCCACGGACACATCGATTCACATGTTCGCCATCGAACGCCGCCACCATCGCGCGGCGCCGTGGAACTCGGCCGCAATACGCGACTCTGTCCTACGAACCCCTGAACTATGATCGCCGCGCGGCAGCTCGACGCCGCCGCGCTTTCCGCACCCTGTCGCCCATGCTCGAACCCCGTATCCAACAACACTTCTTCGAAAGCGCCGACCTGAGCTACCAGGCGGCGGAATCGATGGCGCGTCCGATCGCCGACGCCGCCGAGGCCATCGTCGACTGCGTGACGTCCGGCGGGCGGATCTGGGTGCATGGGCGCGGCATCGCGCAGGCGCCGGCGCAGCTGCTCGGCGCGGCCTTGTCGGGTCGCTTCGAGCGCGAGCGCCCGGGCCTGGCCGCGATGGTGCTGGCGGTCGACGCGCTGCTGCTGTCCGAGCCGCGCGACCCCGGCACCGACGCGCCCGCCGTGCAGCAGCTGCGCGTGCTGGGCCAGGGCGGCGACGTGCTGGTCGCCTTCGCGCTGCGGCCGGACGACGCGCTGCTGGCCGCCGTCGTCAGCGCGGCGCACGAGCGCGAGATGAGCGCGATCGTCGTCGCCGGCCGTGAGCCGGGCTCGGGCGCGCCGCGCCACGGCGCCGTGACCACCGCCGAAACCGACATCTGGATCTCCGTGCCGCACGAGCGCGCCGCGCGCGTCTGCGAACTCCAGCTCCTGACGCTGCATGCGCTGTGCGATGCCGTCGACCTCCAACTCCTCGGCGATGCCGACCTCTGATCGATCACCGATGAACCTCCAGACCCCGATCCAAGCCCGAACCGACGCCCACCCGACCCGCCGCCATCCGCTGGCCAGCGTCGCCCTCGCCGGCGCGCTGGCCGTCGCCGCGCTCGGCCCGCTGCAGGGCTGCGTGCTGCTGCTGGGCGCCGGCGCCGTGGGCGGCGGCCTCGTCTTCACCGACCGCCGCACCTCGGGCACGCAGCTGGACGACCAGTCGATCGAGCTGAAGTCCGGCCCGCGCGTGCGCGACGTCCTGGGCAACACCGGCCACGTGAACGTGACCAGCTACAACCGCGTCGTGCTGATCACCGGCGAGGTGGCGACGGAAGACGACAAGGCGAAGGTGCAGAAGACGGTCTCGGAGATCGAGAACGTCAACACGGTCGACAACGAGCTGGAGGTCGGCTTCACGAGCTCGCTCAGCTCGCGCTCGAACGACACGATCATCACCGGCAAGGTCAAGAGCGCGCTGGTCGACGCGAAGGACATCCAGGCGACGGCCGTCAAGGTCGTGACCGAGCGCCAGATCGTCTACCTGATGGGCCGCGTGACCGAGCGCGAGGCCACGCGCGCGGCGGACGTCGCACGCAACGTCGGCGGCGTGGCGAAGGTCGTGCGCGTCTTCGACATCCTGACCGAAGAACAGCTCGGCAACCTGACGAACCATTGAGCCGCGACCGGGCCGCGGCCCGGCGCGCTCACTTGTTCAGCAGCTTGATCAGGCTCGAGGTGTCCCAGCGGCCGCCGCCGCGGTTCTGCAGCTCGGCGTAGAACTGGTCGATCAGCGCGGTGCCCGGCAGGCGGGCGCCGTTGCGACGTGCCTCGTCGAGCACCAGCCCGAGATCCTTGCGCATCCAGTCGACGGCGAAGCCGAAGTCGAACTTGTCCTCGACCATCGTCTTGCCGCGGTTGTCCATCTGCCAGCTCTGCGCGGCGCCCTTGCCGATGACGTCGAGCACGGCGGGCATGTCGAGGCCGGCCTTGGCGCCGAAGGCCACGGCCTCGGCCAGACCCTGCACGAGGCCGGCGATGCAGATCTGGTTGACCATCTTGGCCAGCTGGCCGGAGCCGCTGTCGCCGAGCCGCGTGATCGCGCGCGAGAAGGCCATCGCGACCGGCTTCATCGACTCGAACGGCGCGGCGTCGCCGCCGCACATCACGGTCAGCAGGCCGTTGATCGCACCCGCCTCGCCGCCGGAGACCGGCGCGTCGATGAAGTGCAGGCCGCGCATCTTGGCCTTGTTGTGCAGCTCGCGGGCGACGTCGGCCGACGCGGTCGTGTGGTCGACCAGCACCGCGCCGCGCGCCATGCCGGCGAAGGCGCCGTCGTCGCCGGTGACGACCGAGCGCAGGTCGGCGTCGTTGCCGACGCAGGAGAACACGAAGTCCGCGCCTTCGGCCGCCTCGCGCGGCGTGGCCGCGGCCGCGCCGCCGTGCTTCTCGACCCAGGCCTGCGCCTTGGCGGCGGTGCGGTTGTAGACCGTCACCTGGTGCCCCGCGGCCTGCAGGTGCCCGGCCATCGGCCCGCCCATCACGCCGAGGCCGAGGAAGGCCACCTTGCGCGGCGCGGTGGGTTCGTACGTCTTTGCCATGTCTCGATTTTTCCGGGTCAGATGATCGACATGTGTTCGGTGCCGGCGGCCAAGTCGGTGACGCGCGAGCGCTCGCTGTCCAGCTTGATCTGCAGGCGCAGGTCGTTGACGGAGTCGGCGTTGCGCAGCGCGTCCTCGTAGGTCACGAGGTTGGCTTCGTAGAGGTCGAACAGGGCCTGGTCGAAGGTCTGCATGCCCAGTTCGCGCGAGCGCTTCATCAGGTCCTTGATCTCGCCCACCTTGCCCTGGAAGATCAGGTCGGCGATCAGCGGCGAGTTCAGCATGATCTCGACCGCCGGCACGCGCCCCTTGCCTTCCTGGCGCGGCAGCAGGCGCTGCGAGA
>JASLEM010000540.1 GCA_030151165.1 Burkholderiaceae bacterium
CGTCGTCGCCAACAACCTGACCGGCGGCTTCCTGATGATGCGCGAGCTGTTCCTGCAGAGC
The DNA here is from genome assembly GCA_030151165.1 of Burkholderiaceae bacterium. The sequence goes on from JASLEM010000540.1 coordinate 62, forward strand.
TTCCAGGCGCACGGCGGCGCGATCGTCAACATGACGGCCGACTTCCGCAACGGCATGCCCGGCATGGCGCACTCGGGCGCCGCGCGCGCGGGCATGAGCAATCTCACGATGACGGCGTCGTTCGAGTGGGCGTCGTTCGGCGTGCGCGTCAACGCCGTCGCGCCGGGCTGGATCGCCTCGAGCGGCATGGACACCTACGGCGGCGCGATGCGCGCGATGATCCCCAAGCTCAAGCGCCACGTGCCGCTGCGCCGCCTCGGGCTCGAGGCCGAGGTCAGCGCCGCGATCGTGTTCCTCCTGTCGCCGGCGGCCGCGTTCATCACCGGCGTCACGCTGCAGATCGACGGCGGCGCCTCGCTCGGCTCGCCGCTGTTCCCCTCGGTCGACCACGACCGGTCGGTGCCGTTCGACGGCTTCCACCGCGCGGCCGAGCCCGAGGTGCTGCGCACGGCCGCGGCCGACGGGAAGGACGGCGCCTGATGCCCGCGATCGTCTCGAAGCTCGATCCGAGGTCGCCCGCGTTCGCGGCCAACGCGGCGCGCATGGCCGAGCGGCTGGCGCGGGTGCGCGAGCTCGAGGGCAAGGTGATCGCGGAGAGCGCGTCGAAGCGCGAGAAGTTCGAGCAGCGCGGCCAGCTGCTGCCGCGCGAGCGCGTCGCGCAGCTGCTCGATCGCGGCAGCGGCTTCCTCGAGCTGTCGACGCTGGCCGGCCTCGGCATGCACGACGACGACGGCCGCAAGTCGGTGCAGGGCGGCGGCTCCATCGTGGGCATCGGGCTCGTCGCGGGCAAGCGCGTGCTGGTCTCGGCGAGCGACAGCGCGTTGAAGGGCGGCACGGTCTCGCCGATGGGCCTGCGCAAGGCCTTGCGCGCGCAGCAGCTCGCGCTCGAGAACCGGCTGCCGATCGTCTACCTCGTCGAGTCCGGCGGCGCGAACCTGATGTACCAGAGCGAGATGTTCGTCGAGGGCGGGCGCAGCTTCGCCAACCAGGCGCGGCTGTCGGCGGCGGGCATTCCGCAGGTCGCGGTCGTGCACGGCTCGTCGACCGCCGGCGGCGCCTACCTGCCGGGGTTGTCGGACTACGTCGTGCTGGTGCGCGGCCGCTCGAGCATCTACCTCGCCGGGCCGCCGCTCGTGAAGGCCGCGATCGGCGAGGACGCGACCGACGAGGAACTCGGCGGCGCGCAGACGCACAGCGAGGTCACCGGCCTCGGCGAGTACCTCGGCGAGAACGACGCGCATGCGATCGCGATCGCGCGCGAGCTCCTGGACAAGCTGCCGTGGGACGTCGCCCCCGCCGCCGCGCGCGGCCCCGCGCCGCTGCACGACGCCGAGGAGCTGATGGGCGTCGTGCCGGCCGACGAGCGCGAGCCCTACGATGTCCGCGAGATCGTCGCGCGCCTCGTCGACGGCTCCGATTTCCTCGAGTTCAAGCCCGGCTTCGGCGCCGACACGGTCTGCGGCCACGCGCGCGTCGAGGGCCACGCCGTCGGCGTGATCGGCAACAACGGGCCGATCCAGCCGAGCGGCGCGAACAAGGCGGCGCAGTTCATCCAGCTGTGCGACCAGTCGGGCACGCCGCTCGTCTTCCTGCAGAACACGACCGGCTACATGGTCGGCTCGGCCGCCGAGCGCGGCGGCGCGATCAAGCACGGCTCGAAGATGATCCAGGCCGTCGCGAACGCGCGCGTGCCGAAGTTCACCTTCGTCGTCGGCGGCTCGTTCGGCGCCGGCAACTACGGCATGTGCGGCCGCGGGTTCGACCCGCGCTTCATCTTCAGCTGGCCCGGCGCGCGCACCGCCGTGATGGGCGGCGCGCAGGCCGCGAAGGTGATGGAGATCGTCGGCGCCGCCAAGCTCGCGCGCGCCGGCGCGCCGGTCGACGAGGACGCGTTGCGCGCGATGGGCGACCAGCTGCGCGAGCGCATCGACCGCGAATCCGACGTGCTCTTCGGCACCGCGCGCCTGTGGGACGACGGCATCGTCGACCCGCGCGACACGCGCCGCATCCTCGCGCTGGCGCTGGCGCTGGCGCGCGAGGCCGAGGCGCGCGTGCTGCGGCCCAACGCGTTCGGCGTCGCGAGATTCTGAGCACGACGAACGACATCACAACGAACGAGACAAGCCCATGAAATTCACCGATGAACACCGCGCGCTCGCGGAGACCGTCAAGCGCTTCGTCGAGAAGGAGCTGAACCCGCACGTGCCGAAGTGGGAGGCCGACGAGATCTATCCGGCGCACGAGGTGTTCAGGAAGCTCGGCGCGCTCGGGCTGCTCGGGCTGAAATACCCCGAGGAGTACGGCGGCGCGGGCCTGGACTTCAGCTACTCGATGGTGATGGCCGAGGCGCTGGGCGACTGCGCGTGCGGCGGCGTGCCGATGTCGATCGGCGTCCACACCGACATGTGCACGCCCGCGCTCGCGCGTTTCGGCTCCGACGAGCTGCGCCGCGAGTTCCTCGCGCCGTCGATCGCGGGCGAGGTCGTCGGCTGCCTCGGCGTCAGCGAGCCCGGCGGCGGCTCCGACGTCGCCGCCGTGAAGACGACCGCGCGCAAGGACGGCGACGACTACGTCATCGACGGCACCAAGATGTGGATCACCAACGGCCTGCAGGCCGACTGGTGCTGCCTGCTCGCCAACACGAGCGACGGCCCGGCGCACAGGAACAAGAGCCTGATCGTCGTGCCGATGGACGCGCCCGGGATCACGAAGCAGAAGATCCACAAGATCGGGATGGACTCGTCCGACACCGCGCAGCTGTTCTTCGACGGCGTGCGCGTGCCGCAGCGCCATCTCATCGGCCAGGAAGGCATGGGCTTCGCGTTCCAGATGATGCAGTTCCAG
>JASLEM010000549.1 GCA_030151165.1 Burkholderiaceae bacterium
GCCGCTGCCGATGCTCAAGATCGACGAGCCGACGCTGACGATGAACTTCTGCGTCAACACGTCGCCGCTGGCCGGCCGCGAAGGCAAGTACGTCACCAGCCGCCAGATCTGGGACCGCCTGCAGAAGGAACTCCAGAGCAACGTCGCGCTGCGCGTCAAGGAAACCGACGAGGACGGCATCTTCGAAGTGATGGGCCGCGGCGAACTGCACCTGACCATCCTGCTGGAGAACATGCGCCGCGAAGGCTACGAGATGGCCGTCTCGAAGCCGCGCGTCGTGTTCCGCGAGATCGACGGCGTGCGCAACGAGCCGATCGAGATGGTCACGGCCGACGTCGAGGAATCGCACCAGGGCGGCGTCATGCAGGCGCTCGGCGAGCGCAAGGGCGAGCTGGTCAACATGGAGCCGGACGGCAACGGCCGCGTGCGCCTCGAGTACCGCATCCCGGCGCGTGGCCTGATCGGCTTCTCGAACGAGTTCATGAACCTGACGCGCGGCTCGGGCCTCATCAGCAACATCTTCGACGGCTACGAGCCGCACCGTGGCGACATCGGCGGCCGCAAGAACGGCGTGCTGATCTCGATGGACGCCGGTGAGATCTTCACCTACGCCCTCGGCAAGCTGGACGACCGCGGCCGCATGTTCGTGAAGCCGAACGATCCGGTCTACGAAGGCATGATCGTCGGCATTCACAGCCGCGACAACGACCTCGTCGTCAACGCGACCCGCACGAAGCAGCTGACCAACTTCCGCGTCTCCGGCAAGGAAGACGCGATCAAGATCACGCCGCCGATCGACCTCACGCTCGAATACGGCGTCGAGTTCATCGACGACGACGAGCTGGTCGAGATCACGCCGAAGTCGGTCCGCCTGCGCAAGCGCCACCTGACCGAGAACGAGCGCAAGCGCTTCAAGAAGACTGGCGACTGAACGCTCGCCTTCGACATGACGCCGCAAGCGGTCGGCCTTCGGGCCGCGCCCTTGCGGCGTTTTTCATGGGCGATCTGCGACACTCCTGCGCCATGGATTCGCGAACTTCCCCAGGTCATGCACGCGCCGTCGTGGGCATGATCATCGTGACGCTGATGTGGAGCTCCGCCGGCGTCGTCAGCCGGCAGCTGCAGAGCGCCGAGGCGTTCGAGGTCACGTTCTTCCGCAGCCTGTTCAACGTGATCGGGCTGGGCGTCGCGCTCACCTGGATGCGCGGCTGGTCGCTGTGGCGCGACCTCGCGCGCTCGCCGCGCGTCGTGTGGCTGTCCGGGCTGTGCTGGGCGGTGATGTTCACCGCCTTCATGGTGGCGCTGACGATGACGCGCGTCGCCAACGTGCTCGTGACGATGTCGATCAGCCCGCTGCTGACGGCGGTCTGCGCGCGCGTCTTCCTGCATCACCGGCAGCCGCCGCGCACGTGGATCGCGATCGCGGTGGCGGGCGCGGGCATCGCATGGATGTTCGGCCGCAGCATGCAGGCGGCCGACGCGCAGAGCCTGGCCGGCATGGCCGTCGCGCTCGCGGTGCCGCTGTCGACGGCGCTGAACTACACGGTGCTGCATTTCGCGGGCCGTGCGTCCGCGCATCACGGCGACGACAGCGTCGCCACGCCGGGCATCGAGCCCGACATGCTCTCCGCCGTGCTGATCGGCGCCGCGATCTCGGCGCTGGTCACGCTGCCCATCGCCTGGCCTTTCCACGCGACCGCGCACGACCTCGGCGTGCTGTTCGGCCTCGGCATCTTCCAGCTCGCGATCCCGTGCCTGCTGCTCGTGCGCGTGACGCGCGCGCTCGCGGCGCCCGAGGTGGCGCTGCTCGGCCTGCTCGAGATGATCTTCGGCGTGATCTGGGTGTGGCTGTTCGCGGGCGAGGCGCCGGGCGACTCCGCGGTCGTCGGTGGCGTGATCGTCGTCGGGGCGCTGGTCTTCAACGAGTTGCTGAGCCTGCGCGCGCCTCGGCCCGCGCACTAGACCTTCCTGCGAACGCGCCGGGCGCGGGCTGCGGGACAATCCCCGCATGCACTCCACGACCGCTCCCACCGCCTCGGTGCTCGCCGAACGCCGCGCCCACCTGGGCATCCTCACGCTGAACCGGCCGCAGGCGCTCAACGCGCTGTCGCTCGAGATGATCCGCGCGCTGACCGCGCAGCTGCGCGCGTGGCGCGACGACCCCGAGGTCGGCGCCGTCGTGCTGCGCGGCGCGAACCGCGAAGGCAAGGCGCCCGCGTTCTGCGCCGGCGGCGACATCCGCTTCTTCCACCAGGCCGCGTACGCCGGCGACGCCGACCTCGAGGCGTTCTTCACCGAGGAATACGCGCTCAACCACCTGATCCACACCTACGGCAAGCCGACCTTCGCGCTGATGGACGGCATCACCATGGGCGGCGGCATGGGGCTCGCGCAGGGCGCATCGATGCGCATCGCGACCGAGCACAGCAAGCTCGCGATGCCCGAGACCAACATCGGCCTGTTCCCCGACGTCGGCGGCGGCTGGTTCCTCGCGCGGCTGCAGGGCCGGCTCGGCGAGTTCCTCGGGCTGAGCAGCCAGACGCTGGGCGCGGCCGAGTCGCTGGCCGTCGACTGGGCGGACGTCTTCATCCCGGCCGCGAAGCTGGACGACTTCGTCGCCGCGCTGGCCGACGCGACGCACAGCGACGGCGTGGGCGCGCTGTCGGCGGTCAACGCGTTCGCGGGCGACGCCGGCGCGGTGTCGCTGGCGCCGCACCGCGAGATGATCGATCGCGTCTTCGGCCTGCCCGACCTGCCCGCGATCCTCGCCGCGCTGGCGGCGGAGCCGGGCGCGTTCGCGGCGGCGATCGCCAAGGCGCTGGCGCACCACTCGCCGCTGATGATGGCGGTGACGCTGGAGCAGGTGCGGCGCGCCCGCACGATGAGCCTGGCCGACGAGCTGCGCATGGAGCGCGACCTCGTGCACCACTGCTTCCACCTGCGGCCGCTGGCCTCCAGCGAGACGCTCGAGGGCATCCGCGCGCTGGCCGTCGACAAGGATCACGCGCCGCGCTGGAAGCCGGCCACGGCCGACGGCGTCGACGGCGCGGAAGTCGCCGCGTTCTTCGCCAGCCCGTGGACGGCCGCCACGCATCCGCTGCGCGATCTCGCCTGATGCCGGGCTGATCGGGGGCTGACGCGCGTTCGCGCGGGATGCGTGGGCATGGTGCTTGCCGAATGCCGTGCAAGAGGGCAGGGCGGCCGCGCCACGACGGCCGCGACATCGCCCGCCGCACGCCAAAGGATCCGCCATGAACAAGACGCTCCCGACCCTGTTGATCGCCGCCACCGCGGCCGTCCTGACGGTGCTCGCGCCGACGCCGTCCCAGGCCACGGATTCCAAGGACGACACCTACGAGCCGGACAAGGGCCCGAACCCCGACAAGACGACGCACGATCGTTACCAGCAGGTGCTCAAGGAAGCCGAGCGCCGGCTGAAGACCAGCATGGCCGAGTGCGACAAGATGCAGGCGAGCGACCGCGCGGAATGCGTGCGCTCGGCGCAGGAGGTGCACGACGCCGACGTCGCGCGCGCGCAGGATTTCCTGGAGCGTCCGAACTGATTTCTCGAGCCGGGCCTCGAACCCGGCGGCTGTCGCGCCGACGCTGTCTTGCGCGACGCCTGCGCGACGCTTGCGTGCACGTCAGGCGTGGAGGTGGAAGTGGAAGTGGAAGTGCGCTTCCCCCACGGCACCGTCATCGGGATGGTGCAAGGTGGCCGCGGCTATGCACTCCCTGCGCAAACGAGGACTGGCCGGCGCCACGCGCGTCGAGGCGCGCCGCGCCGTCGCCTCGGGCCGAGTGCGCCTGGAAGCCAAGGGCTATCGCGACGACGAGCCATGGCGCCAACGACGGGAGTTCCGGAACCGGACCGACGCGCAACACGCCGACGTTCGCGCGCTTCGAACCGGCGGCGTTTGGCGCCTGCCGCACCCCCCTGAACGGGCCTGCGGGCCCGGTTTTCACGACCGCGTGCGGTTCGGGTCGCGAAGGGGGCGCGGGGTGCTCCGGCGAACGGCGAGCAGCCAGGCGAGGCCGGCCGCGAGCATCGCGCCGGCCGGTGCCTCGGGCACGGCGGCGGTCGGCGGGACGACGACGCAGCACGGGCCACCGCCACCGCCGCCGCCGCCACCACCACCGCCACCGCCGCCGCCACCACCACCACCGCCGCCGCCGCCGATAGGCCCACCCGACTCGGTGGGCGGGCCGCCGCCGCCGAACGATCCGCCGGGCGGCGCCTCGTCGCCGGCCTGTGTCGGCGGCAGCAGGAACGGGCTGTTGTCCGACTGCGGCGTCTCGGTCGGGCCGGAACCGGGAGGGGGCGGGGGCGGTCCCGCGGAAGGCGAGATGTCGATCGGCTCGTCCATCGCCAGAGGCGGCCCGGGCTCGTCCTCCGGCTTGCGCGTGACGAGCGACACGTTGTTGCAGATCGTGGGGACGAGCACGCAGACGTCGTCCGCGCAATAGACCAGCGCGCGCTCGCGCCGCGTCTCGCTCCAGGCCGAGCGGTCGACCGGGCCGTGGCAGACCTGGCCGCGGCCGCTGTGCATCTCGCGCAGGTCGGTGTAGGCGGCGTGGCCGGCGATCGTGTCGCGCGTGATCAGCGCGACGTCGGTGGTCGCGTGCGCGGCCATCATGGCGCGCAGCCGGCGGCGCGTGTCGTCGCGCATGTCGAAGTCCGCGAGCGCGGCCACGGGGTCGCCGCGGTAGGGGTTCGCGCCGGGACGTGCCCAGGAGCATCCGGTGACCGCCGACGCGATGACGGTCGTCATGACGAGATGGAGTCCCATCGATCCTTCCTCGTGATCCGCCGCGGCGTGAGCCAGCAGCGCGCGTCGCATCGTTCGAAGCGCGTTGCGGGGCCGGCTTCCCCCCCGCGCGCCGGGCGCGGCAGCGGAAGCCCACCTGCCTGGGCACGCGGCGTTCCAGAACGATCGCGCAGGGCGCCGGGCGGCCTGGCGGGCCGCTCGCGTCAGGCCGCGGGGATGTAGTCCCGCAGCCCGTCCGCCAGCGCGGCGAAGGCCGCCGCGCAGCGGGCGCTGTCGCGCAGGTCCTCGTGCATCGCGATCCAGGTGTCCATCGCCGGCGAGAAGTCCGCGCGCAGCACGCGCACGAGCGAAGGATCGCGCGCCGCCAGCGGCGCCTGGCAGATGCCGATGCCGTAGCCGGCGCGGATGGCGGCCAGGTTCGCGAGGTCGCTGTCGGCGCGCAGCGACAGGCCGGCGCGCGTGAACGTCGGGTAGCGGGCCTGCATCTGGCGGATGAACGGCGTCTCGGTGTCGAAGCCGATGACGGTGTGCCGCTGCAGCTCGGCCAGCGACGCGGGCGTGCCGTGCTCGGCGAGATAGCGCGAGTGCGCGTGGAAGCCCAGCTCGATGCCGCCCACGCGCTGCGCCACCAGCGCGTCCTGCGCGGGCCGCACCATGCGGACGGCGATGTCGGCCTCGCGGCGCAGCAGGTCGTCCACTCGGTTCGACAGCACGAGCTCGATCACCAGCTGCGGATGACGGCGGCGCAGCGCCGTCAGGATGGGCGGCAGGATCTCCACGCCGATGACCTCGCTGGCCGTGATCCGCACCGTGCCGCGCACGCCGTCGCCCTGGCTGCTCGCCACGCGCCGCAGCGCCGCCGCCGTCGAGGCCAGGCTGATGGCGTAGGGCTTGAGCTCGAGCGCCGCGTCGGTCGGCGCGAAGCCGTCGAACGTGCGCGTGAAGAGCTTCAGCGCCAATGCGGCCTCGAGGCTGTCGATGTGGCGGCCGACCGTTGGCTGCGTCAGGCCCATCGCGCGGCCGGCGGCCGACAGCGAGCCCGTCTCGAGCACCTGGACGAAGCTCCGGTACCACTCCCAGTTCGGTTCGGCGTCGGCCATGGTATGCATTTTCATTTAGCGGCGATGCGATTCTAGGCAATTTTCAAATGCCTGGGGATTTCGCACACTGCGGTCAACGCAGCGGCGAACGCCGCCCCAGCCCGCCGCCCAACCCCGGAGTGCCGCCATGTTCCAGCCCGTTCCGCCCGTTCCTGTCGACTGCAGCGTCCTCCTCGTCGCGCGCGTGGCCGGCGCCGCGCTGCTGGGCCTGGCAGTGGTCGCGCTCGAAGCCTGGCTGCGGGTGCCCGTGCGCCCGTTGCTCGACGGCTACGTCCAGGAGGCGCAGGCGCGCGTCCTCGCCTTCGTCCGCAGCGTCCAGTCCTGACCCCACCACTTTCCGGAGAATCCTCAATGCCCAAGATCGCCTTGTTCGGTGCCGCCGGCGCCATCGGTCAATCCATCGCCCGCGCGCTCGCCGCCGAGGGCCAGCCGTACCGCGTGGTCGGCCGCTCCGAGGCCGGCCTGCGCCGGGCCTTCGGCGCCGACCCGCTCGCCGAGATCGTCACCTGGGATCCGGACGTCCCCGCCTCGGTGCAGGCCGCGGCGGCGGGGATCGAGACGATCGTGTACCTCGTCGGCGTCAACTACTGGCAGTTCGAGCTGCATCCCGAGCTGATGCGCAAGACGCTGGATGGCGCGGTCGCCGCCGGCGTGCGCAACGTGATCCTCGTCGGCACGGTCTACCCCTACGGCCGCGCCCGCACGACGCCCGTGCGCGAGGATCACCCGCGCGAGCCGCACACGTTCAAGGGCCGGATGCGCAAGGCGCAGGAGGACGTGCTGCTGCAGGCCCATGCCGACGGCCGCATCAACGCCACCGTGCTGCGCCTGCCCGACTTCTACGGCCCGGGCGTGGAGGCCAGCCTGCTGCACGGCGCGGCGGTGGCGGCCGTCCGTGGCGGCACCGCGGACATGATCGGCCCGATCGACCGTCCGCACGAGTTCGTCTTCGTGCCCGATGTCGGCCCCGTCGTCGCCCGCTTGATCGAGACGCCCGCCGCCTTCGGCCATGTCTGGCACCTGGCCGGCGCGGGTGTCACGACGCAGCGCGACCTGGTCGACGAGATGGCGCGTCAGGTCGGCCACCCGGTCAAGCGGCGCGTCGCCGGCAAGACGATGCTGCGCGTGATCGGCGTGTTCAACCGGCTGGTGCGCGAGATGGTCGAGATGAACTACCTGCTGACCGAGCCGCTGATCATGGACGACGCGGCATTGCAGCGCCTGATCGGGCCGGTCCGCAAGACGCCCTACGCGGAAGGCATCCGGCAGACGCTGGCGGCGGTCGCGGCGAAGGCGACGGGCCGGGCGGCGTGAGCGGCGACCGGGGCGTGGACGCCTGCACGGCATCCCCCCGCAGCGCCCGCTGCCTCGCTCAGCGTCCCTGCGTCGAATAGTTCGCCGGCACCCACTGCCACGACTTGCCCGCGGCGCGCAGGTGGCCGAGGCCGGGGAACTGCAGGTGCGCCGCGCCGACCAGGACGTTGCCGGAGGCGGCCTCGCCGAAGATCTTCTTGCGCGACGCGGCGGCCGCGCCCGGGTTGGTGTCGAAGGCGATCGTGACGCCCGGGTCGTCGAACTGCACGGCGGCGACGTGGATCAGGTCGCCGACGACCATCAGCTGCCGGCCCTTGCTCTCGACGAGGTACGACGTGTGGCCCTCGGTGTGGCCCGGGCTGGCGACCGAGCGCACGCCGGGGACGAGCTCCGCGTCGGCGTCGAACGGCTGGAACCGACCGGCGTCGACGTAAGGCTTCAGCGACGCCATCGCGCCCTGGAAGAAGCCCTTGGCATCGGCCGGTGCCTTGTCCAGATTGGCCTGCGACAGCCAGTAGTCGGCGTCGCGCCGGTCCGCGTGGACGGTCGCGTTCGGGAAGACCATCGCGCCGTTGGCCGCCAGGCCGCCGACGTGGTCGGGGTGCAGGTGCGTCAGGAAGATGTCATCGACCTGCTCCGGCCCGTAGCCGGCCGCGCGCAGGTTCGCGAGCAGCTTGCCCAGCGTCGGGCCGAAGAGGGCGCCGGCGCCGGTGTCGATCAGCACGAGCTTCGTGCCGGTGTTGACGAGGAAGGCGTTGTCGGAGGTCTCGAGCGGGCTGGCCTCGAACGACTTCTTCAGTGCCGCGTCGGTCTTCGCCGCGGGCTCGGCGAGCAGCTTCGCGACGTCGAGCGAGACGGTGCCGTCGTTGATCGCGGTGATCTCGAAATCGCCCAGCATCGTGCGGTAGAAGCCGGGCGCCTGGGTCTTGGCCAGGGGGGCCGCGGCGAGGGCGGCCACGGGGGCGAGCGTGGCGGCGAAGGCGCCGAGCGCGAGGGCGGCGGTCAGGGCGGTCAGGCGCAGGGCGCGCGGAACGGGGGAGCTGCGGGGCATGGATCGGGCTTTCTTTCGATGAGCCGGGAGGGCTCGGTGGGTTGGATGCGTGGATTGTGTTGATTTGCGAAATGCAGAACAATCAGCTCGATCGCAAATCTGGTTTGCGATTTTCGCAATCAATTGCCGGCGCGCGATCCCGCCCGGACGCACCGCCCGAAAGCCCTCCCGATGATCGATGCCCTCAACGATTTCCTGGCCGTGGCCGCGGCCGGCAGCTTCTCGAAGGTGGCGAAGACGCAGGGCGTCGCGGTGTCGTCCGTCACGCGCAAGATCGAGCGGCTCGAGGCCGAGATCGGCGCGCCGCTGTTCAACCGCGGCTCCCGCCGCGTGGTGCTGACCGACGCCGGCGACCAGTTCCTGCCGCGGGCGCAGAACATCCTGGCGGAACTCGCCGAGGCCAGGGAGTCGCTCGCGTCGCTGAACGCCGATCCCCGCGGCGTGATGACCGTCACCGCGCCCGCGACCTTCGGCCGCCTCCACGTCGCGCCCGCGATCGTCAGTTTCCTGGAGCGCTATCCGCTGATGGAGGTCGAGCTCCACGTCAGCGACCAGTACGTCGACCTGGCCGAGCGGCGCGTCGACGTCGCCATCCGGATCGGCGCGCTCCCCGACAGCGACCTGCTGTCCACCCGGCTCGCGCCGATGCGCCTGGTCGCCTGCGCCAGCCCCGCCTACCTCGCGCGCCGCGGCCGCCCGGCCACGCCGGACGACCTGCCGGCGCACCACTGCATCGACGTCGCGACCGGCGTCGCGCCAGCGTCGACCTGGTGCTTCGAGGGCTGGAACCGTGACCAGCCCTACGCCGTGCACGGCAACCTGCGCGTCGACGACAAGGACTGCATGCGCGAGGCCGCGCTGGCCGGCGCCGGCATCGCGCACATCGCGAGCTGGCTGGTCAACGACGACATCGCCGCCGGCCGCCTCGTCTCGCTGTTCCCCGGCCTGAAGTCGCCGTACCCGAAAGGTACGGAACGCGCGGTGCACGCCGTGCGCATGCGCGGGCGCTCGCACGACGCGAAGGCGCGGCTGTTCATCGACCACCTGCGGCAGGTGTTCGGCGACGTGCCTTATTGGGACCGAGTGGCGGGGAAGTGATGCGCGGATGGTTCGCGCCCGGCATGACGGCCGGCTCGGCCAAGCATCGGTCACGCTGTTGCGGGGAATTTCCGGCGACGCGCCACGAGGAAAGCCGTTCGCTGCGACAATCGCGGGATGATTTCCAAGGAAAATCAACAAGTTAGCCCGTGGCGGCTGTCGGTGGCGCCGATGATGGACTGGACCGACCGCCATTGCCGCTACTTCCACCGCCTCATCACCCGCGGCACGCTGCTGTACACCGAGATGGTGACGACCGGCGCGCTGCTGCATGGCGACCAGCCGCGGCACCTGGACTTCAGCGACGAGGAGCATCCCGTTGCGCTGCAACTGGGCGGCAGCGAGCCCGATGCGCTGGCGGCGTGCGCGAAGCTGGCGCAGCAGTGGGGTTACGACGAGGTCAACCTCAATTGCGGCTGCCCGAGCGAGCGCGTGCAGCGCGGCGCGTTCGGCGCGTGCCTGATGCGCGAGGCGGAGCTGGTGCGCGACGGCGTGGCCGCGATGCGCGACGCCTGCACGCTGCCGGTGACGGTAAAGCACCGGATCGGCATCGACAAGATCGAGAGCTACGACTTCGTGCGCGACTTCGTCGGCACGGTGGCGCAGGGCGGTTGCAACGTCTTCATCGTCCACGCCCGCAACGCGTGGCTGCAGGGCCTGAGCCCGAAGGACAACCGCACGATCCCGCCGCTGCGCTACGAGTTCGTCTATCGCCTCAAGCAGGACTTCCCGGACTTCACGATCGTGCTGAACGGCGGGGTGAAGGGCGACGACGAGATCGCGCGGCACCTGGAGCACGTGGACGGCGTGATGATCGGCCGCGACGCGTACCACGACCCGTGGACGATGGCCGACTGGGATCGGCGCTTCCTCGGCCTCGACACGCCCGAGCGCGGGCGCGAGGACATCGGGGCGCTGATGGTCGAGTACCTGGAGCGGCTGCATGCCTCCGAGCACCACTGGTCGCAGGCTTCGCGCCACATGCTGGGCCTGTGGAACGGCGTGAAGGGCGCGCGACGCTGGCGCCAGGTGTGGTCGGACCACAAGATGAAGCCGCTGGCGCCGACGGAAGTCTCGCGGCTGGCGCATGCGGGCTCGGAGCAGGCCGCCCATGCCGGCGAGGGTCTCGCGGCGGCGTGAGCCCGGGTTTCACGCCGGACGCCCGAGGTCGGCCGGCCGGCGACGGTTCGGCGTGACGCGGCACCGGTGTTCCGACGCCGAAAAATGGATGTTGGACATCCAGATTGCATGTCCAACATCCGTCGATGCATCAAATAGAGGCATCGATGGATGTCGAACACCCATCGATGGGTCTTTGACATCCAAATCGGCGGAGTAAAAGTCCGGGGCTCCGGATTCGAGGGCCTGATTTGGATGTTCAACATCCATCGATGCATGTTCGACACCCGTCGATGGATCTCCAACATCCATCGATGCCTCTATTTGATGCATCGCCGGATCTCGAACATCCGACGCCGGATGTTCGACAGGCAATTTCGCCGGGCCAGTGCCCGGCCACGCCGTTCAGCCGTTGGCCAGCGCGTCGTCGATCTTGTCCTTCACGCGGTGCAAGCCGCGCAGCAGCGAACTCTGGTCGAGCATCGCCTGCGGGGCGAGCTTCATCGCGACCTCGTCGAGCTGCGACGGGTCGGTGGTGATCGTGTGCGCGAGGGCGGAGAGCACGCAGATGTAGCGGTGCGAGACGCGCGGCAGGCGCAGCGTCTCCTGGATCGAGACATGGTGGCGCACGCTGGCGACGGCCGCCGGCGTCAGGCCCCAGGCCTCGCAGAGCTTGGCGCCGACCTCGTCGTGGCCGATGCCGAAGGTCTGGCGCTCGAGCTCGAGCAGCGCGACGTCGTTGGCCGCCTTCGCCAGCATCGGCGCATAGACGGCGGGCGCGTGCCGGTAGAGGACGGCCTTGCCGCATTCCTCGAACAGCCCGGCGGTGTGCGCGCCCCAGGCTTCCATCGACAGCGCCTGCGCGAGCCGCCCCATCAGGAGGCCGCGCACGCTGGCGCGCTCCCACACGGCGAGCAGCGCGGGCACCTGGGGGAACGCGCCCTGCAGCCCGCTCTCGTAGGCGATGCCGGAGATCTCGCGCACGCCAAGGTAGGTGACGGCCTGCTGCACGCTCTGCACGCGGCCCTTGAGGCCGTACAGCGGCGAGTTGACGGCCTTCATGACCGCCGCCGCGAACGACATGTCGGAGTCGATCAGCGCGCCGATCGCGTTGAGGTTGACGTCCTCCTCGCGCAGCAGCGCCGCCAGCTTGACCAGCGACTGCGGCTGGGCCGGGAGATCGAAATCCAGGTTCACGGTCTTGATGTCGTCCGTCATGCGCGCTCCGGGTGCTCAGGCACCGACTGTGTCTTGGGGGGCAGTGGTGGATGCTAGTCCTGTCCGCGCCGGGCCGCGAGCGCGAAATGGGCCGGAAATACCCGCCAATGTCGCGCACCGGCCGAACCGCCGCGTCATCCGGCGCCGGGTTGGGCATGATGCGTGCCGATGAGCTGCGCGCGACGCCCGCCGCGCGGCCCGGCCTGCAGGAAACCCGACGACGATGAACGATGCTCCCCCGATCCACTGGCCCGCGCTGGCCGGCCCCAACCTCGCCATCTGGACGATCGCCGCGCTGGCGACCGCCGGCGTGATCCTGCGGCCCGGCAAGCTGCCCGAGGCGGTGTGGGCGGTCGGCGGCGCGCTGCTGCTGGTCGTCTCGGGGCTGCTGTCGCTGTCGGATGCGTTCGGCGCCGTCGGCGGCGCGATGGACGTCGTGATGTTCCTCGTCGGCATGATGCTGCTGGCCGAGCTGGCGCGCAGCGAGGGCCTCTTCGACACGCTCGCCGGCTGGGCCGTGAAGCACGCGGGCGGCTCGGCGCGGCGGCTGTTCGGGCTGGTCTACGGGATCGGGATCGTGGTGACGGTGTTCATGTCCAACGACGCCACCGCCGTCGTGCTCACGCCCGCGGTGCATGCGGCCGCGAAGAAGGCCGGCGCGAAGCCCTTGCCCTACCTGTTCGCTTGCGCGTTCATCGCCAACGCGGCGAGCTTCGTGCTGCCGATCTCGAACCCGGCCAACCTCGTCGTGTTCGGCGAGCACATCCCGCCGCTCGGCGCGTGGCTGCGCACGTTCGCGCTGGCGTCGGCGGCGGCGGTCGGCGTGACCTGGGCGGTGCTCGCGCTGCTGTTCCGCACCGAGTTGCGCGAGCCGCTCGAGACCCACGCCGACGTGCCCGCGCTCACGCCGACCGGCCGCCTGGCCGCGCTGGGCATCGTGGGCGTGGTGCTCGCGATGCTGGTGGCGTCCGCGTTCGGCACCCCGCTCGGCGCGCCCACGCTGTTCGCCTCCGCGCTCGCGATCGCGGCCGTGCAGTGGAACAAGCGCGCGGCGCCCTGGCCGCTGCTGCGGCACGTGTCGTGGAGCGTGCTGGCGCTGGTGATCGGCCTGTTCGTGCTCGTGGCCGGCGTTCAGCGCACGGGCCTGATCGGCGCGCTGACCGAGCTGCTGCGCAACGCGGCGGAGCAGGGCGCCCGCGAGACCGCGTGGGGCGCCGGCGCGATCGTGGCCTTCGCGTGCAACCTGCTGAACAACCTGCCGGCGGGCCTCGTGGCCGGCACCGCCGCGAACTCGGGCTATCTCGCCGAGCCGGTGCGCGCGGCGATCGCCGTGGGGATCGACCTCGGGCCGAACCTGTCGGTCACCGGCTCGCTCGCGACGATCCTGTGGCTCGTCGCCTTGCGCCGCGAGGGCGAGCACGTGTCGGCGTGGACGTTCCTGAAGGTCGGCGTCGTCGTGATGCCGGTGGCGCTGGTGGCGGCGCTGGCGTGCCTCTGACGATCGCGCCGCTCAAGCGAGCTGCTGCACCAGCACCCGGACGTCGGGCACGCCCAGGCCGGTGACCATGTCGTAGCCGGTGCTCGCGTGGTACGCGCCGTTGCTGCCGGCGACGATGTCGCGGAACGCCGCGGTGCCGCCCAGCGGGTAGAGCAGCGGCGGCAGGAAGGGCAGGGGCGGTTTGCCGTTCGTGGCGCGCGCCTCGTTGACGAGCGCGCAGAACCCCGCCCACACCGGCGCGCTCCAGCTGGTGCCGCCGATCTGGGTCTGCTGTCCGTTGTGGACGATCATCGCGCCGGTGTTCGGGTCGGCGACGAGGCCGACGTCCGGCACCAGCCGGGCGCCGCCCTGGGGGATCGCGTCGCCCGCCTGCCAGGCCGGGCGCTTGAACAGCACGCTCCGCCCGCCGCCGCCGTCCGCCCAGCCGCTCTCGTCGCGCACCATGCCGTCGGCGCCGAGATCCATCGTGGTGCCGCCCACGCCGATGACGGCGCTGTCCGACGAGCCGTACTCCACCTGCAGCGGGCCGGTCGAGCTCTGGCCGGTGGTGTCCGGGTTCGAGCCGGCGTCGCCGCTGGAGACGAAGACGTTGACGCCGAGCGCCGCCAGCCGCAGGTACTTGGCGTGCTGCGAGCGCACCTCCGCCTTCTGCATGTAGGTCTCGCCCAGGCCCAGGCTGACGGAGAGCTGGCGCATGGACGGGATCGCGTCGAAGTCCGCGATGATCTGGTCGAGCGCCTTGTCCAGCAGCGCGAAGTCCAGCCCGCCGCTCGCATAGACGCGCACCGTGGCGCCGGACGCGATGCCGCTCGCCCATTCCGCGTCGAGCGTCTCCTCGCCTTCGGTGGGCGGCAGCGCCATGTCGTTGACGTTGACGAACTGCACGCGCGCCGCGTCCGCGGCGATCCCGTTGGCGGCCCAGAAGGCCTCGAGGTCGGCGACCGTCGGCACCGTGTCGATGAGGATGGCGATGGTCTGGCCCCGGCCCGTCAGCCCCAGGTCGTCCGCGTTGTAGGCCTTGAGGATGTCCGCGACCAGGTAGCCGTTCGGCCCGATCGCGCCAGTCGTCGACGCGGCGGACGCCTCGAGCTGCGGCGCGCGCGCCCGCGTCCGGCGGAAGTGCTTGATGGCGTGGCGGAACGGCTGCAGTCCGCCGATGGCGTGCACGCTGGCGGCGACGGCGGCCGGCAGGCTGGGCGCGTTGGTCGCCGCGGTGCAGGTGACGCCGTTGCGCGTCACGCGCGCCATGTGGACGGCGAGGCTGGACTCGATCTGCGTGACGGTCGCACGGGCGTAGACGCTCGTCCCGTCCTGCGCCACGTGGTCGATGGCATAGCCCTGGCCCTTGAGCCAGTCCAGCAGCGGCGCGAGCTCCGACGGCGCGACGGCGTAGTCCGTCCGCAGTTGCTGCGGCGTCACGGTCTGGCCGCCCGCGACCAGCGCCTCGAGCCGCTGCGTCGCCTCCTCGGACGGGTTCAACGAGAAGCTGACCAGCATCGTCTCCGAGCCTTGGGCCGGCGTCTTCAGGTTGATCTTCATGCCCGTCTGCGTCACGCCGGGCTGGTCCGGCAATTCCACGACACTGTCGCTGAAGACCTTGCGTTGTTCCATGGCGGCTCCCGTTCGATGCGTTGCGCGAGCCGACCGAGCGACCTGCTCCGACCCGCGAACGGAAGTGTTCGCCCGCGGCGGCGCGGGCGCATCCACAGGCTTGTGGACGGGCGCCTATTTCGCCGGCGTCGCAGGCGGCGCCGGTGCCTTCAGGAACCGGTCGATCGCCGCGTCGACCAGTTCGGGCCGGGTCGACAGGGTGCCATGGCCGGTGTCCGGCAGGATCATCAGCTGCGCGTGGGGCAGCGCGCGCCAGAGTTCCACGGTCTCGCCGACGTCGACGAAATCGTGGTCGCCCGCGATCACGAGCGCCGGGGCCTGGATCCTCGCCAGGTCGGCCGGCGTGACGACCACCGGCGTCAACCACAGCGCCCACGACTTGCGCAGCAGGACCGGCCAGTGGCCCGGGCCGTCGGGCGCGACGGCGAGGTGCTCCTGCCGGAATCGCGGCGGCAGCGACCCGGACATCTTCTGCACCTGCCGGTCGACCTGCTCCGGCGTCCAGGCCTGGCGTTGCGCGAGTTCGTCGGCGCTGAAGTCCGCGCGCAGGTTGCCGCTCGCCAGCACGAGCCGGCGGACGAGCGCGGGATGGTCGCGCGCGAGGATCATCGCGATGTCCGCGCCGTCGCTGTGCCCGACGACGTCGACCGCGCCCAGGCCGAGCGACTCGATGACGGCGGCGGTGTCGTCGGCCATCTCGCGGTAGTCGAACGGCCGCGCGTCGTCGGGGCTGCGGCCGTGGCCGCGCTGGTCGATGCCGACCAGGCGGTACGACCCGCCGAAGGCCTCGCGCTGGGCCGCGAAGGCGGTCTCGAAGTCGTCGAGGCCGCCATGCAGGAACACGACGGGCGGCCCGCTGCCGCGGACGTCGACGAACAGGCGCGCGCCGCGCACCTCGACCAGCCGGCCGCCGGGCGCAGGCTCCGCGCCCGACGCCTGCGCCAACCACGCGGCGAGCAGCAAGGTCAGGAGCAGTGGCGCGCGCATGGGGCGGGTCGGCCGGTCACTTCACGTCACGTCACGTCACGTCACTTCAGGCCGTCGATGCGCACCCAGGTCGTCTTCAGTTCGGTGTACTTGTCGAACGCGTGCAGCGACTTGTCGCGTCCGTTGCCGCTCTGCTTGTAGCCGCCGAACGGCACGGTGATGTCGTCCTCGTCGTACGAGTTCACGTGCACGGTGCCGGCGCGCAGCGCGCGCGCCACGCGGTGGGCGCGGTTGAGGTTGTCGCTCCACACGCTGGCCTGCAGGCCGTAGCTGGACGCGTTGGCGAGCGCGATCGCCTCGGCCTCGGTGCGGTAGCGGATCACCGACATCACGGGCCCGAAGATCTCCTCGCGCGCGATCTTCATGTCGTTGCCGACGTGGTCGAAGATCGTGGGCTCGACGTAGTAGCCGCCGGTCTCGGCGCGCACCTGGCGGCCGCCGGCGACGACGCGCGCGCCCTCGGCGTGGCCGGCCTCGATGTAGCC
>JASLEM010000571.1 GCA_030151165.1 Burkholderiaceae bacterium
CTCGCAGTCGCCGTTGGCGCTGCAGGTCAGGCAGTCGAGCGGGTGGTCGGAGATGTAGAGCTCCATCACGCCCTTGCGCAGCTTCGCGAGCTTCGGGCTCTGCGTGCGCACCGACATGCCGGCCTCGACCGGCGTCGTGCAGGACGCGGGCGTGCCGCGGCGGCCGTCGATCTCCACCAGACACAGCCGGCACGAGCCGAAGGGCTCGAGGCTGTCGGTCGCGCACAGCTTGGGCACGGAGATGCCGGCGTCGATCGCCGCGCGCATCACCGAGGTGCCCGCGGGCACGCTCACGGAGACGCCGTCGATCGTCAGCGCGACCGTCTGCGCGGATTCGCTCGCCGGCGTACCGTAGTCGGTATCCGGATGGGGGTCGTTGATGTTCAGCATGATGGCTCTCCCGCCGCGCTTGGGCGCGGCAAAATCAGCGCGACGAAGGCGACAGACCGAAGTCCTCGGGATAGTGGTCGAGCGCGGACAGCACCGGGAACGGCGTCATGCCGCCCATCGCGCAGAGGCTGCCGGACACCATGGTGTCGCACAGGTCGCGCAGCAATGCTTCCTGTGCGGGCTTGGCCGATGCGGGCAGCGCGACGATGCGGTCGATCACCTCGACGCCGCGTGTCGACCCGATGCGGCACGGCGTGCACTTGCCGCAGGACTCGAGCGCGCAGAACGCCATCGCGTAGCGCGCGAGCGAGGCGAGGTTGGCGGTGTCGTCGTGCACGACGATGCCGCCGTGGCCCACCGTCGCGCCGATCGCGGCGTAGGCCTCGTAGTCGATGGGCACGTCCCACGCCGACTCCGGGACGTAGGCGCCGAGCGGGCCGCCCATCTGCACGGCCTTGATCGGGCGGCCGGAGATCGTGCCGCCGCCGAGGTCGACCAGCAGCTCGCGCAGCGTGATGCCGAACGGCGCCTCGAACAGGCCGCCGTGCTTCAGGTTGCCCGCGAGCTGGAACGGCAGCGTGCCGCGCGAGCGGCCCGCGCCGAACGCGTGGTACGCCTGCGCGCCGTCGGCGAGGATGCGCGGCACGCTCGCCAGCGTGATGACGTTGTTGATGACGGTCGGCCAGTCGAACAGCCCGTGGATCGCGGGCAACGGCGGCTTGGCGCGCACGACGCCGCGCTTGCCCTCGATGCTCTCGAGCAGCGCCGTCTCCTCGCCGCAGACGTACGACGCGGCGCCGCGGCGCACTTCGAGATGGAACGCCGGGCCCGTGCCTCGCAGCGACTTTCCGATGTGCCCGGCCGCGGTCGCGCGCGCGATGGCCTCGCGCAGCGCGGCCTCGGCGTGCGGGTACTCGGAGCGGATGTAGATGTAGCCCGCCGTCGCGCCGACCGCGACGCCCGCGATCGCCATGCCCTCGACGAGCGCGTACGGGTCGCCCTCCATCAGCATGCGGTCGGAGAACGTGCCGGAGTCGCCTTCGTCGGCGTTGCAGACGATGGCCTTGCGCGGGGCGGCGGTCGCGGCGACGGTCTTCCACTTGATGCCCGCGGGGAACGCGGCGCCGCCGCGGCCGCGCAGGCCGGATTCGAGGACTTCGCCGACGACGGCCGTCGGCGTCATCGCGAGCGCCTTGTCGAGCCCGGCCCAGCCGCCGTGCGCGGCGTAGTCGTCGAGCGACAGCGGGTCGATGAGGCCGACGCGCGCAAAGGTGATGCGCTGCTGCTTCGCGAAGTACGGCAGCTCGTCGACGAGGCCCAGGCGCGCGGGGTGCGCGACGAGCGCGTCCGAGAGGCCATCGAGCGCGGTCGATTCGTCGAGCAGCCCACGGCAGACGAGGTCGGGGATGTCGGCGGCCTGCAGCGGCCCGAAGGCGACGCGGCCGGCGGGCGTCGTGACCTCGAGCATCGGCTCGAGCCACAGCATGCCGCGCGTGCCGTTGCGCACGAGGTTCAGGGCGAGGCCGCGCTGGGCGGCGACGGCGGCGAGCGCGTCGGCGACCTCGTCGGCGCCGAGCGCCACCGCGGCGGCGTCGCGCGGCAGGTAGACGGTGACGGCGGTCATGCGGCGCCTTCGAAGCGCGCGGCCCACGCGTCGACGGTGGCGGCGGACACGCGTCCGCGCAGCTGCTCGTCGACCATCGCCGACGGCCCGCTGGCGCACAGGCCCAGGCAGTAGACGGCTTCCAGCGTGACGCCGCCGTCCGCGCGCGTCGCACCCGGCGCGCACGCGAGACGCGCGGCCGCGTGCGCCATCAGGCCTTCGGCACCCATCGCGCGGCAGGCCTCGGCCTGGCAGATCTGCACGACGTGGCGGCCCGCAGGCGCGCTGCGGAAGTGGTGGTAGTAGGTGACGACGCCGTGAACCTCGGCACGCGACAGGTTCAGGGCGGCGGCGATCTCGGGGACGAGCGCCGGCGGGATGAAGCGCAGCGCGTCCTGGATGTGATGGAGGATGGGCAGCAGCGCCGAAGCGCTGCCGCCGGGCACGTCGGCCGGAACGTCCGGCAGGTGCCGCGCGAGCGCCTGCGACAGCAACTCGCGCTCATCCTTCGACGCCGCGGGGCCCGCAGGCCCGCGCGGCGCGGTGTCGCGGGGCAGGCCCCGCAGGTCGTCAGTTGAAGAACTTCGAGACATTGATGAGGGTCATGTAGACGCCCCACGCGATGGGGATGCCGACGGCCAGCCAGGCCAGCGCGACGACGGCCGGGCTGGTCACCGCGGTGGCCGCGGCGCCGGCCGCGGTGCCGACGTCGGCCGCGGACGCCTTGTCATGTGCGAGTCGGCGTTCCTCGGCAAGTTCCTCGTCGTTCATGAACCACTTCGCGTCGACCGGCTTCACGAGCAGGTTGGCGATGAAGCCGACGGCCAGGAAGCCGACCAGGATGTACATCGTCTGGTTGTAGACCTGCTCGCGCGGCAGGCCCAGGCCGAGCTGGTAGTCGCGCATGTAGTTGACGACGACCGGGCCGAGGATGCCGGCGGTCGACCACGCGGTCAGCAGGCGGCCGTGGATGGCGCCGACCATCTGCGTGCCGAACAGGTCGGACAGGTAGGCCGGCACGGTGGCGAAGCCGCCGCCGTACATCGAGATGATCACGCAGAACGCGCCGACGAAAGCGAGCTTCGAGCCGGCCGCGGCGCTCGCCGGGATGCTGGCGTACATCAGCGCGCCGAGCACGAAGAACACGAAGTAGGTCGTCTTGCGGCCGAGCTTGTCCGACAGGCTGGCCCACACGAAGCGGCCGCCGATGTTGAACAGGCTCAGCAGCGCGAGGAAGCCCGCCGCGATGCCGGCGATGGCCTTCAGCTGCGCCGGGTCGAGCTCGGAGAACTTCTTGTCGAGGCCCAGAAGGTGGCCGCCGAAGACTTCCTGCAGCATCGGGCTGCCGAGCGCGAGCACGCCGATGCCCGCCGACACGTTCATGCACAGCGCGAGCCATACGAGCCAGAACTGCGGGATGCCCCAGATCTTCGTCACGTGCACGTGGCCGCGCGTGATCATCGCGTTGTTGGCCTGGGCGACGGGCGCCGTCCAGCCTTCCGGCTTCCAGCCCGACGGCGGCACGCGGTAGCCGAGCGCGCCGGCCATCATGAAGACGAAGTAGATCGCCGCCATCGCGAGGAAGGTCGACGCGACGCCGACGTCGCCGCCGACCGCGAAGTGCTTCATCAGCATCACGGCGAGCGGGGAGCCGATCATCGCGCCGCCGCCGAAGCCCATGATGGCCATGCCGGTCGCCATGCCGCGGCGATCCGGGAACCACTTGATCAGCGTCGATACGGGGGAGATGTATCCGAGACCGAGGCCGACGCCGCCGATCACGCCCGAGCCGATCAGCATCAGCCAGAACTGGTGCACCTGGATGCCGATCGACGAGATCACCATGCCGCCGCACCAGCAGCACGCGGCGACGACGCCGGCCTTGCGCGGGCCGACGCGCTCGAGCCAGCCGCCCCACATCGCGGCGGAGCAGCCGAGGATCACGAAGAACAGCGTGTACATCCACGTGAGCGTCGAGACGCTCCAGTTGCAGTCGGACGAGAACGCCTGGGCCCAGAAGCCCGCATCCTTCGCGCACGACGCGGCGCCGGCGCCGAGCGCCTTGCTCAGCGGCAGCCAGAACACCGAGAAGCCGTAGGCCATGCCGATGCACAGGTGGATGGCGAGGGCCGCGGGAGGCAGCAGCCAGCGGTTGAACCCGGGGCCGGCGATCGTGCGTTCCTTGGAGAGAAATCCCCCCGAAGGCGCGACGGCGGCGGAGCCGTTCATGACGGTAGACATCTTGATCCTTTTGTTTTCCAGCGAGCATCGACCGTCGTTGTCCCAACCCCGACGGCTGCCCGACTGTAAGTATCCCGTGCGATCGATTGCAATATGCAGTCAACCGCCTAAAGACGAACCCTAGTGCGGCCTCGTTCGACAACCCCTAACAGTTCGATTTCCACTCGACAGCAACGTAATTTCTGTTGCGTTGCGTCAAACGTTTTGTTGCATCTTCGAAGGCGCTGTCGAGGCGCCGATCGGGTCGCAGGCGGATACCCCCCGGCCTACCGCCCTCGCGCGCGTTCCCTCGACAGGCTCCGCGCGCGAGCTCGGCAGGCATGGGCGTTGCCGTCCGCGCCGTGCACAAGGGCCTTTCGGCACGCCGCCGATCGGATTGAGCAGGGAGAAACACGTGGACCATATCGATCTCGGCAAGCTCTTCGGCTTCACGATGTCTCCGGTCGAGCTGGTGGCGCGCGGCACGCTGATGTTCTGGTTCCTGTTCTTCGTGTTCCGCGTGATCCTGCGGCGCGACGTCGGCTCGATGGGCATCTCCGACTTCCTGTTCGTCGTGCTGCTCGGCGATGCGTCGCAGAACGCGATGATCGGCGACGGCACGTCGGCCACCGACGGCATCGTGCTGATCTCCACGCTCGTGTTCTGGAATGTCGCGATCGACTGGCTCAGCTTCCGCTACCCCGCCCTCGAGCGCTTCTTCGCCGGCGGCAAGCTGTGCCTCGTGCGCGACGGCCGCAAGCTGCGGCGCAACATGCGCCGCGAGCTCATCTCCGACGAGGAGCTGATGGCCAAGGTGCGCGGCGAAGGGCTCGAGGATCTGTCCAGGGTGAAACGGATGTACCTGGAATCCGACGGCGAGATCAGCCTGATCCGCACGCCGGACGCGCCGGACGATCCGAAGAAGCTGCGCATCCCGAAGTCGTGAGCTGGATCACGCCCGGCGACGCCCGAGCAAGCCTGCGGTCGGGCATGTCACACGAGTCTGTTGCAATATGCGGTGTGGGGCCGGAGGCTCCGTCGCGCCCATCCGCATGCACAAGATCTCGATTCGCCCGCAATGGACCATCTCGCACGACCGCGGCGAGACGCTGGCGCCGCGCCTGATCGACCTGCTGGTCAACGTCGCCGAGACCGGCAGCCTGTCGGCTGCCTGCCAGCGCAGCGGCCAGTCCTACCGCCACGCGTGGGACACGATCCGCCAGGGCGAGACCTGGTTCGGCGCGCCGCTGCTGCAGATGGAGCGCGGGCGCGGCTCGCGGCTGACGGAGCTCGGCGAGAAGCTCGTCTGGGCCGACCGGCGCATTGCCGCGCGGCTCGCGCCGGCGCTCGACACGCTCGCCTCCGAGCTAGAGGTGGAGCTGCAGCGCGTGCTCGCGCCGCCGCAGCGCCTGCTGCGCGTGCACGCGAGCCACGGCTTCGCGATCGAGAAGCTGCTGGCGATGCTCGGCGAGGCGGGGATCGACGTCGAGCGCGTCTACACGAACAGCCAGGACGCCGCGGCCTCGCTGCACGACGGCGCGAGCGATCTCGCCTGCTTCCACGTGCCGCACGGCGCGCTCGCGGCCAAGGGCTGGGACGCGTACGCCCGCTGGCTCGACCCGCAGCTGCACGTCGTCATCGACATCACCGACCGCACACAAGGCCTGATGGTGCGCGCCGGCAACCCGCTGCGCATCGCCGGCCTCGCCGACCTCGCGCGGCCGGGGCTGCGCTTCATCAACCGCCAGCGCGGCTCCGGCACGCGCTTCCTGCTCGACTGCCTGCTCGCCGCGCAGGACATCGACCCTGCGACGATCGTCGGCTACGAGCACGGCGAGTTCACGCATGCCGCGGTCGCCGCGTTCATCGGCAGCGGCATGGCCGACGTCGGCTTCGGGCTCGAGCGTCCGGCGCGCCACTTCAAGCTCGACTTCCTGCCGCTGGCGACCGAGCGCTACTTCGCGATCTGCCACCGCGACGCGCTGCTGCGCCCCGAGGTCGCGCAGGCGCTCGCGATCCTGCGCAGCGACGCGTTCCGCAGCGCGGTCGACGCCCTGCCCGGCTACCACGCCGCGCACTGCGGCGAGGTCAGCACGCTGCGCGACGTGCTCCGGCTCGCCGGCCTCGACTGACGCGGCGCGCCGGCAGGCGCCCGCAGGACGATCACTCGCCCGCGGC
This sequence comes from Burkholderiaceae bacterium, assembly GCA_030151165.1. The sequence goes on from JASLEM010000571.1 coordinate 6,392, forward strand.
GGCGGCCTGCAGCGTCTTGCCCCACGTGGACAGCGCGCCCAGCACCGGCAGCACGGCGCGGCCCGCATCGGTCAGCAGGTACTCCATGCGCGGCGGACGCGCTTCGTAGAGGCGGCGCTGAACCAGGCCATGCCGCTCGAGCGACACCAGCCGCGCGGACAGCGTGTTGGGCGCGCAGCCGACGAGCGACTCGATGAAGTCCTGGAAGCGGCGCGACGGGTGGCGCGCGAGGTCGCGCAGGATCAGGATCGTCCACTTCTCGCCGATCACCTCCAGCGCGGCGGCGACCGGGCAGGCCGGCACCGGGACGGTGATGTTGGCGTACGGGTTGACGCGAGAGGCAGCCATGGGACGGATGATATCCGAAGTCCCTTCGATGCAGATAGTCACTACATCTTTTATAGTCATTACCGTCGATGAACTGACCCATCGCACCGAACACGCCGGGCGCCCCGCGCGCCACTTCTCGAAAAGGAACGACCATGACCCTCAACCTCCAAGGCAAGACCGCCCTCGTCACCGGCGGCAACAGCGGCATCGGCCTCGCCACCGCGCACCTGCTGATCCGCCGCGGCGCGCGCGTCGCCATCACCGGGCGCGACCGCGCGAAGCTCGACGAGGCCGCCGCCGAACTCGGCGCCGGCGTGCTGGCGCTGCAGGCCGACCTCACCGATCCCGCCGCGCTGGCGCAGGTCGCCACATCCGTCGGCGAGGCGTTCGGCCGCCTGGACATCCTGTTCGCCAACGCCGGCATCTCCGGCCCGACACCGCTCGGCGCGACCACGCTCGCGGCGTTCCAGGACATCATCGACACCAACCTGACCGCCGTCTTCTTCACGGTGCAGTCGCTGATGCCGCTGATGGGCGACGGGGGTGCGATCGTGCTGAACGGATCGGTGATGCGCGAACTCGGCACGCCGGGCTCGGCCGCCTACTCGGCGACCAAGGGTGCGGTGAGCAGCATGGCCAAGGTGTTCGCGTCGGAGCTCGCGCCGCGCGGCATCCGCGTCAACACCGTGATCCCCGGCGGCACGCGCACGCCGATCTGGACGCGCGGCGCCCGCGCCGGCGCGACGATCGACGGCACCGAGAAGGCGATGGCGCCGCGCATCGCGCTCGGCCGATTCGCCGAGGCCGACGAGGTCGCGCAGGCCGCCGTGTTCCTGGCGGCGACGCCCGGCATCACCGCGGCGGAGATCGTCGTCGACGGCGGCACGACCGGCGCGCCGTGGGGCGGCCCGATGTTCCGCGCCTGACGCGCGCGAGGCGTCGGCAACGCGCCGGCGTGCTCAGCGGGCGTTGAGCACGTCCAGCGCGCTGACGGCGGGCGCGTTGTTGCCCCAGGCGCTGCGCACGTAGGTCGCGAGCGCCGCGATATCGTCGTTGTTCATCGCCTGGCCGAACGGCGGCATGCCGAACGGCCGCGGGTTGCCGGCGGTCGTCGGCGCGAAGCCGCCGTGGACGATGACGTGCACGAGGTTCGCCGGCGACGCGAGCTGCACGAGCCGGTTGCCCGCGAGCGCGACGTAGGCCACGCCGTTCGCGCCGTCCCGCGCGCCGCCGACCTCGCCGCCCTCGCCCTTCGGGCCGTGGCAGGCGGCGCAGCGCTCCGTGTACAGCGCCGCGCCGCGCGCGCTGGCCGGCGCGACGGCCGCGAGCGCGTGCGGCGCCGTCTGCGGCAGGCTCTTGAGGAAGACGGTCATCGCGGCGAGGTCGTCGTCGCTCAGGTACTGCGTGCTGCGGAACACGACCTCCGCCATCGGCCCCAGCGCCGCGCCGCGCGGCGTGATGCCGGTCTTGAACAGTGCAGCGACTTCCTCCGACGGCCAGTCCGCGACACCGGCCTCGCTGGCCGACTCGAGCGACGGCGCGTACCAGTTCTGCATCGGGATCAGGCCGCCGCTCAGCTCGAGGCTGTCGCTGGTCGCGCCGAAGCGGTTGCGCGGCGAGTGGCAGGCCGAGCAGTGGCCCAGCGCGCGTACGAGGTAGGCGCCGCGGTTCCATTGCACCGATTGCTCGACGACCGGCTCGTACACGCCCGGCGTGAAGAACAGCGCGCGCCAGACCGCGAGCGAGGCCTGGAGGTCGTACGGGAAGTCGAGCGCGTGCATGCGGTTCGGCTGCGCGACCGGCAGTTGCGTGCGCAGGAACGCGTAGATCGCGTCGGAGTCGGCACGCGTGATCTCGGTGAAGTTCGGGTACGGGAAGGCCGGGTAGAGCAGCCGGCCGTCGGCGGAACGGCCGTTGTGCAGCGCGCGCCAGAACAGCGCGGGCGTCCAGTCGCCGATGCCGGTCCGGGCGTCCGGCGTGAGGTTGCTGGCGTAGACGGTGCCGAACGGCGTCTGGATGCCCTTGCCGCCGGCGTACGGCGCGCCGCCGCGGTCGGTGTGGCACGCCGCGCAGTTGCCGGCGCGCGCCAGGTAGGCGCCGCGCTGGATCTGCTCGGGCGTCGCGACGGCGGTGCCGGCCTGCAACCCCTGGACGTCCTCGCCGCGCAGGTTCAGCCACACGACCAGCACGGAGAGCAGCACGACGATGCCCACCAGCAGCGTGAGCAGGCGCGGCCAGGTGAAGCGCACCGAGCTCATGGCGACACGCTCCCGCACGCCATCGGCAACGGTCGCGGCAGCGCATCGGCCGACGCCGGCGGCGCGGTGACCGGCTGCGACGACAGCCACGTGGCGACGACGCTGATCTCCATCGGCGTCAGCGAGGTCGCGATCTTCGCCATGCAATCGGGCGCGAGCGCCTTGCGCTGGCCGGTGCGCCACGAGCCGAACTGCTCGATCAGGTAGGAGCGCGGCAGGCCCAGCAGGCCCGGCACGGCCGGCGCGACGCCGGTCATCGCGGCACCATGGCACTGCACGCAGGCCGGGATGCCGTGCTCGGGGTCGCCGCGGCGCACGAGGGCCTCGCCCTGCGCGAGCGCGTCCTGCGGCGCGCCTTCGGTTCGCGGTGCCGCGTAAGGCACGTCGAGCGACGCGAAATAGTTTGCGATCTCGTGCAGGTAGTCGTCCGACATCTGCTCGACGAGGTAGGCCATCGTCGAATTGGTACGGCGGCCGGCGCGGAAATTGTCCAGCTGGTTGAACAGGTAGCCCGCCGGCTTGCCCGCGATGCGCGGAAAGAATCCCTGATCGGTCGCCCGCCCTTCCTTGCCGTGGCACGCGCTGCACGGTTGCACGCGCTGCGCGATGGTGTCGGGGACGACGATCGGCGGGTTCGCCGGCGCGCCGGACGCCGCCCCGCCGGCCAGCAGCGATATCGCCAGCGACGCCGCCAACGAGCGCGCGACGCGGCGCGCGCGCGTCACGCGTGCGAGCGAACGGTGGAAGAGAGAGGAGCGCGGCAAAGTCATCGGGCTCCGACTGTGCCCGGGTTCGCGCCGCGGCGATAGCCTGGGTTTCAGCAATGCGGCGTCGGCGCGACTTCGGGCCCGACCGCCGCCCCGGCCTTCAGCCCTTCACGCCTTCACCCACGGGAAGCCGCGCTTGTAGCGCTGCAGCATCTGCGTGTTGCCCTGCTCGAAGAACTCCTTCGTCACCGAGCCCTCGTTGCCGCCGAGGCAGTACTGCACCGTGTAGCGCCCCGTGCAGTCGAACGCGGCGAAGTTCTGCATCATCACCTGCGCGAACACGCGGTCCTGGCCCCACTTGCCGTGCCACACGTGCGCGGCCTGCAGCAGCACGTCGCGGCGCAGGCAGTACGAGTTGGTGTCGATCAGGTGCGCCTTCGTGAACGCCGGCCACTTGCCCAGGCTCTCGCAGTCGTCGCGGCAGATGAACGCACCGTCCGCGTCGCAGATGTTGCGCAGCGCGTAGCACCACTGCAGGCGGCGGGCGGCCAGCAGGTCGACGCACTGCGCGACGTGCTCCGGCGCGAAGAAGTTGTCCTGGTCGAGGAACAGCACGTGATCCTCGTCGACCAGGTGCGCGAACGCGGCGTAGATGCGGTGGCCGTAGAAGCCGTCAGCCCCGACGTTGCGCGGCAGCACGCAGACCGGGACGTCGACGCCGCGCAGGACGTCGGCGACGCGCTCGCGATACGCCTCGCCGTCGCAGACGACGTAGCAGGCCGTCGGCGACGTCTGCGCCAGCACGCTCTCGACGGCGCGACGCAGCGACGGCGCGCCCGTCGTCGGGATGATGACGACCGCGCTCACCCGGCCAGCCTCTCGTCGACCAGCTCGATCCAGTGCTTCACGGGCGTGCGCGTGCCCGACTGCAGGTGCGAGATGCAGCCGATGTTGGCCGACACGATCGCGCGCGGCGCAGGCTGCGCGGCGGCCAGCGCGGCGAGCTTGCGATCGCGCAGCGCGGTCGCGAGCTCGGGCTGCAGCACCGAGTACGTGCCGGCGGAGCCGCAGCACAGGTGGCTCTCGGTGGCGGCGAGCTTCACGTCGAAGTCGAGCGCGCGCAGCATCTGCTCGACGCCGCCGCGCAGCTGTTGCCCGTGCTGCAGCGTGCACGGCGGATGGAAGACGAGCGGCGCGGGCGCCTGCTCGGGCGTCTGCGCGGCGCGGCGCTCGCGCACGCCTTGCCAGTGCGCCATCAGCTGCGGCATCAGGCCGTCCAGCACTTCGCTCAGGTCCTTCGCCGCGGCGCTGACGCGGCGCGCCTTCTCGGCGTAGTCGGGGTCGTGCGCGAGCGCGTGGCCGTAGTCCTTCACGGTGACGCCGCAGCCCGACGCGTTCATGACGATCGCCTCGACCGCGCCGGCGTCCGTCAACCCGGCGACCCAGGGCCACCACGCGTCGATGTTGCGGCGCATGTCGGCCAGGCCGCCCGCGTGGTCGCCGCCGTGGTCGCGCACCGCGCCGCAGCAGCCGGCGCCGTCGGGGACGATGGTCTGCACGCCGGCCAGATCGAGCACGCGCGCGGTTGCGGCGTTGATGTTGGGCTTCATCGCGGGTTGCACGCAGCCCATCAGCATCAGCACCTTGCGCGCGTGCGTGCGCTGCGGCCAGAGCGCCTCGCGCGGCGAGCTCGCGCTGTCCGACTTCGACGGCACCTTCGCCTTCAACGTGGCCGGCAGCAGCGGCCGCACCGCCTGCCCGAGCTTCATCGCGGGCCCGAAGACCGGCGACGTCAGCCCCTCGCGCAGCAGCCACCGCGTCGCGCGTTCGCCGGCGGGCCGCGGCACCTTGGCGTCGACGACGCGCCGGCCGATCTCGACGAGGTGGCCGTATTCGACGCCCGACGGGCAGGTCGTCTCGCAGTTGCGGCAGGTGAGGCAGCGATCGAGGTGCAGCTGCGTCGAGCGCGTCGGCGTCTCGCCCTCGAGCACCTGCTTCATCAGGTAGATGCGGCCGCGCGGGCCGTCGAGCTCGTCGCCGAGCAGTTGGTAGGTCGGGCAGGTGGCCGTGCAGAAGCCGCAGTGCACGCACTTGCGCAGGATCGCCTCGGCTTCGATGCCATCGGGCGTGCCGGCGAATTCGGGGGCGAGCTTGGTCTGCATGGGAGGTCAGGAATGGATCGGGCGGCCGGGCTCGAACACGCCGCGCGGGTCGAACGATTCTCGCAGGCGCGCGTGGATCTGCTGCAGCGCGGCGGGCAGCGGCGTCGGGTTCAGCGCGCCCGTGCCGGGCAGGCCGCCGAGCGTGCGCAGCGCGCTGCCGCCGGCGCGCACGGCGGCGTCGGCGACCTTCGCGTCGTCGGCCGCGGCGATCACCCAGCGCTGGCCGCCGCCCCACTCGATCATCGTGTCGTCGAACGCGGGCAGCACCGGCGTCGTCGGCGGCACCGAGAGCCGCCACAGCGCGCGCTGGCGCGTCTCGACCGCCTGCTGCGCGTCGACGAAGAACTCGTCGCGCTGGTCGCGCAGGCCGTCCCAGAACGCGCCGGCGAGCGCGCCGGGGATCGTCTCGCCGCCCATCTTCCGCGCGGCCGACGCCACCGCGGCATTCGCGCCGCGCAGTCGCACGGCGAGGGTGTCGCGCCACCAGACGCTCGCGTTCAGCGGCAGCGGCTGGCCGGCCCACGCGTGGAGCTGCTCGAGCGCCTCGGCCTGCGCCATGTCGAAGCGCAGCGTCAGCGTGGCGGGCGGCATCGGCAGCACCTTCAGCGACACCTCGCAGATCGCGCCGAGCGCGCCCCACGAGCCGGCGAGCAGGCGCGAGACGTCGTAGCCCGCGACGTTCTTCATCACCTGGCCGCCGAAATGCATCAGCTCGCCGCGGCCATTCAGCAGCAGCACGCCCAGCACGTAGTCCCGCACGCCGCCGACCGCCGCGCGCCCCGGGCCCGCGAGGCCCGCGGCGACCATCCCGCCGACCGTGCCGGCCAGCCGTCCGCGCTCGTCGGCGAAGCGCGGCGGGTCGAACGGCAGGCACTGCCCGCGCTCGGCGAGCACGCGCTCGAGCTCGACCAGCAGCGTGCCGGCGCGCGCGGTGACGACCAGCTCGCTCGGCGCGTAGTCCACGATGCCGGCGTGCGCGCGCAGGTCCAGCGTCGCGGCGTCGGGGAGGCCGGCCATGAAGCTCTTGGTGTCGCCGCCGCGGATGCGCAGCTTCTCGCCCGTTTCGGACGCCTCGCGCACGCGCGCCGCGAGGCCGATCGATGCATCGCTCATCGTTCTAGAAACGTTCCAGCTCGGGGAAGGCGAGGACGCCGCGCCTGACGTGCATGCGGCCGTATTCGGCGCAGCGCGAGAGCGTCGGGATCACCTTGCCCGGGTTCAACAGGCCCTTCGGGTCGAACGCTGCCTTCAGGCCGAACATCTGCGCGCGCTCGGCCTCGGAGAACTGAACGCACATCGAGTTCAGCTTCTCGGCGCCGACGCCGTGCTCGCCGCTGATCGTGCCGCCCATCGCGACGCTGAGCTCGAGGATCTCGGCGCCGAAGGCCTCGGCACGATGCAGCTGCTCGGGGTCGTTGGCGTCGAACAGGATCAGCGGGTGCAGGTTGCCGTCGCCGGCGTGGAAGACGTTGCAGCAGCGCAGGTCGAACTTGCGCTCCATGTCGGCGATCGCGAGCAGCATGTCGGCGAGCCGCGCGCGCGGGATCGTCGAGTCCATGCACATGTAGTCCGGGCTCAGGCGGCCCGACGCCGGGAACGCGTTCTTGCGGCCGCTCCAGAACTTCAGCCGCTGCGCCTCGGTCTGGCTGACCTCGCAGCGCGTGGCGCCGGCGCGCTGCAGCACGGCCTCCATGCGCGCGATCTCTTCCTCGACCTCCTCGGGCGTGCCGTCGCTCTCGCACAGCAGGATCGCGGCGGCGTCGAGGTCATAGCCGGCGCGCACGAAGGCCTCGACGGCGGCGGTCATCGGCTTGTCCATCATCTCTAGGCCGGCCGGGATCAGGCCGTCGGCGATGATGGCCGCGACGGCGTCGCCCGCGTGGCGCACGTCCGAGAAGCTGGCCATGATGCAGCGCGCGACCTGCGGCTTGGGCGTCAGCTTGACGACGACCTCGGTGACGACCGCGAGCATGCCCTCGCTGCCGACGACCACCGACAGCAGGTCCAGCCCCGGCGCGTCGGGCGCGAGCGAGCCGAAGGTCGCGGGGCTGCCGTCGGCGAGGAAGCCGCGCACCTGCAGCACGTTGTGCAGCGTCAGCCCGTACTTGAGGCAGTGCACGCCGCCCGAGTTCTCGGCGACGTTGCCGCCGATCGTGCAGGCGATCTGGCTCGACGGATCAGGCGCGTAATAGAAGCCGAACGGCGCGGCGGCCTCGCTGATCGCGAGGTTGCGCACGCCCGACTGCACGGTGGCCGTGCGGGCGCGGGCGTCGATCTTCACGACCTGGTTGAACTTGGCGAGCGACAGCGTCAGCCCGTTCGCATGCGGCATCGCGCCGCCCGACAGCCCGGTGCCCGCGCCACGCGCGACGACCGGCACGCCGACGCGGTGGCACGCGGCGAGCACGGCCGCGACCTGGGCCTCGGTCTCCGGCAGCGCGACCGCCAGCGGGCGCTCGCGGTAGGCGGTGAGGCCGTCGCACTCGTAGGGCGTGGTGTCCTCGCTGCGCCACAGCAGCGCGTGCGCGGGCAGCAGCGTGCGCAACGTCTCGACGAGCGACGCCTGCCCCACCGCGATCGGCGGCGGCGGCTCGGCCGCGGTCGTGGCGAACGCGGACGGCTTGGCGACGCGTGCCGGCGGACGTGTCGCGGCCGGGATGACCGGGGCCGACGGCGCGGCCGGCCGCACCGGCGCGCG
>JASLEM010000050.1 GCA_030151165.1 Burkholderiaceae bacterium
AGCGCGCCGGCTGGCCGCCGACGGTTTCGACGCCGCGGCCTGGGCGGCGTTGCCCAGGCAGGTCGCCGACGGCCGCTGGACGCCGCCGGCCGGGGCCTCGCTGCCGCGGCTGCGCGAGGTGCTGCAGAAGCTGTGCCACGACGCGATGGCGCAGGCCGCGGGCGCCGCACCGCGCTACTTCCCGGCCCAGAGCCTGCCCGGCCCGGCCGCGTGGCCGAAGCTCGCCGACTGGTCGCAGTCGCTCGCGCGCCTCGCGCGGCACGACGAGCATCCGTTCAACGCGCCGCTGATCACCGACAGCCTGCTTGCCGAGGCCAAGGCCGTCTGGGCGAGGGCGCGCGGCCGCGCGGGCTGAGCGGCGCGGCGCCCGAACCCGCGGGTTCGGCCCGCCGGCGTGCGAAAACCCCGCTGGAAACCGCTGGTTCCGCGGGCCGGAACCGGCGCGAAGCTCGCTACACTAGCCGCATGTCCGACGCCAACTCCGTGATGCCCACCCCGCCGCCGGTTTCCGCGCGGCCCAGCGTCATCCAGCTCGTGTTTCGCGAGAAGGGCGCGCTGTACGCGGCCTACATGCCGATCTTCGCCGAGGGCGGCCTGTTCGTGCCGACCACGCGCGACTACCAGCTCGGCGACGACATCTACCTGCTGCTCACGCTCCCGGGCGACCCGCAGCGCTACCCCGTCGCCGGCAAGGTCGGGTGGCTCACGCCCGCCAACGCGCCGGGCGGCCGCACCCAGGGCGTCGGCGTCCGCTTCCCGCAGGACGAGAAGACGCGCGCGCTGAAGATCCGGATCGAGGAAGTGCTGGGCACGTCGATCTCGTCGTCCAAGCCGACCCAGACGATCTGAGGCCGTCCGGGGCGTCGCGCGGGCGGCCGGGTTGCCATGCCGGCACGACGCCGGCGCGCGGCGCCGTCGCCGCACCGGCCGGCCTTCGATCCCTCGCGTTTTCCCGCCGTGCCCGTCCGTCCCTGATTCCGCCCCGTCCATGTACGTCGATTCCCACTGCCACCTCGCGTTCCCCGAGCTGCACGACAAGCTCGGCGCCATCCTCGCGGACATGCGCGCGGCCGACGTCGGCGGGGCGCTGTGCATCTGCACGGCGATGGAGGAGTTCGAGCGCGTGCATGCGCTCGCGATGGCGCACGACAACCTCTGGGCCAGCGTCGGCGTGCATCCCGACACCGAAGGCATGACCGAGCCCGACGTCGAGACGCTCGTCGCCTGGGCGACCCGCCCGCGCGTCGTCGCCATCGGCGAGACCGGCCTCGACTACTTCCGGCTCGAGGGCCGCAGCATCGCCGACATGGAGTGGCAGCGCGAGCGCTTCCGCGTCCACATCCGCGCCGGCCGCCGGCTCGACCTGCCGCTCGTGATCCACACGCGCAGCGCGAGCGACGACACGCTGGCCGTGCTGCGCGACGAGGGGCGCGGCGGCGGCGACCTGCCGGCAGGTTTGCCCAGTTCACGCGGCGTGTTCCATTGCTTCACCGAGTCGATGGACGTCGCCCGCGCGGCGCTCGACCTCGGCTTCCACATCTCGTTCTCGGGCATCCTGACCTTCAAGACGGCCGCCGAGCTGCGCGAGGTCGCGCGCTTCGTGCCGCTCGACCGCTGCCTGATCGAGACCGACAGCCCCTACCTCGCGCCGGTGCCGCACCGGGGCAAGACGAACACGCCGGCCTGGGTGCCGCACGTCGCGCACCTGATCGCCGAGCTGAAGGGCGTGTCGCACGCGGCGGTGGCGGACGCGACGCGCGCCAACTTCGAGCAGCTGTTCGGCGTGAACGTGCCCGAGCCCGACGCGCGGTAGCCGCCGTCTTCCGCGCGCCGCGACCCCACGCCGCACCCACCGCACGCCCGTCCACGAGATCACGATGCCCGCCTTGTCCCTCCGCCCCGTCCTGTCCGCCGCCCTGGCGCTCGCCCTGTTCGTCGCGGGCCCGGCGCAGGCCGCCGACGGCACGTTGACCGTCGCCGAGCGCTTCTTCCACGCGATCGACATCGACTACGCCAACGGCGTCTCGGAGATGCTCGCGAAAGGCACCGACCCGAACCTGCGCAACGGCAAGGGCCAGCCGGCGCTGACGTTTGCGCTGTTCGACCAGTCGCTCGCCGCGGCCAAGGTGTTGTGGGAGGCGCCGGGCGTCGACCTGAACGCGGTCAACAACGCCGGCGAGACGCCGCTGATGATGGCCGCGCTGCGCGGCGAGGAAGACGCCGCCGCGGCGCTGCTCGCGCGCGGCGCCTCGCTGAAGAAGGTGGGCTGGACGCCGCTGCATTACGCGGCGACGGGCGGCAACGCGGCGATCGTCCGGCTGTTCGTCGCCCAGGGCGCGGCGATCGAGGCGCGCTCGCCGAACAACAGCACGCCGCTGATGATGGCGGCGCGCTACGGCAGCGAGGAGGCCGTCGCGGCGCTGCTCGCGGCGGGCGCGGATCGCAACGCGAAGAACGACCTCGGCATGGACGCCGCGGCGTTCGCGGCGAGCGCGGGGCGCGACAGCCTCGCGACGCGGCTGAGAGCGCCGGTCTTCACGCATTGAGGCGGCGCGCGCGTCGTTCGCCTCGTCGGCTGGGCGTTTCCTGTGGCGTCACCGCCCGCGTGCGACGGCCGCGGGTGTGGGGAGTTCCCACGCCGTTGTAGGAAGTTCGCCGACACCACGTCTGGCGCGCCGCCGACTACAGATTCGAGGGCTCGGGGCCTAAAGTTCAGTCCATGGAATGAAGACGCTTCTTGCGGTTTCGTCCAACGATCTTTCAGGAGTACCCCATGCACCACGCTTCCAGCCTCTCGAACCCGTTCGTCATGATGACCGACCCGGAAACGATCCTGGCCGCCGTCGAGCGCTCGGAACGCCTGAACCGCCTGAGCAGCCGCGTCTATCGCCCGCTCGACCGTCCGCTGATCCCGAAGGTCGGCGCGAAGGCGCTGGCCGACTTCGACCGCGAGATCGACGACGCGGTCATCGAGGACGACGCGATCGACCTGCTCGACGACGCGACGAACTGAACATCCCCGCCGATCGTCGCCTTCGACGATCGACGAGGCGCCGCTGCGTGACACGGCCAACCCCCGAGCCCCGGGGCGGCGACGTATCGGAGCGTGCAGCTCACATGCTCGACAACGGGATCGACGCGCCGCGCTCGTCGGCGTCGAGCAGCACGATCAGCGCGCCGAGGTCGGCCTGCAGCCGCGCCAGCGTCGCCGGGTCGAGCGACTTGAGCGCGTCGGGCAGCAGGCCCGCGAACGGCCCGGGCGTGTTCTTCAGCACCTTGGCGCCCGCCGGCAGCAGCCGCAGCTGCACCGCGCGGCGATCGCTGCCTTCCTTGGCGGCGCTCACCAGCTCGCGCTCGATCAGCGCCCGCACCAGGTTGCTCGCAGTCGACTGATGGATCGCCATCGCGCGCGCGAGCGCGCCGACGCCGATGCCCGGCTGCTCGCGCACGATGCTCAGCGCCCAGACCTGCGCGCCGCCCAGCCCGACCTTCTTCTCGACTTGCTGGAAGTGCGACTTGACCGCGTTGAAGACCTGGCGGAACTGGCGCAGCACGGCCGTCGGGCCGTCGTCGGGCGGCGGGGCGGCGGACGCGCGGGCGCGCGCGAGGGGCTTGGATCGACTGGGCATGGCGATGGCAGGTGACGGATCGTGACGGCGGGCGTCGTTCCGGCGCGGGGGGACGCGACCGATCAGCCGCGCAAAAAAACGGACGCCGGTGAAGGCGTCCGAAGCTGGATGAACCCCAGCGCTCCCGAAAGCGGCCGGCGCACCACACGCCGGCCAGCACACACTCGAATCAATGCGACGGATAGACGAAGTCCGCCCGACGGTTCTGCTTCCACGATTCCTCGTCGTGGCCGCTGGCCTTCGGCTTTTCGGCGCCGTAACTGACCGCCTCGACCTGGCCGCCCTGGACGCCCAGCAGCTCCAGCGCCGACTTCACGGCCTCCGCGCGACGCTGGCCAAGCGCCAGGTTGTATTCGCTGCCGCCGCGCTCGTCGGTGTTGCCCGCGATCTGCACGTGCACGTCCTGGTGCTTGGCCAGGAAACCGCCCTGCAGCTCCACCGTCGGCTTGTCGCCGGAATTGAAGTTCGCGCTGTCGTACGGGAACCAGACGCTCAGCTTCTGCGACAGCGGGTTGTTCGGATCCAGGTAGGGCGCGAGCGCGGTGGACGTCGTCGGCGCCGTGGCGGGCACGGGTTGCGTGGCCGGGCCGTTCGCGACCGGCGTGGGCGTCGCGGTCACGACCGGCGCCGGCGCGGGCGCGTCGATCGGCTTGGACGCGCAGGCGGCGAGCACGATCGGCACCGCGAGGGCGGCGGCGCGGGTCAGCGAACGGAGCGGGCGGAGTTCAATCATTTTGGACATGGCATGGAGGCCGGGACGCGGCAGTTGACGACGATGACTCGACCATACCAGATACATTTGGACAAATCTAAAACGGGTCTTTCGGCGGCCTTGCAGCCACGTCAAGAATTGTTTCGATGATCGTTCCAGACGCCTGCCGCGCGGTGGCGGCCGGCGTCCTTGTCCTGGTACGACACGCTCCCCGCGGTTTTGTTCCGCGATGGGTGCCGATCTCGATCTTTGCGCCGAACCGGCCGGGCGCAAAGCCCTAGACCGGACGGCGCGGCACGGCCGGGCCCGGCCGGGCGTCTGCCGGCGGCGGCGGGCTGTTGCCCGGCTCGGAGGCCCCGCCGTCCAGCCAGCCGCCCCGGAAGCCCGCGCGCCGCAGCCCGCGCTGCAGCTGCGCGTCGCCGCGCATCAGCTTCCACGGCAGGCCGCTGCGGTAGTTCTCGATCATCAGCACGACCGGGCCGCTGTTCAGCGCGAAGCGCCACGGCGACACCCAGCCCGCCGAGCCGTTGCCGTCGCGCCAGGTCGGGTTGAACGAGTTGCCGGGCAGGTAGTCGGGGTGGTGGCTCATCATCCGCACGATGTGCTGCATCGTCGGCAGCACGACGTCCGGCGCGAACGGCAGCGACGCCACCGACGCGTACGGCGCCACCGTGCCGTCGTCCGGCCCGTAGGGCGCGCCGCGCGCCGCGTAGCCCATCAGCTTGCGCTTGCGCCCGTCCGCGACGATCTCGCGCGGCCCGGGGCCGTCGCAGGCCGTCAGGCCCCAGCAGTTCGCGCAGTAGTCCTTGAAGTGCTTCGGGTTGCGGATCGCGTACTCGCGCTGGACGAGCGTCGCGCGGCGGCTGTTCTCGAAGTAATCGATGCCGTGCTCGCGCATGAACGCGTCCTGGATGCCGCGGAAGTCGACCCACATGTGCGAGTACTGGTGGATGAACAGCGGGCCGGCCGGCAGGTGCGCGTGGCCGTAGATGTTGCGCCAGCGGTAGCCCTTGAGCCAGGCGTCCCACGCCGCGTGCGTGACCGGGTGGCGCGCCGCGCCGAGCGCCATCGCGTACATCATCAGCGCCTCGCTGTAGCCGACCCAGTGGTAGCGCAGGAAGCCGCGCTCGGGCTTCCAGCCGTGCGAGATCGCGTGGTCGCCGTGCTGCATCCAGCGCCAGTCGGCACGGTCGTTGAGCTCACGCGCCTTGTCGCGGATCGCCTGCTCGCGCGGCGTCGCGTGGTCGAAATAGCGAGCCGCCGCGAGCATGCCGGCGAGCAGGAAGGCGCTGTCGATGCTCGAGAGCTCGCTGTTCCAGGCCCGCGTGCCCGTGTGCATGTCCAGGAAGTGGAAGTAGAACCCGCGGTGGCCGGTGGAGGTCGGCGAGCCGGACATGTCGGCGTCGAGGAAGAAGTCGAGCGTCGTCAGCGTGATGCCGACGGCCTGCGCGCGCGTCATCCAGCCCCGCTCGACCGCGATCGGGTACGCGCTCAGCGCGAGGCCGACGGCGGTGATCGAGCACGGGGCGTCCGGCTGCGTCGAATCGAGCACGAGGCCGCTGGCGGGGTCGACGGTCTCGGTGAAATAGCTGAAGGCGCGGCTCTGCGCGCGCTCGAGGAGCTGCTCGACGTCCATGTCCGGCGTGTCGGCAGCGTGCGGGGCGTGCGGGTGGCTCGCGGGCTTGCCGCGGCGCGCGCGGTCGTGGGCGTGGCGTGTGGTCATGTGTGCGGCCGAGCCTATCGGAAAGCGCATGCCGGCGCTGTCGGCGGGACGCTCGTCCGGTCATCGCCGGGAGCGCCAGGATCGGGCATCAAACCTGCCGCCGACGGGAGGGGCGCCGGTGTCGGCGCCCGTCATTCACCGCAAGGAGATGATTTCCATGGACAGCAACCGCCATCACGGCAACAAGAGCGACAACAAGCATCGCATTACTTTGCGTGTCGGCCTGGCCGCCGCCGCGATCGCCGCGGCCGGCGCCTTCTCGTCGCCGGCGTTCGCGCAGCGCGAGCACATCGTCGGCGAGGTCGTCACCGTCGAGCCGCCGGCGCCGCAGGTCGAGGTGATCGGCGTCGCGCCGCAGCCGGGCTACGTCTGGGAGCCCGGCTTCTGGAACTGGGAAGGCGGCCGCCACGTGTGGCACGGCGGCCGGTGGGAAGCGCCGCGGCCCGGTTACTACTGGGAGCCGCATCGCTGGGTGCACGAGGACCGCGGCTGGCGCCTGCGCGAAGGCTACTGGGCGCGCCGCTGAGCCCCGCGGCGGCGCGCGGGCGCGGCTATTGCACGAAGCGGTTGCCGCGCGACAGCATCGTGAGCTCGACCCAGTTGCTGCCCTGGTGCGTGGCCGCCGCGTAGTTGACGACGTAGCCGCCGAGGTCGACACGCCCGAGCGCGGTCATCGCCCGCAGGACGCTCTCGCGCGTCGGATGCGGACCGGCGCGGTGCAGCGCGACCAGCAGCGTGCGTGCCGCGATGCACGATTCGAGCGACGTGTAGTTCAGCTTCGCGCCGTTGAATTCCTTCAGCGCCTCCGCGCACTCGTGCACCACCGGCACCGACACCGCGTTCGAGTCGCGCGGTGACGGGATCACCTGCGACACCATCACGCCACGCGCGAGCGGCCCGACCGACTCCATCAGCTCGTCCGGGTTGACGAAGGACAGCGCCGCGATCGACAGCGGCGTGCCCTGCTGGCTGGCGGTGCGCAGCAGGTCGCTCAGCACGCCGTACTGCGTCGTGGTCAGCACGTAGTGCGGCGATTCCTTGAGCAGGTCGTTGACGGTCGCCGCGCCCACCGTCGCGCCGCGCTTGACGGCGACCACCGCGGGCTTCGGCATGCCGGCGTCCGTGAACGCGGCGGCGACGGCCTCGTAGTTCGCGCGGCCGACCTCGTCGTCGTAGCACAGGATCACCGCCTTCTCGGCGCCGACGCTGCGCTTGGCCTCGATGATCTTCGCCGCCTCGTCCTTGTACGACGCGCGGATCGTGAACACGTTGGCCTGGCCGCGCAACCGGCTCGAGCCGCTGAAGGGCGCGTGGAACAGCACCCCGGCCTTCGCGGCCGCCGCGGCGCCGTCGAGGCTGTTGGTCGCCGAGTTGTAGCCGAACAGCGCGATCGCATTGTCGGCGACCAGCAGCTCCTGCGTGTTGTCGGCCGCGCGCTGCCGGTTGTTGGCGTTGTCGAGGGTCACCAGCCTGACGCGGTAGCCGAGCGAGTTGCTCGCGTTCGATCGCGCGAAGACGGCGAGCGCGCCGTCGCGCATGTCGCGGCCGATGTCGGCGTCCGCACCGCTGAGCGCGACGGACTGGCCGACGACGATTTCCTCCGCGGCGCGCGCCGGCGCCGTCAAGGCGAGGGCGAGCGAGGCGGTCGACACCGCGGCGGCGAGAACGCCGCGGGTGGCCGCGGCGGCGGCGGGCGGGACGGGCTTCATGCTTGTCTCCATCGATTGTTTGACCGCAATGTCGAGCGTCGGCCGCGAATCGATCTTGACGTGCATCAACTTTGTGCACGGGCGGCGCCGGCGTGAGACGAATGTCACGACGATCGGCCGAAAGCTCCGCTTCAGCCAGCCCGGGGGAAAACACCGGAACGCCGCGCGCGGCGACGCTCCAACAATCGACTCGGGACTTCGCATGCCGACGCGCCGGTCATCCAAGACCGGCGCCCGGAATGCGCAAGGCGCCCGACGTCTTGCGACATCGGGCGCCTCACTTCCTGAGTGATGTTCCGGGGTGAAATTTCGGGGCCGGCGTTTCGTCCGGCCCTTTTTTCTGCCCGGCGATCCTCGACGGTCAGCCGGCGTGCACGCGGCGCGTCGCGTTGTGGCGCTTGTTGTAGATGCGGCCGCTCTCGCGGTTGTCGGCGCGCGCGACCTTCGTGTTCTCGCCCGCGCTGATGTGGCCGTTGGCGCCCGCGCGATATTCCTTCCGGTCGATCTTCGACTCGCCGTTCTCGAGCTTCGCCGTCTCGTGGTTCGTGAGGCCGCCGCCCTTGACGCCGTTCTCGATGCGCTGCTGCTGGTTGATGTTGCGCTGGGTCTCGGCCTGCGCGCGCTGCGACGAGGCCGACAGCGGGTTGCCGTTGACGCCGTTGTGCGTGGCGGTGGCGATGTCGCGGCTCGTCTTGTCCTGCGCGGCGTTCAGCTGCGCCTTCTCGGCGCCGGTCAGCTTGCCGTCCTTCATGTCGCGCGCCTGCAGCTTGTCGACGTGCGCCTCGTCGCGCTGCAGTTCCGCGTTCTCGCGGGTGGTGATGCTGCCGTTCTGCAGGCCGTTCTCGATGCGGTTTTCCTGGTTCACGTCGCGCTGGACGCTGCCCGCGGCGGTCGCTTGCGCCGAGGCCGCGAACGACGTCGTCAGCGCCGCGCCGGCGAGGAGGGCGGTCATGAGAAGGGTGCGGTTCATGGTGAGGCTCCTGTTTCGAGTGATCGGGTCGATGGGGTTGCGAACTGTGTCGTTCGTACCGGTTCAACGGGATCGGCGAAACGCGAGTTGACCCGGCCGCCGCAACATCACTTCGAGATGCACGCCGTTGACGAGACGGAAACAAGCATCTCGATACACCCGTGCGGACGCCCGACTTGCGCTCCAATACGGCCATGCCCCAGACCGACGACTCCCACGACCTGCCCGCCGCCGACGTCGATGCCGCCGCCATCGAGAAGCGCCTCACCGACCTCGAGATCAAGGCGAGCTTTTCCGAGGATCTCGTCGACCACCTCAACGCGCTGGTCGTTCGCCAGCAGCAGCAGATCGAGCTGCTGATGCGCGAGGTCGGCAAGCTCAAGGATCGTGCGCCGGACAGCAGCCCCGGCGGGCCGCGCGATCCGCGCGACGACATCCCGCCGCATTACTGAGCCCGGGTGCGTCGGGCACGATCGGCCGCGAGCGATTACATTTGCACAATAGTTTCCGTGTGCCCGCAGATGTCCTCGCCCGATTCCGGATCCGACGCCGATCCCGATGCCTCCGACCGCCACCAGCCCGACATCGTCGCCGCGATGCGTGGCGATCTCGCCGACTGGCGCCGCTGGGTCGCGCGCGTCGTCGTGCTCGCGTACGCCGCGATGGCGGGCCTGTCGGTCGTCGCGTTCAACAAGCTGTGCGACGCCG
Source organism: Burkholderiaceae bacterium (assembly GCA_030151165.1). Next base: position 9,452 of record JASLEM010000050.1, read on the forward strand.
CGCAGCGCGGCTTCGTCGCCGTGCAGGCCGGGCATCCGCTCGTGCCGCTGGCCTGGACCACGGGCTGCACCGCGCTCGTCGTCTGGCTGACGCGCCGCTTCGCGCCCGGCGTGGCGGGCTCGGGGATCCCGCAGGTGATGGCGGCGCTCGACCCCGGGCTCGACGAGGCCGCGCGATCGCGGCTCGTCTCGCTGCGCATGAGCCTGTCGAAGATGCTGCTGACCGCCGGCGGGCTGCTCGGCGGGCTGGCGATCGGCCGCGAGGGACCGTCGGTGCAGATCGCGGCCGGGGTGATGCATCACGCGCGGCGCTGGCTGCCGCCGCATCCCGGCATCTCCACGCACGGCCTGCTCGTCGCCGGCGGCTCGGCCGGCATCGCGGCCGCGTTCAACGCGCCGCTGGCGGGCGTGATGTTTGCGATCGAGGAACTGGCCGGCCGCCTCGAGCAGCGCAGCAGCGGCCTCATCATCGCGGCCATCGTGCTCGCGGGCCTGATGGGCGTCTCTTTCTTCGGCAACGCGACGTACTTCGGCGTCATCCGCGTGCCGCCGCTGCACCTCGCGATGGCCTGGCCCGCGCTGCTGCTGATCGTCGCGAGCGGCGCGCTCGGCGGCGTGTTCGCGCGGTTGCTGCACGCCTCGCTCACCGGCCAGGCCGGGCGCATCGACGCGTGGCGCGCGCGCCATCCGATCGCGTTCGCGAGCCTGTGCGGCCTGGCGGCCGGCGTGCTGGGCCTCGCGAGCCATGGCGCGACGTTCGGCAGCGGCTACGACTACACGCGCGCCTTGCTCGAGGGGCACGCCGACATCCCCTTGCTGTACGTCACGCTGCGCGTCGTCGCGACGTGGGTCGCCGTCTGGTCGGGCGTGCCGGGCGGGATCTTCGCGCCGTGCCTCGCGATCGGCGCGGGCCTCGGCCACGACGTCGCCGTGCTCGCGGGCGCCGACGCCGACTCCGCCGCGCTGATCGCGCTCGGCATGGCGGGCTTCCTCGCGGCCGTCACGCAGGCGCCGATGACCGCGTTCATCATCGTGATGGAGATGGTCGGCGGCCACGCGATGGTGCTGAGCCTGATGACCTGCGCGCTCGGCGCGAGCCTCGTTTCCCGCTGGATCAGCCGGCCGCTCTACGGGTCGCTGATGGCCTCGTGGCTCGCGCGCGCGAATGCGGCGGCGCCGGCGCTCACTGCACCGTCACGCTGAACTGCACCGTCCCCGTGCCGCCGCTGGGCAGCGAGCCCGTGAGCGTCCACTCGACGCTGCCCGCCGTGCCCGCCGACGGCTGCGCCGTGACGCTGCACGCGGTGATGCCCGCGGGCAATGCGCCGCACGCGGCGCCGGCGAGCACCGTCCAGGCCGGCGTCGCATCGCGGATCCTGACCGCGCTGACGGCCGACGCGCCCTGGTTCGTGTAGGTGACGGTGTAGGTGATGACGTCGCCCGACGCCGCCGCCGCCTTGTCGACGGTCTTGACCAGGCGCAGGCCGTCGGCGGTGCCGACGATGGTCAGGTCCTGGCGTGTCGCCTGGCTCGTCAACGTGTTGTTGGCGTAGGCCCAGCCGGCGGTCAGCACATACGTGGTCCGGGTATCGTTCGCCGCCGTCTGCGGCACGAACACCTTGACGATCACGCACACCGTCTGGTCGGCCGTGACCGAGGTCGTGCCGGTGAGCGCCACCTCGCCGGTGTCGAGCTGGCCGTTGCAGTTCGTGTCCAGGTAGGTCGTCGCGCTCCAGCCGATCGGCGCGGCCGTGGTCGGCGCGACCGCGAAGCCCAGCTGGCCCGCGCTGCCCGCGTGGAACGCGTGCGCGAAGATCGCGGTCGTGCCGGCCGCGACCGACTGCTGGCCGTCGGTGTCGAGGCGGTTGATCGGCACGTCGCCGAAGTTGACGCCGGTGTAGACCGTGCCGATCACGTGCGTGAAGCTGGTCGTCGCGCCGGTGAGCGCGAACGTGCCGCCGGTGGTGCCGGCGCTGCCCGAGACGAACACCGACGCCGGGTCCGCCGCCTGAGCGACCTTCAGCACGCCGGTGCCCGCCGTGCTCGGCACCCACAGCTGGTAGGCGCCGGTGGCGTCGCTGCGCTGGCTGTCGTAGACGGTCGCGCCGGTGGCGTCGGTGATGCTGACCAGCGTGTTGCCGATCGCCGCCTCGCCGCCGTCCCTGATGCCGTTGTTGGCCGTGCCGCCGGCCACGCCGTTGTCCTTGAACACCGTGCCCGCGACGCTGCTGCCGTGGAACAGGCCGAAGCTCTGGTTGACGAGATCGGCCGTCGTGATCGTGATCGCGCGCGAGAGCGTCGTCGGCCCCGTGCCGACCCAGCCGGTGGGCGCGGCGGGCGTCACGTTGTTCGTGGCGTTCGACGTGCTGATCACGACGGTGTAGGCCGCGGGATTCAGCGTCGGGAACGCGTAGTTGCCGGTCGTCGGGTCGACGGCGACGACCAGCGACGCGACGGTCGGCGTCGCGGGGGCGACGAGCTTCGCGTAGAGCGTCGCGCCGGTGCCGAGCTCGCCGCTGTCCTGGCGCGCGTTGTGGTTCGCGTCGGCGTAGACGCAGCCCGACACCGCGCACTCGAGGTACTCGCCGCCGCTGGTGACGTCGACCTCGCCGAGCCGCACGCCGACGAGGCTCAGCAGCGGGTCGACGAGCGCGGAGGTCAGGCCGGTCACGACCGGCGCGATGGCGACCTGCACGAGCGTGTTGAGCACCGGCAGCACGACCGCGTCGAGCACGCCGAGGCTGGGCGTGATGCTGAGCGTGAGGTTGCCGAGCAGCGAGCCGAGCAGCGAGGTCTCGAAGCCGGCGGCGGTGGTCGCGGTCTGCGTCTGCAGCGCGGTGCCGCTGAAGGTGAGCGTCGTGGGCAGCGGCGCGTTGCCGACGATCGCCGCCTTGGCCATGATCGAGACGTTCAGCGAGTTGATCACGAGCTGGCCGATGATGCCGGGCGACAGGTCGGTCGCGGGGTTGATCGCGTGCGAGCGGTTGAAGAACACGGCGTCGGACATCTGCCCGAGGTAGATCGCGGCGATGCCCGGCGTGACCTGCACCGACATCGTGTTGGCGATCGCGTTGACCGCGCTGATGACGCCGCTCGCGTTGGCGACCTCGAGGTACAGCGTCAACTGGCCGAGCGTCACGCTGGTGCCGCCGACGCCGGGCAGCGCGTTCAGCGCGGACGTGTTGAGGTTGAGCGACAGCAGGTTCAGCGCGAGCTTCACGCGCAGCGCCGAGGTGTGGAACGTGGTGCCCACCGGGCCGCACACGTAGACCGGCGGCTCGACCGCCTGCGCCGAGATCTGCACCGAGGTCGCGAGCCCCGCGATGCCCAGCGTCGCGCCGGAGACGGTGATCGGCGCGGGCGTCGTCAGGACGTTCTGGCCGTTGTACAGCTGCGCGATGCCGTTGACCAGCTGCAGCGCGTTGATGCTGGTGTTGCCGACCAAGCCGTCGCTGGAGAGGAGGTCGCCGAGCCTGATCGTGCCCGGCACGGCGATGTTGGCCGCGATGTCGCCGAGCGCGATCGCGAGCGACGTGTTGCCCGCCTGCGAGGCCGCCGTGCTGGCCGCGCCGGCGATCTGCGCGATCGTGACGGGCGTGTTGAGCGCGGTCTGAGGCGTCGACACGCCGAGCGTCGTCTGCAGCGCGGAGATCGTCTTCAGCAGCGAGACGTTGCCGCCGGCCACGGCGTTCCAGTCGAGGACGCTGATGTTGACGGTGGAGTTTGTCAGCTGCCCGAGCAGCACGTTCAGCAGCGGGCCCTGCGTCGACGAGACGCTCGCGAGCCGCGGCCCGGCCATCACGCAGCCGCCGCCGGTGCAGGCGGCCGCGAGCTGCGGCAGCGCGAGCGCCGCGCATGCGAGGACGGCCGCGAGGAGGCGCTTCAACGCGGGCAGCACGGTGCTCCCTTCGTGGCGGACGCGTCCGTCTTCGCGCCGAACAGCGACTCGTCGAACTTGAAGCGCATGCGCACGTACGCGCCTTGCGCCGACGTGTTGTCCTCGACCAGGTCGCGGTCGTGGAAGCCGGTGAAGTTGTAGCCGAGCGAGACCCACAGGTTGTCGATGACGCGGTAGCCGGCCTCGGCGCCGAGGTTGGTCGCGCGGCTCGTGAACGTGCCGTTGGCCAGCACGCGGGCCGAGACGCCGGCGTCCCAGCGCTCGCCGAAGTCGTGCGTCGCGCGCACGCCCGCGAGCTGCGCGTTGCCGACGACCCAGCGGCCGTCGACCAGCTCGGCGTCGTGCTTGGCCGCGTACTCGCCGGTCACGACCAGCGCGCGCGTGGCCTGCAGGTCGGCGTGGCTGGAGAGGATGTGCACGCCGCGGCGCTCGAAGTCGGTGCCGTTGTCCTCGCGCTTGAACTCGTAGCGCGCGAGGCCGTTGACGCGGTTCGTCGCCGTGTCGCGGTAGGCCACGCCGAGCTGGAAGCGTTCCTGCAGCGTGGTGTCGCCGCCGGTCGTCGACTCGGTCAGCGCGTAGGCGTTGCGCGCCAGCAGCGTCCAGTCGTCGGAGACCTTGTGCGCGACGCCGAGCGTCGACAGCAGCGCGCGGCTGCCGCTGCCGTCGCGCAGCTCGATGCGGCCGGTGGCCTTGGTGAGCGGGTCGCGCGTGTATTCGATCGCGGCGGTGGCGGCGATGTTGTCGTCGTCGCTCGTACCCGAGACCGACTTCACGCGCTCGAAGCTCGTGTTCAGGCGGATGCCGTCGGCGAGGGCCCACTGGTTGCGCAGGCCCATCGCGGCCTCGGCCTCGCGGCCGTCGAGCGCGTCGCGCACGCGGTATTCGCTGAACACGTGGGTGTCGTGCGTGAGCTCGGAGTCGACGCCGAACAGCGTCGAGTTGCGGCGCTGCGTGGCGTTGAGGTCCAGCTGGCCGGTGAGCGAGGAGACGATCTCCTGGCGCGCGTAGAAGCGCGAGCTCGGCGACAGGCGATAGTCGCCGCCGACGGCCACCAGGCGCTTGTCGGAATGGATGTCCTGCTCGCCCTCGACGAACGCGGTGGCCTTCTCGATGCCCGGCACCGGCGCGCTGTACTTCGCGCGCACGGTGCTGGTGTTGGCGTCGGGCACCGTGCTCGCGTCGGTCGTGGCGTCGGCGGCCGAGCCCGGGCGATCCTGCACGCGGCGCGCGCCGACTTCCAGCTTCGCGCCGCCGTCCAGGCTGCGCTCGACGCCGACCAGCAGCCCGTTGCGGCGGTCGCCGGTGGCGGCGTCGCCGGTGCTGGCGGCGTCGACCGTCAGGCGCGTCTTCTCGTCGAGTGCGTACGACGCCTTCAGGTCGGCCTCGTTGCGGCCCTTGGTGATGGTCGACGACGGGTTCTGGAAGTCGACGTCCGTATGCACGGCCTGGGCCTGGATCTTCAGCTTGTCGTCGTCGTGCTTGAACTCGATGCGCTGGGCGTCGCCGCGGCCGTTGACGTTGCCGGCGGCGCTGGTGGCCGTACCCGTGCCCGTACTCGTATCGACGTTGGTCGCGACCGCGCCGAGCTCGTGCGACGTGTGCGCGCCCTCGATCGTCAGCGTGGTGTGCTCGTCCGGCTTGAAGACGACGTTGGCGCTGGCCATGTGCAGGGTGTCGAGCGGATCCTGGTCCATCACGAGCGCGATGCCGACCTCGAGCTTGTCGCCGAGCTTGAGCTTCGCGTCCGCGCCGGCCACGTTGAACTGCGGGCCGCCGGTGTCGGCCTCGTAGGTCGCGCGGATCGACTCGGGGTTCATGTCCGGGTCGAGGCTGGGCACGGGCGCGCGCAGCAGCAGGCGGCCGGAGAGGGCGTCGATGTCGTAGTCGGTGAAGCGGGTCAGCGTGGTCGTGCGGATGATCAGCGCGGGCTGGTTGCGGTCGCGCACGAGGATCTGGATCGTCTCGCTGTTGGCGATCGGCTGGCTGCTCGAGAGCGCGAACGGGCCCGAGGTGCCGTCGGCCTTGATCTCGTCGACGACCTGCTGGCTGTTGGTGCGGCTCGCGAAGGCGGTGGCGCTGACCGGCCCCTGCTCGACGTGCGCCTTCGCGCCCGTGAGGCTGCGCTGGTACGCGCCGAGCTGGCGCGCCGGGTCGGTGGCCTGCGTCGTGAAGTCGCCGTAGAGGACGTAGGACTTGTCGTGCTCGAGGCGCACGTACAGGTGCGAGGTCGACTGCGCGTCGAAGCCCTTCGTCGACGCGTCGCCGTAGACCGGGTAGAACTGGTCGGGCTGGATGTCGCGGAACAGGCTCTCGTTGCTTTCCTTGGCCGAGTCGTAGCCGACCGTCAGCAGCGAGCTGCCGAGGACCTTGCCCTTGAGGTACAGCGCGGCGCGGCCGCCGGCGTTGCCGTCGCCGTTCGCGAAGTCCTTCAACTCGGACTCGAAGCCGTCGCTGCCGCTGGCCGGGACGATCGAGCCCTTGCCGAGGCGATGCAGGTCGATCGCGCCCTCGACCAGGCCGACCGCGACCAGCGGCCGCAGCGCGGGCACGAAGGAGAGCTGCGCCTTGGCCACGACGCCGTTGCTCGCGACCTTGATGTCGGCGGTGCCCGCGGCGCGCGGCGCGCGCAGGCGGAACGTCGCGTGGCCGCCTTCGACGAAGGTCTGCACGCCGGCCTCGCGCGGGTCGAGGTCGACGACGTCCCACTCGCCCTGCGACGCGTCGAGCGTGACGGCGGTGCGGGCGACGACGGGCACGCCGCGCGCGTCCGTGAGCGTGACGTCGACCGGCGCCATCGCCTCGCCGTCGGCCTCGACCGGCTTGGCCGGCAGCGCGAGGGCGATCTTCGCGAGGTTGCCCGGCGCGCGCACGGTGAGGCTGGTCTTGCCGCGGACGTTGCCGAACTGGTCCTTGGCGGTGAGCGTGAGCACGTGGTCGCCGGCGGGCAGCGGCACGCCGACGTAGTCGCGCGCCTGGATCTGGCGGTTGTCGTCCTGCAGGCGGGTGCCGACGCGTTCGTCGCCGACGGCGTCGCCGTCGACCGCCAGCGCGAGCTGCACCTGCGACGAGCCCTTGACGCGCACCGTGGCCTGCGTCGCGGCGAGCGCTTGGCCGTCGTGCAGGTCGAGGAAGGCGAGCGAGTTGTCGAGCGCCTCGACGCGCTGCGCGAGCGTCGGCTCGGGCGCGGCCTGCTGGTGTTCGACGACGGCCGTCCTGCCGCCGGCCGTGTCGGCGGCCTTGACCGTGACGTAGCGCGTGCCGTCGGCGCCTTGCGCCTCGCCGATGAGCCCGCTCGCGGGCTGCGCGCGCACGTCGCCCGAGGCGGCGACGCCGCCGTCGGCGCGGAAGTCCATCTTCAGCGCGGAGCCGAGTTCGTTGGCGCTGCTGGTGCGCAGCGCGATCACGGCGTCGAGGGCCTTCGAGCAGCCCGAGAGCGCGAAGTCAGCGCGGTGCAGTTCGCCGCGGTGCGGGTCGACGAAGCGGCTCGCACCGTCGCCGGCGTTGCGCGACGAGGTCGCCATCGGCACGGTGCCCGCGGGCAGCGTGGTGGCGTCGATCTTGAGCACGTGGGTGCGCGGGCTGACGCCGTAGAAGCTGTACTGGCCCTTGCCGTCGGTGACGACGAAGCTGCCGTCCTCCATGATCAGGCGCACGCCCGGGATGCCCGGCTCGCCGGCGTCCTGCAGGCCGTTGGCGTTGCAGTCCGCGTAGACCTTGCCCAGCACCATCGCGCGGTCGGTGAATACGCCTTGCTGTACCTGCACGGCGGCGGCGGCGACGTTGCTCACGGTCGCGAACGGCAGCGCCGCGCGGGCCTGCGCGCGGTTCACGCCGTCGCCTTGCAGCGCGAGCGGGCCGATGGTCGCGCGGTAGCGCAGCGTGCGCGTCTGGCCGGCGGCGAGCGCGGGCACGGCGAAGGTCAGCACCGGGCCCTTGCCGCCGGCGGGCTCGGCGGCGGGCTCGCTGTCCAGCGTCGTGCTTTTCGGCAGGTAGGCGAAGCCGGTGGGCAGCGTGTCCTTCAGGTCGACGCTGTCCAGCGCGGTGTTGCCGACGTTGCGCACGACCACCGTGTAGCCGACCGACTCGGCGATCTCGGCGCTGGCGCGCGACGCGGTCTTTGTCACCGACATGCCGTGCGGCACTTCGTCGAGCGGGACGTCGATCATCATGTCGCCGAGGTCCTGGTTGACGGTGAACTGGCCGCCGTACGAGCCGGTCGCGTGGATGCGGCGTTCCGGCGGCAGCGTGGCCGGGGCGCGCGTGGACGGGTACTTGTACGCGGCCGGCGTCGTGATGTCGAGCCGGTACTGGCTCGGCGCGACGACCGGGAAGCGGTACGTGCCGTCGGCGCCGGTGGTGACGGTGGACGGCGCGGGCGTCGTGCCGTCGTCGGCGTACACGACGGCCGAGTGGCCGGCGAGCCCGCCGTTGCCACCGCCGGTCACGTCGATGATGGTGACGACGGCGCCGGCGACGGGCGTGTCGGTGGCGCTGTCGAAGACGACGCCGCTCGGATCGATCAGGATGTTGGCGGCGGCGACGCCCGTGCCGCAGCCTTCGATCTGCGCCTGCACGACGTCGTTGTTCGACGCCGCCGGCACCGACTGCAGGCCGGTGCTCTGCGCCTTCTCGTTCTGCGACCAGGTCGCGCTGTCGGCGGCGGTGGTCAGCTGGAAGCGGAAGATGCCGCTGTCCGGGCCGCTCTCGGTCGCGGTCATGGTCAGCACGCGCTTCATGCGGATCGACCACAGGTCGACCTGCAGCTGCTCGACGACGCCCGGCTTGCGGTTGCAGCTGTTGGCGTGGACCTCGACGAACAGCGTCTTGCCGAACCCGGTCGCGTCGGCGGTGTGGGTGTAGGTCGCGTCGGTGAAGAAGTCGATCGTCGGCGGCTGCACGTCGATCGTCGCGGTGACGACGTTGGACAGCAGCGTGGCGACGCGGGTGCCGTCCTGGTACGTGGCGTTCGCCTGGACGGTGATCGTGTTGCCGCTGGAGGTCGACTCGGCGTTCTGCGTGACCGGCGTCGCGTTCGCGCCAGCCGCGACGAGGAGCGCGCCGGCCGTGATCGCCGCGCCGATGGCCGACGCCACGCGGGCCGCGAGGCGGGCGAGGCGTTGGCGAGGGGCGGGCGTTCGGAGCATGGCGGGATCGGCGTCGGACGGGAGGGTGGGTGGTCAGGGGAAGGCGGCCGCCCGGGCCGCCTTCGTCAGTCGTCGGGCGTGTCGGTCAGGGCGTGATGCGCACGCCGAACGTGAGCACCGCGGACTGGCCCGGGGCCAGCGTGCCGACCGTGGCCTGGACGCTGCCGGTCGCGCCGGCCGCGGGGGCGGTGACGGTACCGATCGTCGTCGCGGCGGGCACGACGGCGTGGTACGTCGTCAGCGGCGGGGTCGCGTTGGTGATCACGAGGCCGGTGACGGCCACCGGGCCGGCGTTGGTCGCGGTCACCTGGTAGCGGATGCAGCCGTTGGGCAGCGCGCCGGAGGTGATGGCGTTGACCGAGAACGAGGTGTCGGCGATGCCGTCGCAGTTCGCGTCGAGCGACTGCATCGTGACCAGCGTGACCTGCGAGCCGACGACGGACGTGGCGTCGGTGGCGAAGGTCGCGGCCGGGGCGTTGATGCCGCCGATCGTGCCGCTCACCGTGACGGTCAGCGAGGTCGTGTCGGCCAGGCCGGGGGACGCGCTCGCCGGCGCCGTGACCTTGACGATCAGCGTCGCGCTCTTGCCCGGCGCGAGGCCGGCCGTGGTGTTGGCGCCGTTGGTGCCGCCGACCAGCTGCGCGAGCGAGGTGACGACCGGATCGGTGGCGTCGAGCGTGCCGTTGTTGTTCTTGTCCCAGTAGACGACGGTGGTGAAGCCGGGGGTGGCGTCGAGCGTCGTGAGCAGCGCGGTGCTGGCGGTTCCGTCGCCTTCTAGCACGTTGCCGGTGTTGGTGATCGTGTGGACGTAGGTGACGGTGCCGCCGGCGGTGGTCTGGCCGGTGTGGTTCGGCGTGATCACCAGGCTGCGCAGCGTGTTGACGGTGACGGCGTCGTGCAGGCGGTCGGACGCGCCGGTGGCCGCCGAGAGGCCGCGGAAGTACAGCGGCACCGTGCCGGCGGCGTAGCCGGTGGGCACCGACACGTCGGCGAACACGGGCTTCGAGTTGCCGGCGTTGAGCACGCCGGTCGTCGTGATGATGGCGCCGTTGGCGTCGCGGAACGTCACCGTCCAGCCCGCGGGCAGGCCGGCGGAGAACGCGGCGTCGGTGGCGGCGGTCAGGTCGAACGCGTCGGCGATGGCGCTGCCGTTCGAGACGATCAGCGGGAAGCGCAGCGTGGCGCCCGGGTTGACGCTGGAGGTCAGCACGGCCGCGGCTTCCGGGCCCGCGCCGACGCCGCTGGCGCCCGGCACGGCCGTGTCGTTGGTCAGGTCGACGGCGTTGTTGCTGATGACGGTGAGCGTGTCGGTCGCAGTCGCGGTCTTGGTGGTGTCCAGGCGCGAGGTGGCGACGGGCTGCACGGTGAACGGGCCGCCGGTCGCGCCCGGGGGAAGCACGGCCTTGACGACGACGTTCATCGTGGCGCCCGCGGCCATCGGGCCGGTGTCGGGGATGCCGTTGCCGTTCGCGTCCTGCAGCGGCGTGAGGCCGTCGGCCTGGAACAGCTGGAAGGTGGTGCCGACCGGGAACGTGGAGGTGCCGATGACGATGTCGAAGCTGTCGACGCCGTTGCCGGTGTTGGTGACGGTGTCCGGGAACGAGACGCTGCCGCCTTGCGGGGCGCTGGCGACGGTCGTGCCGGTGAAGGTGAGGGCGGCCGTCTGGTTGACCGTGTACTGCACGGTGTTGGTGCCGCTCGCCGGAACGCCGGTCGAGCCGTCGTTGTAGGCGTAGCTGCCCGTCATCGCGGTGGCCGCGTTCGCGCCGGGCGCGAGGCCCGGGTTCACGTTGACCTGGAACGTCACGGTGCCGCTGGCGCCGGGCGGGACGGACGCGATGACCGCGGTCGGCTTGCCGGTGGTGGTCACGCCGAAGTCCCAGACGATGCCGCCCTGGTTGTCGGCCGCGTTGGCGTCGGTCAGCACCGTCGAGGCGCCCGTCACGCTCCAGCGCGCGCTGTTGGCGACATAGGTCATGCCGCTCGGGATCGCGTCGTTCAGCGTGACGCCGGTGGCGGTCGCGTTGCCGGTGTTGGTGTACGTGATGGTGATCGTGCGGCCGGTCGACGGCGACGGGCCGGCCGTGAGGTCGATCGCCTGCGTGACGTTGATGACGGCCTGGCCGGAGATCGTCGTGGTGTCGAGCACCGACGCGGTCACGGCCGGCGCGAACACGCTGGTCGCGGTGACGGTCGTCGCGTTGGTGGTGCCGGTGACGGCGATCGACGGCACGACGCCGGCGACCACGAACTTGAAGGTCTGGCCGGAGGCGAGCGGGCCGGTCGTCGTGATCGGCGTCGCGTTGTCGGGGATGCCGTCGCCGTTCGCGTCGGCGTAGAACAGCACGGAGCTGAACGCCGTCGCGCCGGACTGGGTGGCCGTCAGCAGGAAGCTGTCGTTGCCGTTGCCGGTGTTGACGAGGGTCTGCGGGTAGTAGACCTGGCCGCCGGCGGAGATCGTCTTCGCGCCGTTGGCGGCGAGCGTCAGGCTGCCGACCTGCTGCACCGTCGTGATGACGGTGTTGGAGGTGACGGTGCGGCTGACCGACGACGCGTCGGAGTACGTCGCCGACGCCTGGTTGCCGATCACCGCGCCGGCCGGGGCCGCGCTGGCCGCATGCGCGCCGAACGGAAGCAGCACGATCGAAGCCAGGACGAGCGCCCGCGCCGGAAGGGCGAGGGCGCGGGTGGTGGCGGTGCGCAGACGGAGGAGAGTGTCGTTGTACATGGTGTGTCCTGCTGGCATGGCGACGTGCGGGAGGGCTGGAGGGCCTGGGGTTGCGTGCATGCGGCGGCCTCGACTGCGCCTCTTTCGAGGCGGTGCAGCCGGGTCGGCGTGGGTGCGGTGACTGGGGGTGGCGGGCCGGTCAGCGCGAGGCGACCGTGGAGGTCAGCAACTGCACGCGGCTGCGCACGGTGCGGACGGCGCCGGCGGGGACGTCCCCGAGATCCCAGCGCAGGAAGTGGTAGTCGGCGCCCGGCGCCGGCTTCATGACGTTGTGGCCGTCGGCCGTGAACTCGGCGTGCATCAGCGGCAGCGGCGCGAAGGTCTTGCCGTCGGTGCTCGCGAGGTCGGCGTTCGGCGAGGCGGACTCGAGGATGTACTCGACGCCGTTGGCCGGCACCGGCACCGTGACCATCACGTGGTGCAGCACCGCGTTGGTCGGGTTGCGATACACCGCCCGGTATTCGAGCTGGTCGCCGGCGCGGGCGTCGGCGGCGGGCACGAGGCGCTCCGGCTTGCCTTGCGTGGCGGGGACGATCTTGAAGGCCGCGAGTTCGAGCGACGGCGCGGACGCGGCGGCCGCCGGGGCTGCCGCGGCGACGGCCGGCGTGGCGGCCTTCGCCGACACCGGCAGCATCGCGATCAGCAGGCCGATGCCGAGGGAGAACAGCAGCGCGATCAGCGCGACGACCTCGGCGATCAGGTCTTCCCGCGTGTGCGGCATGTTGCCGTCGCGGAGCCAGGCGTACCCGGTGTCCTGCCTGGCGTTGTCACGGGGGGCTGCGTCGGCCTGGATCTGCGTGTTCATGGTCATGTCCTCGTCCCTGGTGTCTCGAATGCAACGCAGCGCACGATTGCACTGCCCTCTCACTCGTTTTCGGACGTGACCGAATGTGTATGAGTGCCCGACTGTGGGGACATCTCGACCCGACTCGTCAGGATTGCGACGCCCCTGATCGTCGGCAACTCACTACGCTGTCAGGAGTTCTCCACTGAAAAGGAAAACGGCCTCGCAAGGAGGCCGCACCACATGCACACGAGGCAAATTCACCGGCGCTGCCGCTCGAGGCCGCCCTGGCGAAATTCAAGGGAGCGGCGGATCTGGCTTCGCCAGTCAGCTCGCGGCCGGCCCCTCGGGGGCAGGGAGCGCCAGCGACCGTGGGGCTCAATCATCCAGGTCGATCAGCTTCTCGCGCAGCGCCCAGCGCACGAGGGCCGGCACGTCGGCCAGCTCCAGCTTGGCCATCAGGCGGCTGCGGTAGGTGTCGACCGTCTTCGGCGACAGGTGCAGCTCCTCGCCGATCGCGGCGCTCGACTTGCCGCGCGCGACCATCACGAGGATCTGGCGTTCGCGCGGCGACAGCGTGCTGCCCTTGTCGGCGTCGGTGGTCAGGCCCTGGACGGCGATGTCGGTGAGCCCGGCGCCGAGGTAGCGGCGGCCGAGGGCGACGGCCTCGACCGCGGCGAGCAGCTCGGTGCTCGCGGCGCCCTTGAGCACGTAGCCCGACGCGCCCATGCGCAGCGCCTCGGCCACGTTGCGCGGCTGGTCGGACATCGACAGCACGATCACGCGCGCCGACAGGTTGCGCCGTTGCAACTCGGCCAGCACCTCGAATCCGGAGCGGCCGTCGAGGTGGAGGTCGAGCAGCACGACCTCGGGCTCCATCCGGTTCACTTCCGAGAGGGCCTGCGTGATGTCGGCGCCTTCGCCGACGATGGTGTGGCCGGCGCTCTCGAGCAATGCCCGAAGCCCCGCGCGCACGATGAGGTGGTCGTCGATCAGATAGATTCTTGTCATTCCCTGGTCTCCCACGTCTTTCCGTCCGACCGCCGGCGGAGAAGACATTCCTTCCCGACCCGCGGCGCTGGCGCCGTCGAGTCCTCCCGTCGACCCGCGTCCCGGTTCTTTCCGCGTCATCGACACACGCGGCGGCCGGGACTTCGAAGTCCAGCGGACACACTACGCCGCACGATCGATCAGGTCAATGGTGTAAATGTATTTGCGCCAATGTAGATGGCGCGCCGGATCCGGGTCGCGGCAAAAGCCGCCGGTCCACCGGCCAGTTCGTCGAACACGGCGTTGCAGCGCCCGACCAGGGGCGAGCGCGCCGGCGTGGTGCCTCAGGCGACCAGCACTTCCAGCAGGCGGTCGATCTCGACCGGCTTGACGAGGTGGGCGTCGAACCCGGCGGCGTTGGCGCGCGCGATGTCCTCGGCGCCGCCGTAGCCGGTGAAGGCGATCAGCCGCAGCGGGGCGCCCGCGCGGCGCCGGCGGATCTCGGCGGCGAGCTGGTAGCCGTCCATGCCGGGCAGGCCGATGTCGACGACGGCGACCGTCGGGTCGAAGGTCTCGATCAGCTTCAGCGCGATGTCGGGGTGCGTGGCCGTCGCGACCTCGTAGCCGAAGGCCTGCAGCAGGATCTCCATCGACTCCAGCGCGTCGACGTTGTCGTCCACGAGCAGGACGCGCAGCGCGGCGGGGGAGTCGGGGGGGCGAGGCGTGGACATCGGCGCGGGGTTTCCGGTTCCGGCGGCGGCCGGGTGCGCGCGGATTATGGCAGTCGGCCACGGTCGCGCATCCGCTGTCCGTCCTACAGGCGGTGATCCGTTGCGCCTACCGGACGCGCGCGCGCCGCGCCCGACACTGGAGCGCACTCGACAATGACCCTTCGGAGACGCCCATGACGACCGCGACGGAGCCCGTCCGATGACCGACTCGACGCACGTCGTGCCGCCCGGCGACGAGAACAAGC
>JASLEM010000089.1 GCA_030151165.1 Burkholderiaceae bacterium
GCCGACCTGCTGGAAGTAGGTGAACTGCGTCACTTCCATGCCGTTCAGCCAGACTTCCCAGCCGAGGCCCCAGCAGCCGAGCGTCGGGTTCTCCCAGTCGTCCTCGACGAAGCGGACGTCGTTCTTCTTCAGGTCGAAGCCGAGCGCCTCCAGCGAGCCGAGGTACAGCTCGAGGATGTTGGCGGGCGCGGGCTTGAGCACGACCTGGTACTGGTAGTAGTGCTGCAGCCGGTTCGGGTTCTCGCCGTAGCGGCCGTCCTTCGGGCGGCGGCTCGGTTGCACGTAGGCGGCCTTCCAGGGCTCGGGGCCGAGGGCGCGCAGGAAGGTCGCGGTGTGGCTGGTGCCGGCGCCGACTTCCATGTCGTAGGGCTGCAGCAGCGCGCAGCCCTGCTTGTCCCAGTAGTCCTGCAGGCGAAGAATGATTTGCTGGAAGGTCAGCATGGCTCGATCGAAGGCGCCCGATGGGCGAGAGGCGTGGGCCGCGCGCGAGGGCTCGCGGGCGGTCGAACGGGCGATTTTACGTGCGGAGGGCGCGCCGCGAGCGCGGGCCCCGATCGATCGCCGCCCGGAGGCCGGTCAACGCCCGAATTCGCCGGGGCAGGCCGGGTCGGGCGGATAGTCGCCGTCGATCACCAGGCCGGTGGCGGCGTCGAACGACACCTCGAACAGCGAGCACGCCGGCACCACCTCGAAGCGGTACAGCCAGGTGTTGGCGGGCTTCGGCCGGAAGTAGTGGTACGTGTAGGTCGGCGGGCCGATCAGGCGCTGGACGTCGCTCATGCTCATGCCCGCGACGATGCCCATGAAGTGGTGCTCGTCGAGCACCTGCTCCCAGCTCTTCATGCGGCCGGCGGCGTCGAAGTCGATCATGTACGTCTTCTTGCCGAACGGCATGTGGTTGTACTCGAGGCGCGCATGGCCGTCGGGCATCACGTACGAGTTGGTCGGCGGGCCCATCACGCGGATGACGTCGTCGCGCGAGTCGCCGGGGTGGACGTCGGACGGCACCCACGGCCGCAGCGCGCAGGCCGAAAGCAGCGCGCTCGCGGCCAGGGCGGTCCATGCGGCGATACGGGGGAAGGACTTCATGAAGCGGCTCCGGCGGTCGTCAGGCGACCCCTCAGGATGCCAGAAAGCCCGCGGCTCAGCGCTTGCCCAGCATCGCGCCGACCAGCAGCACCGCCAGCGCCAGGCCCCACAGCGGCCACAGCCGGTATTTCGAGACCCACACCGCGTACGGCGTGTCGCCGCTGCGGCCCTCGACCACCGCGTCGAGCTGGCCCTCGATCCGCGGCGGCAGGCGTGCGGTGACGTCGCCGTGGAAGTCGATCACCGCCGTCGCGCCGGTGTTGGTCGCGCGCACCTGGCCGCGCTGGAACTCGAGCGCGCGCATGCGCGAGAACTGCAGGTGCTGGTCCTGGATCATGAGCTTGCCGAACCACGCGAGGTTGGTCGAGTTGACCAGCACCGTCGCCGCGGCCGGGCCGACCATGCCGTCGGCGAAGTCCTCGCCGAACAGATCCTCGTAGCAGATCAGCGGGCGCACGCGCTGGCCGGCGACTTCGAACGGCGCCTTGTCGACGCCGCTGCGCTGGTCGCCGATCGGGATCTTCATCAGGTCGATGAACCACTGGAAGCCGGGTGGCGCGAACTCGCCGAACGGCAGCAGGTGGCGCTTGCCGTAGTGGTAGTAGCTGCCGTCGGTCATGTGGTGGCGGATGTCCAGGCCGACGAGCGTGTTCGTGTAGCCGTGGTCCTCGTCGCCGGTGAAGATGCCCACCAGCGCGGAGTGGCCCGGCTTGCTGAACGGCTGCTCGTAGTCGAGCCAGAGATCCTTCGGGATCTGGTCGGGCAGGATGGGCAGCGACGACTCCGGCGTGACCACCAGCTGCCCCCTGGCCGCGTCGAAGCGGTCGCGGTGCCAGGCGAGGGTGGCGCGGATGTGGCCGGGGTCGAACTTCACGTCCTCGCCGATGTTCGTCTGCAGCAGCGTGACGCTGAGCAGGCCGGTGGACTTCGTGAAACCCTGCGGCAGCGCGAACCCGAGCACGAGCGCGAGCAGGGCCGCCAGCAGCGGGCTCAGCGCCAGCGCCGTCCGCTCCGGCCCGGCGACCAGGCCGTGGCGGCGACCGGCCTGCCACGCGGCGATCGTCAGGGCCGCGGCCGCCGCGATCCAGGCCGAGATCGCGCCGATGCCGTAGACGCCCACGTACGGCGCCCACGCCTTCAGCGCGCCCGACGTGTGCGCGTAGCCGCCGGCGATCCACGGGAAGCCGGTGAACACCTGGCCGCGCGCCAGCTCGGCGAGCAGCCAGACGGCCGCGAACAGCAGCGCGTCGACCAGCGGGCGCCCGCGCCGCATCCGCGCCCAGCCCCAGGCGGCGAGGGCGTAGTAGAGCGACAGCAACGCCGCCAGCAGCACGACCGCGGCGGCCGACAGCCACGCCGGCAGGAAGCCGTAGACGTGAAGGCTGATGTAGATCCACCACAGCCCCGCCAGCAGCCAGCCGACGCCGAACGCCCAGCCGCGCCACGCGGCCGCGCGCGGCGATTCGTCGACCAGCAGCGCCACCAGCGCGCCGGTGGCCAGGATCTGCAGCCACCACAGCTCGATCGGCGCGAACGACAGCGCGTGCGCCACCCCGGCCAGCGCGGCGAGCGCGACGCCCGCCCAGCCGGGCAGCAGCGGCGCGAGCAGGCCGCGGGTCGGGGCGCGCGAGCTGCGCGTCGCGCCGGTCACCCGCCGAGCTCGTCGGAGTGTTGCGCCGAGCCGTCGTTCGGCGGGCGCGTGACCTTGAACCAGCGCACGGCGCCGCCGCGCGTCAGCATCACGGTGAAGTGCAGCCCGCCGATCTCCATCGCCTCGCCGCGCCGCGGCACGTGGCCCAGCTCGTGGGCGACGATGCCGCCGATGGTGTCGAACGCGTCTTCCGGCAGCTTGACGTCGAAGGCCTGGTTGACCTGCGCGATCGTCACGTCGCCGGCCACGCGCATGCTGCCGTCGGCCAGCGCGTAGACGCCGCTGTCGACGTCGGCGTCGTCGAACTCGTCCTCGATCTCGCCGACGATCTCTTCCAGCACGTCCTCGATCGTGATCAGGCCGGCGGTGTTGCCGAACTCGTCGATCACGATCGCCAGGTGGTTGCGGTTGCTGCGGAACTCGCGCAGCAGCTCGTTCAGGCCCTTGGATTCGGGCACGAAGACGGCCGGGCGCAGCAGCGTGCGCAGGTTCAGCTCCGGGGCGCGCTGCAGCTTGAGCAGGTCCTTGGCCATGAGCGTGCCGAGGATGTTCTCGCGCTGGCCCTCGTAGACCGGGAACCGGGAGTGGCCGGTGCCGATCACGGCGGCCAGGAGCTCGTCGTAGGGGGCGTCGATGGCCAGCAGGTCCATGCGCGGCGCGGCGACCATGACGTCGCCAGCCGTGCGATCGGCCATGCGCAGGACGCCCTCGAGCATCGCGCGGGATTCGGGTTCGATGAGCGAGCGCTGTTCGGCGTCGGCCAGGGTCTCGATCAATTCGGCGCGGGAATCGGGCCCGGGAGAAAGGAACTCGACCAGGCGTTCGAACAGCGTGCGCTTGTCGACCTCGGCGCCCGCGCGATGGGGGCGGCCGGATCGACCAGTCTGGGGATCAGACACTATGGCGGTGTCGGGAGTGGATGAGACGCGAGAATACCCGATTACCTTGACATCCCGCCCGGCTTGAAACAGAGTTCGCCGCCCTCATCTGCTGCGCCTGCCTCGAATCGGCCTGCGTTTGCCGGGCTCCCCGGCAGGCACCGCAACGAACACCCCCGAGAACCATGTCCGACAAGCTCATCCCCGCCACGATCCTGACCGGCTTCCTCGGTTCGGGCAAGACCACGCTCCTGAAGCGCGTCCTCACCGAGATGCACGGCCAGAAGATCGCCGTGATCGAGAACGAGTTCGGCGAGGAGAACATCGACAACGAGATCCTCGTCTCCGACACGACCGAGCAGATCATGCAGCTGTCCAACGGCTGCGTCTGCTGCACGATCCGGGAAGACCTGCGCTCGACGCTGTCCGACCTGGCCGAGCGCCGCCGCAAGGGCGAGCTGAAGTTCGAGCGCGTCGTCATCGAGACGACCGGCCTGGCCGATCCGGGCCCGGTCGCGCAGACCTTCTTCATGGACGACGAGATCGCCGAGAGCTACCTGCTCGACTCCGTGCTGACGCTGGTCGACGCCAAGCACGCCAACGAACAGCTGGATGCGCGCCAGGAAGCGCGCCTGCAGATCGGGTTCGCCGACCAGATCTTCATCAGCAAGACGGACCTGGTTGACGAGGCGTCGGTCGAGGCGCTGCAGCACCGCATCCGCCACATGAACCCGCGCGCCAAGCAGCAGAAGGTGCATTTCGGCGAGGTGCCGATCTCGCAGGTGTTCGACCTGAAGGGCTTCAACCTGAACACGACGCTGGAGATCGATCCCGATTTCCTGAACGCCGACGCCCACTCGCACGACCACTCGCACGACCGCGACCATCATCACCATGATCACGCCGGCCATGACCACGCCGAGGGCGAGGCCTGCAACCACCCGCACCACCACGCGCACGACGACGACGTGAAGTCCTTCGTCTTCCGCTCGGACAAGGCGTTCAACCCGACCAAGCTCGAGGACTTCCTCGGCGCGATCGTCCAGGTCTACGGCCCGAAGATGCTGCGCTACAAGGGCGTGCTGTGGATGAAGGGCAGCGACAAGAAGGTCATCTTCCAGGGCGTGCACCAGATGATGGGCAGCGACCTGGGGCCGAAGTGGGCGCCCAACGAGAAGAAGACCAACAAGATGGTGTTCATCGGCATCGACCTGCCCAAGGAAATCCTGTTGCAGGGCCTCGAAGGCTGCCTGGTCTGAGCCCCACGCTCCCTGGCGGTCGCTGCCCCCGAGGGGCCGGCCGCGAGCGGACTGGCGAAGCCAGATCCACCGCTCCCTTGACGTTTCCGGGCAACGGGTGAGCGGCAGCGCCGGAGAGGTTCGGCGCCAATCGCGCGGGGTGTCTCGGAAGGTTTTTCGGCTTCTCAACAACAGGCGGGCCCGCCGTGTGCCAAATCACGAATCCAGTTGGTATTCGGATGAACATCATGGCTACAATCGGCCCGCCTTTTTGCAAGGTCAGCCCCGCGCCCGGACAGCTTTCAACTGTTGCCCGCAGCGGGTATAACAGCCTTCCGAGCGACACCCCGCGAGGAGACCGACCGTGACCAAGACCCCGGCCAGCACCCTGGCCAAGACACAGGTTAAAAGCGCTGCCCCGGCCGCGGGTTCCGATCCGGAAACCGTCGCGACGAAGTCGCGCGCCAAGCCGGCCACCAAGGTCTCCAGCTCCGCCGACGGCGATTCCGCCCCGGCACCCTCCCTCAAGAAGCCTTCAGCAAAGGCCGATACAGAACCGATGAACGCCGCAAAATCTCCCGCCGCCGACCCGAAGCTGGCTTCCGCCTGGAAGACCAAGGCGGGCAAGGATCTGACCGAGCCCGAACTGCTTGCGATGCCCGAGAGCGAATACATGGGGGAGAAGCAGCTCGAATTCTTCCGCACCAAGCTCCAGGCCCTGAAGGACGACCTGCTGTCCAACGCCGGCGAGACCACCGAGCACCTGCGCGAGGACACCTCCATCGTCCCCGATCCCGCCGACCGCGCGACGATCGAGGAGGAGCACGCGCTCGAGTTGCGCACGCGCGACCGCGAACGCAAGCTGCTCAAGAAGATCTCGCAGTCCATCGGCCGCATCGACGCCGGCGACTACGGCTACTGCGACGAGACCGGCGAGCCGATCGGCCTGGGCCGCCTGCTCGCCCGCCCGACGGCCACGCTGTCGCTCGAGGCGCAGCAGCGCCGCGAGATGAAGCAGAAGATGTTCGGGGACTGAGCCTCGACGCTTCCCCGCCTCCAACGCCCGCGACCAACCCCCGCCTTCCCACCGGCATGATCCATCCCACCCATGTCCGGTAAAGACGAAAGCGGAGGCCTGTTCCGCCGCATGGCGCGCAAGGTGGCGGCGCCGGCGCGCGAGCTCGTCGGCATGACGCCGCGCGACACCGAGATCCGGCCGACCGAGTTCGACAAGGCCGAGATGAAGGCCATGATCGAGCGCAAGCGCCGCAACGACTACGTGCGCAAGCGCGAGCTCGACACGCTGCGCCGCATCCGCCGCGAAGGCCTCTCGGGCGACCAGGCGCAGGCGCTGACGATGCAGTCGTCGCGCATGGACGAGAACACCGAGGCGCGCTCGACGCAGTCCTCGGTGCAGACCAGCGGCATCAAGGCCAAGATCGACGCGATCGAGCGGCAGATGGTCGGCGCGAGCTCCGGCGTCTCGGCCGGCGGCGCGCCGAAGCCGGCGCCGCGCACGGCGTCCGCCCTGCCGCCGGGTCCGCCGCCCCCGATCCTGACCACGACGATCTTCGACGACGAGGATGGCGCGCCCACCGTGCCCGTCACGCTCGAGACGACGCCCACGGACGAGAGCGAGACCGTCGCTCGCCTGGACGGCGGCCCGCTGAACCTGCACCTGAGCCCGGACGCGGCGCCCGACAGCGCGTTCGAGAAGACGATGCCCGCGCACCTGACGCCGCTGGGCGACGTCGCCGCGCCGGCGCCGGATCGCGCGCCGCTCGAATTCACGCCGACGCCGATCGCCGCGCCGGCAGCCGTCGCCCACCCCGCATCGAACCCGTACGCCTCCGGCGCACCGGCGCCGGCGCCTGCCGCGCGCACCCAGCCGGTCGCGCAGAGCACCGTCGACCTGGGCGGCGGCGAGCGCGTCGAGGTCAGCGAGGTCGTGCACGACGAGGCGCTCGACGAAGCCGTCATCGCCTTCGCCGGCGGCGATTTCCAGGGCTGCGAACGCGCGCTGCAGGCGCTCACCGGCCCGCGCGGCGAGCGCCGCGAGCACGACGAGACCTGGCTCGTGCTGTTCGACCTGTACCGCGCGATCGGCCAGCAGGCCAAGTTCGAGACGGTCACGATGGACTACGTGGAGCGCTTCCACCGCTCCGCGCCACAGTGGTACTCGCTGCCCAAGCTGCTCGCCGCGGCCACGAAGACGCCCGAGGCGAAGGAGCGCATGTCCGGCGGCATCGGCTGGGTCTGCCCGGCCGTGCTTGACCCGGAGGCCGTCAACCGCCTCGACACCCAGTCGATGCAGCTGCCGTCGCCCTGGGTGATGGACTGGACGGCGCTGACGTCGATCGACGTCGAGGCCGCCGGGCGCCTGCAGAAGCTGTTCGTCGGCTGGTCCAGCCAGGCGCTGACGATGCAATGGATCGCCGGCGAGAAGCTGTTCAGCGTGCTGCAGGACATCGCGCCCGTCGGCGTGCGCGACGCCGACCCGGTCTACTGGATGCTGCGCCTCGAGGCCTTGCGCCTGACGCACCGCCCCGACCAGTTCGACGAGGTCGCGATCGACTACTGCGTCACCTACGAGGTGTCGCCGCCGAGCTGGGAGAACGCGCGCTGCAAGGCGACGCTGATGGGCGAGTCGCAGAACACGCGCACGTTGTCGCTGTCGGTCGTCGGCGAGGCCACGACCAGCTTCATGGACACCTCGATGATGGGCGACGATTCGCTGCCCGCGCCGGTGCAGATCACGTCGGTGGAGCTCGCGGGGCAGCTGTCGGGCGACCTGGGCGAGCTGCTCGGCAAGCTGACGGCGCAGGTCGGCGACTCGCGCGTGATCCGGATCTCGTGCGCGCTGCTGATGCGCGTCGACTTCGTCGCCGCCGGCGACCTGCTGAACTGGGTCGCGATGCGCCAGGCCGAGGGCCGCGAGATCGTGTTCCACGAGACGCACCGCCTCGTCGCGCTGATGTTCGGCGCGATGGGCATCAACGAGACCGCGAAGGTCCAGCTCCGCAAGAACTGAGCGCCGCGCCGGGAAGGCGCGCGGACGGGCGGGTCAATTCCTGTCGGGCAGGCGACTTGATAGGCTGTGGGCCGTCCCAACCTATCGGGGTCCGACGGCGCGCTCCCGAAGCCGTCAGCAACCCAGTTCATCATGGAATCCTTCCACGGCACCACCATCGTCAGCGTGCGGCGCGGCGAGCATGTCGCCATCGGCGGCGACGGCCAGGTCACGCTCGGGCACATCGTCATCAAGGCGACCGCCCGCAAGGTGCGCAAGCTCTACCGCGACCAGGTGCTCGCCGGCTTCGCCGGCGCGACCGCCGACGCGTTCACGCTGTTCGAGCGCTTCGAGGCCAAGCTCGAGAAGCACCAGGGCCACCTGACGCGCGCGGCCATCGACCTGACGCGCGACTGGCGCACCGACCGCGTGCTGCGCAAGCTCGAGGCGATGCTCGCGGTCGCCGACCGCACCACCTCGCTGATCATCAGCGGCAACGGCGACGTGCTCGAACCCGAGGGCGGCGTCATCGCCATCGGCTCCGGCGGCGCCTACGCGCAGGCCGCGGCGCTCGCGCTCGCGCGCAACACCGAGCTGGGGCCGCGCGACATCGTCAAGAAATCGCTCGAGATCGCCGGCGACCTCTGCATCTACACGAACCAGAACCACACGATCGAGGTATTGGAATGAGCCCACGCCCGGCCGCTCCGAAGGGGGCTCGCACCGCAGTCCGCAGGACGGAGGTTTCTCTATGAGCCAGACGATGACACCGCAGGAGATCGTGTCCGAGCTGGATCGCCACATCGTCGGCCAGCAGGACGCCAAGCGCGCGGTCGCGATCGCGCTGCGCAACCGCTGGCGCCGCCAGCAGGTCGACGCGAAGCTGCGCCACGAGATCACGCCCAAGAACATCCTGATGATCGGCCCGACCGGTGTCGGCAAGACCGAGATCGCGCGGCGCCTCGCGCGCCTCGCGGACGCGCCGTTCGTCAAGGTCGAGGCGACGCGCTTCACCGAGGTCGGCTATGTCGGCAAGGACGTCGACACCATCGTGCGCGATCTCGTCGAGGTCGCCGTCAAGGAGCAGCGCGAGGCCGCCGTCAAGCGCCACCGCGTGCAGGCCGAGGACGCCGCCGAGGAGCGCGTGCTCGACATCCTCGTGCCGCCCGCGCGCTCGGCCTCCGGCGGCAGCGGCATGGGCTTCGGCACCAGCGCCGCGCTCACCGGCCCCGCCGCCGACAACACCGCGCGCCAGACCATGCGCAAGCGCCTGCGCGAGGGGCAGCTGGACGACAAGGAGATCGAGGTCGAGCTGGTCGAGGCCAAGTCCGGCCCCGACATCCTCACGCCGCCCGGCATGGAGGACATGGCCGAGCAGCTGAAGGGCATGTTCGCGCAGATGGGCCAGCAGCGCGCGAAGCCGCGCAAGCTGCGCATCGACGAGGCGCTGAAGCTGCTTGCCGAGGAAGAGGCCGGCAAGCGCGTCAACGAGGAGGAGATCCGCGCGCTGGCCGTCGCGCACGCCGAGCAGAACGGGATCGTGTTCATCGACGAGATCGACAAGGTCGCCGCGCGTGCCGAGGGCTCGGGCACCGACGTGTCGCGCCAGGGCGTGCAGCGCGACCTGCTGCCGCTGGTCGAAGGGACGACGGTCAACACGAAGTACGGCATGGTCAAGACCGACCACATCCTGTTCATCGCGTCCGGCGCGTTCCATTACGCGCGCCCGAGCGACCTGATTCCCGAGCTGCAGGGGCGTTTCCCGATCCGCGTCGAGCTGAAGGCGCTGTCGGTCGACGACTTCGAGGCCATCCTCACCAGCACGCACGCGAGCCTCGTCAAGCAGTACCAGGCGCTGCTCGCGACCGAGGGCGTGACAGTCGAGTTCGCGCCGGACAGCGTGCGCCGGATTGCGCAGATCGCGTTCGACGTCAACGAGCGCACCGAGAACATCGGCGCGCGCCGGCTCGCCACGGTGATGGAGCGGCTGCTCGAGGAGATCAGCTACGACGCCCCGAACCGCGGCGGCCAGACGATCACGATCGACGCCGACACCGTCGGCGCGCGCCTCACCGAGCTGGCGCGCAACGAAGACCTGTCGCGCTTCATCCTCTGAAGCGTCGGTTCTCGCGGCCGGCGCGACGCCGGCCGCGCACGCGGCGTCGGGAGACGCGGCGTGCCGTGGCGGCGTTCGCTGCCGCCGTCTGATATCCCGGATGGCCCTGTCGCCGGCGGAGATATTATTATCTACGGAACTTTCTGCGACACGACAGTTTTCCGCGGTGAGAATTTCGGGCGAGCTCGAATATCAACCTTGACCAGGCGTCGGCATTCGCGATATGCGAGCGGTCACACTCGTTTCAAGGCCTGTTGATATGGGATATTCGCGGTGTCTTGCAGGGGGTGGAAAGTTCCCGATCGATACAAATATTATCGTAAACCGGCCTTTACCCAGGGTTCACCAAATCCCGTTGCTCCTGACCTACATATTCAGGAAGTAGGTGAAAACCCATGATTAGAATTCCTCATCGCTCTTCGGAGTGCTTTTCATTTGAGGATTTCACCGTGAACCGAAAACTGATTGCAGCCACCCTGGCCCTGACCGCCTTCGCGAGCGGCGCCGCCTTCTCGCAGACGTCGCCGGCCGCCGGCCTCTACGTCGGCGGCAACGTCGGCCTGAGCCACGCGAACCACGGCTGCGGCGCCATCGACCTGACCGGCGCCAGCATCGGCTGCGACAAGAACGACACCGCCGTGAAGGTGTACGGCGGCTACCAGCTGCCCGGCACGCCGTTCGCGGCCGAACTGACCTACTTCGACCTCGGGCACTTCAACGCCTCGAGCGCCGCGGGCAACGCCAAGGCCAAGGATTCGTACTGGGGCCTGGGCGCGGCCTACCGCCCGGACTTCGGCAACGGCTGGGGCGGCGTCGCACGCTTGGGCGCGGCCTACGGCATGGGCAAGGAGGACTTCAGCCTTGCCGACGGCACCTCCGGCTCGTACACCAAGCACGACTGGCACCCGTACTACGGCCTGGGCCTGAACTACACGCTCACGCGCAACGTCAAGCTGGAAGCCGACTGGGACAACACGCGCCTGACGACGCAGGTGCCGGGCTTCGGCTCGTCCTCGGGCGTGGTCAACACGTACTCGCTGGGCGCTTCCTACGGGTTCTGAGCCCCGACGGGGCAACATCCCAGCGCCGGCCGCCTCGCGCGGCCGGCTCGCCGGCCCGCGCCGCTCTCACCGAGGGGCCCGGGCCGCTTCTATGCCGAGCAGGCCCTCGAAGAGCAGGCTGTCGACGATCTCGAACTGCAGGTCGAGCGCCGGCGCCAGCTTGACGGCCGCGCCGCCGGTGATGAGCAGCAGCGGCGCGACGCCGGCACGTGCCGCGAGCCGCTTGTACTGGCGCTCGACCGCGCCGGCGATCGCGAAGACGCCGCCGGACATCAGCGCGTCGCTGGTGTTGGTCGGGAACTCGTGCGTCTCGCCGGTGGGCACCTTGAGCCCGGCGGTGCCCATCTCGAGCGCGCGCAGCATCAGGCCGAAACCCGGCAGGATCAGGCCGCCGAGGAAGTGGCCGTCGGCGTCGAGCGCGTCGACCGTCACGGCCGTCCCCACCATCACGACCAGCGCCGGCCGGGGCGGCGAACCGCTGGCGGCGGCCTCGGCCAGGACGCGCGCCCGCGTGCCGACGAGCGCGACCCAGCGGTCGGCGCCGAGCCGCGAGGGGTGGTCGTAGCCGTTGACGACGCCGGCCTCGGCCGTGGCGGAGACGACCCAGCGCGGCGTGACGTCCCACAGCTCCATCTGTTCCTCGACGCGCCGCCGCACGGCCTCGCCGGCGACCACGCAGCCCAGCATCTGGGTGGGCGGCGCGAGCGCGGCCCAGTCGGTCTCGGCGAGCTCGTCGATCGTCTCGAGGAACACGGCGCCATGGCTCAGCGGCTGCCGGCCTGGCGTGGGGTGGTCGAACAGCGCCCACTTGAGGCGCGTGTTGCCGATGTCGATGGCGAGGAAGCTCACAGTGCGCGAGGGTATCAGCCCGGGCGGCGCGGCCGGGCACGTTGCGGATAGTGGAAACCCACAGGTGTCGCCGCGGTGCCACGGCGGGAGGATGATGTCGCCACCGCCGCCCGACCCGACGCATCGCGTCGATCCGGTCGTGCAAATTGACGTTTACGTAAACGTCAATTGTGCTCGATACTTCGGGCTCGCTGTCTCAACCCGTCGGACGCCTCATCGCCATGACCGATCTTTCCGCTGAATTCAAGGCGCTCGCCGCCTACCGCCCCACCAACAAGGTGCGCTTCGTCACCGCCGCGAGCCTGTTCGACGGCCACGACGCCGCGATCAACATCATGCGGCGCATCCTGCAGGGCATGGGCGCGGAAGTCGTCCACCTCGGGCACAACCGGTCGGTCGACGAGGTC
>JASLEM010000109.1 GCA_030151165.1 Burkholderiaceae bacterium
CCTGTACCGCGCGCTGCGCTCGCTGAACCCCTCCCCGTACATGTACTTCTACGACATGGGCGGCTTCCAGATCGTCGGCTCGTCGCCGGAGATCCTGGTGCGCCACGAGCATGTCGACGAGGGCGAGAAGGTCACGATCCGACCGCTCGCCGGCACGCGCCCGCGCGGGGCGTCGCCCGAGGCCGACCTCGCCGCCGAGAAGGAGCTGCTCGAGGATCCGAAGGAGCGCGCCGAGCACCTGATGCTGATCGACCTCGCGCGCAACGACATCGGCCGCATCACGCAGACCGGCAGCGTCAAGGTGACCGACGCGTTCGTCGTCGAGCGCTACTCGCACGTGATGCACATCGTCAGCAACGTCGAGGGCCTGCTCAAGCCGGGGTTGACCAACATGGACGTGCTGCGCGCCACCTTCCCGGCCGGCACGCTCAGCGGCGCGCCCAAGATCCGCGCGATGGAGATCATCGACGAGCTCGAGCCCGTCAAGCGCGGCATCTACGGCGGCGCGTGCGGCTACCTGAGCTTCGCCGGCGACATGGACGTGGCGATCGCGATCCGCACCGGCATCGTGCAGAACAACACGCTGTACGTGCAGGCGGCGGCGGGCGTGGTCGCGGACTCGATCCCCGAGATGGAGTGGCGCGAGACCGAGGCCAAGGCGCGGGCGCTGCTGCGCGCCGCGGAGCTGGTCGAAGAAGGTTTCTGACGGGCGCGCGCCGTCGCGCCGCGCCGGGCCGGAGTTCCACGCATGGCGCGCGGACGCGGGTCGGCGCATAGTCCGTCCTGCGGCGCCGTGCTGCTCGTGGCCGGCGCGATCCAAGGAGTCGATCGCCATGTCACTGCATCGTGCTTCCCATCCTGCCCACGTTGCCCGCGCCCCGGGATCGGCGTCGAAGGGCGCCCGCTTCGCCGCACGGCTCGCGCTGTTCGTCGCACCCTGGCTGCTGGCGGCCTGCGCCAGCACCGAGCCGGCCAGGGCGGTGCCGGTGGCGCTGTTCGACGACGCGCTCTTCGCGCCCGCCCTGCAGCCGATCGACCCGGCCGACGTGATGAAGCTGTCGCCGCAGATGCAGCGCTACATCGAGACCAACATCCTCCCCTCGTCGCATCGGAACGACCTGCGCCGGGCGCTGCTGGAGGAGCTGTACGACCATGGCAAGCTGCAGCTCGACTACGAGGCCACGATCACCCGCAACGCCTCGCAGGCGTTCGACGCGCGTTCGGGCAACTGCCTGTCGCTCGTGCTGATGACCGGCGCCTTCGCGCAGGCGCTGGGGCTCGACGTCCGGTTCCAGCAGGTCAGCACGGACGAGGTCTGGAGCCGGGCCGGGAACATGTACTTCATGAGCGGCCACGTGAACCTGCAGCTCGACCGCCACCTGATCGACCGGCAGTCGACGGTCGAGCGCTTCGGCCGCTACACCGTCGACTTCATGCCCTCCGAAGAAGGTGCGGCGCTGCACACGAAGGAGATCAGCGAGAAGACGATCGTCGCGATGTACATGAACAACCGCGCGGCCGAGGCGATGATCGCGAACCAGCTCGACGACGCCTACTGGCGCGTCCGCGAGGCGCTCCGGCTCGACCCGTCGTTCATGGCGGCGTACAACACGCTGGGCGTCGTCTACCTGCGCCACGGGAACTTCGCACGGGCCGAGCAGGTGCTGGATGCCGCGCTGCTGCTGCAGCCGGACAACCCGCGCGTGATGGGCAACTACGCGCAGGCCCTGCGCGGCCTCGGGCGCGACGACGAGGCGAAAGGCTACGAGTCGCGCGTGGCGGCGCTCGAGCCGTTCCCGCCGTTCTGGTTCTTCAATCGCGGGCAGGCGGCGTTGCAGGCCGGCGACGCGAAGGCGGCGCGCGAGTTCTTCAAACGCGAGATCAAGCGCGACCCCGACTATCACGAGTTCCACTACTGGCTCGCCATCGCCGACTTCACGCTGGGCCAGATGGACGAGGCGCGCGGCGAGCTGTCGATCGCGCTGGCCGATTCCGTCAAGCGCACCGACCGCGACCTGTACGCCGCCAAGCTCGACCGGCTGAAGGCCTACCAGTCGCGCCAGGGTTCGGTTCGGGGCTCGGTGGTGCAATGAGCACGCCGGGCCGTTCGCGTGATAATGGGTCTTCGACCGCCTCACCTCTCCTCGTGCTGCCCAGCCTTCGCCCCCACGCCCAAGCCGCGCGCGCACCCCTGCGCGGCCCGTCGCCGGCCACCCGCCGCGCTCGCGCGGTCGCGGAGCGATGGCGGGCGTCGTCCTGGCGCTGATCTCCCGGCGCTGACGGCGGCCGCACGCGACGCGCACCCTGGCGGTGCCGCCGTCCGCGCAGGCCCCTGGCCCAAGGCGTGCTCGGCCCGCGCGGCCGGCGCCGCCGCACGACGATGAACCCGAAGACCCGCGCGCCGCCGCGCTCCCCCGAGACGGGCGCGCACGTGGTCGAAACCCCGAGCGAAAAGAGCTTCCGATGCTGTTGATGATCGACAACTACGATTCCTTCACCTTCAACCTCGTCCAGTACTTCGGCGAACTGGGCCAGGACGTGCGCGTGGTGCGCAACGACGAGATCACCGTCGACGAGATCGGCGCGCTGAAGCCCGACCACCTCGTGCTGTCGCCGGGCCCGTGCTCGCCGACCGAGGCGGGCGTGTGCGTGCCGGCGATCCAGGCGCTGATCGGCAGGATGCCCATCCTCGGCGTCTGCCTCGGCCACCAGAGCATCGGCCAGGCGCTCGGCGGGCGCATCGTGCGCGCGCAGCGCCAGATGCACGGCAAGGCGAGCACGCTGACGACGGACGGCGAGGGCGTCTACGCCGGCCTGCCGCGCGAGTTCAGCGTGATCCGCTACCAC
>JASLEM010000130.1 GCA_030151165.1 Burkholderiaceae bacterium
CTCGGGTTGCGGCAAGACCACGCTGCTCAACATCATTTCCGGCCTGGTCATCCCTTCCGAGGGCCGCCTGCTGTTTGGCGACCGCGACGTGACGCATCTGCCGACGGAGCAGCGCAACATCGCGCAGGTGTTCCAGTTCCCGGTGATCTACGACACGATGACCGTCGCCGAGAACCTCGCCTTCCCGCTGCGCAACCGCGGGCTCGGCGCCGAGAAGATCCGCCAGCGCGTCGGGCGGATCGCCGAGATGCTGGAGCTCGACGGCCAGCTCGACGCGCGCGCCGCCAACCTCGCCGCCGACGCGAAGCAGAAGATCTCCCTCGGTCGCGGCCTCGTGCGCGAGGACGTCAGCGCGGTGCTGTTCGACGAGCCGCTGACCGTCATCGACCCGCACCTCAAGTGGCAGCTGCGGCGCAAGCTCAAGCAGATCCACCACGAGCTCAAGCTCACGCTGATCTACGTGACGCACGACCAGGTCGAGGCGCTGACCTTCGCCGACCAGGTGATGGTGATGACGCGCGGCCGCGCGGTGCAGGTCGGCAGCGCGTCGGAGCTGTTCGAGCGGCCGCAGCACACGTTCGTCGGCCACTTCATCGGCTCGCCGGGCATGAACTTCCTGCCGGCGCAGTGGGGCAGCGACGGGCTGACGGTGGCCGGCCGCAAGGTGCTCGGCGCCGACGCCGCGGGCCGTGCCGCGCACGCGACGCTGCTGGGCGTCCGCCCGGAGTACGTCACGCTCGCCGCCGCGGGCCAGGCCGGCGCGGTGCCGGCCGTCGTCACGCAGGCGCAGGACATCGGCACCTACTGGCTGGTCGCGGCCCGGGCCGAGGGCGCCGCCGCCGACGCCGCGCCGATCCGCGCGCGCTTCTCGCCGCACCAGGCGATCCCCGCCGTGGGGGAGACGGTCTGGCTGCAGGTCGACGGCCCGCACACGTGTTTCTACAAGGACGAGACGTTGATCGCACACGCCGCGCAGGCCGCGCAAGGAGCGCACGCATGAAGCCCGTCAACCAGAAGGCCTGGCTGATGATCCTGCCGGTCGTCCTGTGCGTCGCGTTCTCCGCGGTGCTGCCGTTGATGACGGTGGTGAACTACTCGGTGCAGGACATCATCTCGCCCGAGCGCCGAGTGTTCGTCGGCACCGAATGGTTCAAGGAAGTGATGCGCGACGACGACCTGCAGAGCGCGCTGATCCGCCAGATCACGTTCTCGCTGTCGGTGCTGCTCGTCGAGATCCCGCTGGGGATCGGCCTCGCGCTGGCGATGCCGGCCAAGGGCTGGAAGTCGTCAGCGGTGCTCGTGCTGGTGGCGATCTCGCTGCTGATCCCGTGGAACGTGGTCGGCACGATCTGGCAGATCTACGGCCGCACCGACATCGGCCTGCTCGGCGCGACGCTGGCCAGCCTGGGTGTCGACTACAACTACACCGGCAACCCGACGCACGCGTGGCTCACGGTGCTGACGATGGACGTGTGGCACTGGACGCCGCTCGTCGCCTTGCTCTGCTACGCCGGCCTGCGCGCCATCCCCGATGCCTACTACCAGGCCGCGAGCATCGACGGCGCGAGCAAGTTCGCCGTCTTCCGCTACATCCAGCTGCCCAAGATGCGCGGCGTGCTGATGATCGCGGTGCTGCTGCGCTTCATGGACAGCTTCATGATCTACACCGAGCCTTTCGTGCTCACCGGCGGCGGGCCGGGCAACTCGACGACGTTCCTGTCGCAGTACCTCACGCAGAAGGCCGTCGGCCAGTTCGACCTCGGCCCCGCCGCGGCGTTCTCGCTGATCTATTTCCTGATCATCCTGCTGCTGTGCTTCGTCCTCTACACGTGGATGCAGCGCGTCGGCACGGTCTCGGAGGGAGAAACCACGACATGACCACCCCTGTTCGCTTCGCTCACCGTCCCCCGAGGGGGCTGGCCTCGCCCGGAGGGCTCCGCCGTGGATGACCGCAAGTTCAGGAAGCGCACGCTGTTCCTGATCCTCTACCTCGTCTTCGCCATCCTGCCGGTGTACTGGATGGTCAACATGTCGTTCAAGACGAACGAGGAGATCCTCGCGGCGTTCAGCCTGTGGCCGAAGCACTTCACGTTCGACCACTACAAGCTGATCTTCACCGACGAGTCCTGGTACTCGGGCTACGTCAACTCGATGATCTACGTCGCGATCAACACGGCGATCTCGCTGGTCGTCGCGCTGCCGGCCGCGTACGCGTTCTCGCGCTACTCGTTCCTCGGCGACCGGCAGGTGTTCTTCTGGCTGCTGACCAACCGCATGACGCCGCCGGCCGTCTTCCTGCTGCCGTTCTTCCAGCTGTACAGCACGATGGGCCTGATCGACACGCACATCGCCGTCGCGCTCGCGCACCTGCTGTTCAACGTGCCGCTGGCGGTGTGGATCCTCGAAGGCTTCATGAGCGGGATCCCGCGCGAGATCGACGAGACGGCCTACATCGACGGGTATTCGTTCCCGCGCTTCTTCCTCACGATCTTCGTGCCGCTGATCAAGGCGGGCATCGGCGTGGCGGCGTTCTTCTGCTTCATGTTCAGCTGGGTCGAGCTGCTGATGGCCCGCACGCTGACCAGCGCCAACGCGCTGCCGATCGTGGCGGTGATGACGCGCACGGTGTCGGCCTCCGGCATGGACTGGGGCACGCTCGCCGCCGCCGGCGTGCTGACGATCGTGCCCGGCGCGATCGTGATCTGGTTCGTGCGCAACTACATCGCGAAGGGTTTCGCGATGGGCAGAGTATGACGACCCCCGCTCGCTTCGCTCGCCGCCCCCCGCGGGGGCTGGCCGGCTTGCTCCGGAGCGGCCGAGCGCGCGCCGGCCTCGGAGCTGCTCTGCGTTCAACGAGGAGGTATTCCTGATGTTCGAATGGATGGCCTGGACCCTGCCCGTGGCGGTGTTCTTCAGCTGCATCGTCCTGATGCTGGTGGTGATGACGGTGTGGGAGATCCGGTCGCCGACGACGATGCGTCGCGGCTGGCTGCCGATCTCGACGACGCGCGGCGATCGGCTGTTCATCGGCCTGATGCTGGCGGCGTGGGTCAACCTCGGCTTCGTCGCGGTCAGCGAGAAGGCGATGGCGTGGTTCAACCTCGAGCAGGAGCCGTCGATCTGGATCAGCTTCGGCGTGTCGATGGCGCTGCTGGCTTTGGTGATGCGCAAGGGATAGATGTTGGCCCCGCGCGCTTCGCTCGCCGCCCCCGAGGGGCTGGCCGGCTGAGCACCTGGTTTTTCCAAAGAGAGAGGGCACCGGCCAGACCTTCCCAGCCGGCGCTTGGTAGTTCAACGGGAAGGCACACAGGAGACAAAGATGAAATACCGCTTGCATGCCGTGGCCTTCGCCGCCGCCGCCCTGGCCCTCGGCCAGAGCGTGTGGGCCGGAGAAGCCGAAGCGAAGAAATGGATCGACAGCGAATTCCAGCCGTCCACGCTGACCAAGGATCAGCAGATGGCCGAGATGAAGTGGTTCATCGACGCGGCGGCCAAGCTCAAGGCCAAGGGCGTGACGCAGATTTCGGTGGTGTCCGAGGCGCTGACCGTGCACGAGTACGAATCGAAGACGCTGGCCAAGGCCTTCGAGGAGATCACCGGCATCAAGGTCAAGCACGAGATCATGCAGGAGGGCGACGTCGTCGAGAAGCTGCAGACCTCGATGCAGTCCGGCAAGTCGATCTACGACGGCTGGATCAACGACTCCGACCACATCG
>JASLEM010000134.1 GCA_030151165.1 Burkholderiaceae bacterium
CACGTTCGGCATGAACATGGTGGCGCTGATCGACGGCCAGCCGAAGGTCTGCAACCTGAAGCTGCTGATCGCGGTGTTCCTGGAGCACCGCCGCGAAGTGGTGACGCGCCGCACCGTCTACGAGCTGAAGAAGGCGCGCGAGCGCGGCCACGTGCTCGAAGGCCTGGCCGTCGCGCTCGCCAACATCGACGACTTCATCGCGCTGATCAAGGAGTCGCCGACGCCGCCGGTCGCCAAGACGGCGCTGATGTCGCGCGGCTGGGATTCGTCGCTCGTGCGCGAGATGCTCACGCGCGCCGCGAGCGACAACGCCGCCGGCCCCGCCGCCTTCCGCCCGGACGGCCTGCCCGACCACTACGGCCTGCAGGGCGACGGCCTGTACCGCCTCTCCGACACGCAAGCGCAGGAAATCCTGCAGATGCGCCTGCAGCGCCTGACCGGCCTGGAGCAGGACAAGATCGTCGGCGAGTACAAGGAAGTCATGGCGGAGATCGCCGACCTGCTCGACATCCTCGCGAAGAAGGAACGCGTCACGACGATCATCAGCGACGAGCTGCTGAAGCTGAAGGAAGAGTTCGGCACGCACAAGCTGGCCGCGCGCCGCAGCCACATCGAGCACAACGTGCAGGAGCTCGGCACCGAGGACCTGATCACGCCGACCGACATGGTCGTCACGCTGAGCCACACCGGCTACTTCAAGAGCCAGCCGCTCGCCGAGTACCGCTCGCAACGCCGCGGCGGCCGCGGCAAGCAGGCCACGCAGACGAAGGAAGACGACTGGGTCGACCAGCTGTTCATCGCGAACACGCACGACTGGATCCTGTGCTTCTCCGACGCCGGCCGCGTCTACTGGCTCAAGGTCTGGGAAGTGCCGCAGGGCGGCCGCAACTCGCGCGGCAAGCCGATCGTCAACATGTTCCCGCTGCAGAAGGACGAGAAGATCACCGTCGTGCTGCCGATCACGGGCGAGTTCCGCTCGTTCCCGTCGGATCACTTCATCTTCATGTCGACCGCGCTCGGTACCGTCAAGAAGACGCCGCTGGACGACTTCAGCAACCCGCGCAAGGCCGGCATCATCGCGGTCAACCTCGACGAGGGCGACCACCTGATCGGCGCCGCGCTGACCGACGGCCAGCACGACGTGATGCTGTTCTCCGACGGCGGCAAGGCCGTGCGCTTCGACGAAGCCGACGTGACGCCGCACGGCCGCACCTCGCGCGGCGTGAAGGGCATGACGCTCGAGGCCGGCCAGACGGTCATCGCGATGCTGGTGGCCGAGGACGAGACGCAGAGCGTGCTCACCGCGACCGAGAACGGCTACGGCAAGCGCACCTCGATCGTCGAGTACACGCGCCACGGCCGCGGCACGAAGGGCATGATCGCGATCCAGCAGAGCGAGCGCAACGGCAAGGTCGTCGCCGCCACGCTGGTGCGTCCGAACGACGAGATCATGCTGATCACCGACAAGGGCGTGCTCGTGCGCACCCGCATCAGCGAGGTGCGCGAGCTCGGCCGCGCGACGCAGGGCGTGACGCTGATCGCGCTCGACGACGGCTCCAAGCTTTCGGGCCTGCAGCGCATCGTCGAGAACGACGCCAACGTCGACAGCGCCGACAACGGCGCCGAAGGCGAGACGCCGTCCGACGGCGGCGACACCCCGGCAGCCTGACGCCATGTCCGGCCGCACCCGTCCGTACAACTTTGCGCCGGGTCCGGCGGCGATACCCGAGGCCGTATTGCGCGAAGCCGCGGCCGACATGCTGGACTGGCATGGCTGCGGCGTCGGCGTGATGGAGATGAGCCATCGCGGCAAGGAGTTCATGGAGATCGCCGCCGCCGCGCAGGCCGATCTGCGCGAGCTGCTGGCCGTGCCGGCGAACTTCCGCATCCTGTTCATGCAGGGCGGCGGGCTGGGCGAGAACGCGATCGTCCCGCTGAACCTGTCGCGCGGCGGGCCGGTCGACTTCGTGCAGACCGGCAGCTGGTCGCGGAAGTCGATCGCGGAGGCGAAGCGCTACGCGGACGTCGCCATTGCAGCGAGCAACGCGGACGCGGCCGACAGCGCGATCCCCGATCCGTCGACGTGGCGGCTGCGAGCGGGCGCGCGCTACCTGCACCTCTGCTCCAACGAGACGATCGACGGCATCGAGTTCCACGCGCTGCCCGACCTGAAGGCGCTCGGCAGCGACGCGCCGCTGGTCATCGACTGCTCGTCGCACATCCTCTCGCGCACGATCGACTGGTCGCGCGTCGGCCTCGCGTTCGCGGGCGCGCAGAAGAACATCGGCCCGGCCGGGCTGACGATCGTGATCGTGCGCGACGACCTGCTGGGCCACGCGTTGCCGGCCACGCCGTCCGCGTTCGACTACCGCATCGTGGCCGACAACGACTCGATGTTCAACACGCCGCCGACCTGGGCGATCTACGTCGCGGGGCTCACGTTCAAGTGGCTCAAGGCGAACGGCGGCGTGGCCGCGATGGACGCCCTCGCCGCCGAGAAGGCCGCCCTGCTCTACGCCGCGCTCGACGCGAGCGGCTTCTACGTCAACCGCGTCGCGCCCGGTTCGCGCTCGCGCATGAACGTGCCGTTCTTCCTGCGCGACGAATCGCTCGACGCCGCCTTCCTCGCCGGCGCGAAGGAGCGCGGGCTGCTGGCGCTCAAGGGCCACAAGAGCGTCGGCGGCATGCGCGCGTCGATCTACAACGCGATGCCGGTCGAGGGCGTGCGCGCCCTGGTCGACTGGCTGCGCGAGTTCGAGAAAAGCCATGGCTGACGACAACGCCCCGAACCCCGAGCTGCTCGCGCTGCGCGACCAGATCGACGCCCTCGACCGCGAGCTGCTCGCCGCGCTGAACCGCCGCGCCGCGCTCGCGCAGACGGTCGGCGAGGTGAAGAAGCGCGAGGGCTCGGTCGCGTTCCGACCCGAGCGCGAGGCGCAGGTCATCGACGGCCTGAAGACCGTGAACCCCGGGCCGCTGAAGTCCGAGAACATCGCGCCGATCTGGCGCGAGATCATGTCCGCCTGCCGCGCGCTGGAGACGCCCACGCGCGTCGCCTACCTCGGCCCGGCCGGCACGTTCAGCGAGGAGGCCGCGCTCGGCTACTTCGGATCGTCGATCGTGCGCGTGCCGTGCGCCAGCGTGGACGAGGTCTTCCGCGTCACCACCGCCGGCGCGGCCGACTTCGGCGTCGTGCCGGTGGAGAACTCCACCGAAGGCATGGTCGCGCGCTCGCTCGACCAGTTCCTCGTCACGCCACTGTTCATCATCGGCGAGACCAGCCTGTTCGTGCGCCACAACCTGCTGCGCAAGACGAATTCGCTCGAAGGCATCTCCGCCGTCTGCGCCCACCCGCAGGCGCTCGCGCAGTGCCACATGTGGCTCAACGACCACCTGCCCCACGCGGAACGCCGGCCGGTCGCGAGCAACGCCGAGGGCGCGCGCCTCGCGTCGCTCGACCCCAACCTCGCCGCGATCGCCAGCCTGCGCGCGGGCAGCGAGTACGGGCTGCACGTGGTGTCGCCGGCGATCCAGGACGATGCGAACAACCGCACGCGCTTCGCCGTCGTCACGCACACCGACCGCCACCCCGCGCCGAAGGCCTCGGGCCACGACTGCACCAGCCTGGTCGTGACCGTGTCGAACCGCCCCGGCGCCCTGCACGACATGCTCGTGCCGCTGAAGGCCAACGGCGTCTCGATGACGAAGTTCGAGTCGCGCCCCGCGCGCTCGGGCCAGTGGGAGTACTACTTCTACGTCGACATCCAGGGCCACCCCGACACGCCCAACGTGGGCCTCGCGCTCGAGGAACTGCGCAAGGCCTGCGGCTTCTTCAAGATCCTCGGCACGTATCCGGTCGACGTGCACTGACCAGGCGGCGCGGGCCGCCCGGCCCGATGCTCAATGCGAGGAGTTGAGCGCGCGCTGCGTCTGCTGCACGCCCTGGCGCTGCATGTCCCGCAGCGTGGCCTCCCTCGCCGCGTCCTCGGCGCCGTCCGCCGAAGCCGTGTGGCACACCGTCTGCGGCAGGTTGGAGCCGGTCGTCTTCTCCTTGCGGCAGTACGACGCCGTCGACGCCGCGGCCGCGGGCGCCTCGGCCGAGTTGGCGGCGACCTGGGTCGGCGCCGCCGGCTGGTCGGCGCAGCCGGCGATCGTCAGCGCCGCGATGAGGCAGGAAAGTTGTCGCATTCGGAGGATTTGTCGGTCAGGCGGTCAAGGATCGGGTCGCCTCGGGCAGCGCGGACGTCCCCGCGTTGCGCCATGCCCGCCCATCCTACGCCCGTCCGCGACGTACCCCCGCCCTCGCGCGCCCAGGCGCCGGGACGCGCCCGATCAGTTGACGACGCCGTTGATGTCGATCTCGACCGAGCCGCCGTGCAGGATCGTGGTGACCTCCGCCCCGATGCAGGTGATGCCCGAGACGGGGTTGATCACGAATGGCGTCGGGTAGGTCAGGTGCATCGTGGACTGCGGCTGCACGTAGACCTGAATCTCCGGGTTGGCGCCGCCGACGACGCTGGCGCTGCCGCAGCCGCCGCCCGAGAAGATCGGCACGAACAGGAAGACCTGCTGCGGCTGGGTGTCGAAGTTGGTCAGCGTGATGCTGGTGATGCCCAGAACGCCGCTGTTGGCGCCGGGGCCCACCGTGCTGATGCTGTTGAACACCTGCATGTGGCCGCTGAACGTCTTGGCCGGGATGACCTCCTCGACGTACGCGGCCTTGATGCCGCCGGCGGCCTGCGCCGAGGTGGACAGGGTGGCCAGGCCGGCGATCGCGGCCAGGGCCGCGGCGACGAGGATGGGGGTGCGTTGCATCGAAAACCTCCGGACGATGTCTTGTTGAATGGGCAACGTGCAGTCTGTGCGCGAGCTGAACGGCCGGTCAACGCGGGCGGGACCCCGAACTAGGGAGCACGCCCCTAGTTGTGCTGCTCCGCGAAACCCGTGCCCGCGCCGCGCGACTTTTCGGGCGAGCGCCTTCGCGGCCGCGGAGCCGGCCGGCCGCCCCGCTAGAATCGAAGGTCGTCGCCAGGCGCCGGAGTTCGTCCGGCTTCGCGGCAAGTCCCCCGTTCACGTCGAAACGCGTTCGCCGCCTGCCGGCGAGCGGCCTCCTGCATGCCGTGAAGCGCTTTCACCCTCGACGTGCCTTGATTCGAAGAAACACATGTTCAACCAGCTCGGCCTGATCGGCTGCGGATTGATGGGCGGCTCGTTCGCCCTCGCATTGAAGCGCGCGGGCCTCGTGAAGCACGTCGTCGGCTACAGCAAGTCGCCGTCGACGGTGATCCAGGCCCAGAAGATGGGCGTCGTCGACCAGGCGGCCGACTCGGCGCTGCTGGCCGTCTCCGGCTCGGACATCGTGCTGCTGGCCGTGCCCGTCGCCGCGACCGAGGCGACGTTCCGCGCGATCCGCCACCTCGTGCGGCCGAGCACGCTGTTCATGGACGTCGGCAGCACCAAGGGCGACGTCGTCGACGCCGCGCGCCGCGTGCTGAAGGAGCGCCTGCCGAGCTTCGTGCCGGCACACCCGATCGCCGGCAAGGAAGTGGCCGGCATCGCGCACGCCGACGCCACGCTGTACCAGGACTGCCAGGTCGTGCTGACGCCGATCGCCGAGACCGACATGGCGCTGATCGAGCGCGCGCACGCCGCGTGGGCCGGCATCGGCGCGCAGGTGCGCACGATGACGCCCGAGGCCCACGACGCCGCGTTCGCCGCCGTGAGCCACCTGCCGCACCTGCTGGCGTTCGCGTCTTACCTGTCGGTCGCGCACCAGCCCGAGGGCGAGCAGTTCCTCGAGCTGGCCGGCCCGGGCTTCCGCGACTTCACGCGCATCGCCGCGAGCGACCCGGCCGTCTGGCGCGACATCCTGCTCGCCAACCGCGGCCAGGTGCTCGCGCAGGCCGAGCAGTTCAAGACGACGCTGTTCCAGTTCGAGTCGGCGATGCGCGAAGGCCGCGCCGACCTGATCGAGAACCTGATCCGCGAGGCCGCGCAAGGCCGTTCGAACTGGAAGCAGAAGTAGCCTCACCGCGCCGGCGCCCGGCGCCGCACCGCCCTCCCCGACCGACCATGTACGCGATCCCCTTCCTCGACATCCCGCCCCTGCGATCGGCCGCCGGCCGCGTGTGCCTGCCCGGCTCGAAGAGCATCTCCAACCGCGTGCTGCTGCTCGCCGGCCTCGCCGCGGGCACGACGGCGGTGCACGAGCTGCTCGACTCCGACGACACGCGCGTCATGCTCGCCGCGCTCGAGGCGCTCGGCTCTGGCCTGGAGCGCGACGGCGCCGTGCTGCGCGTCACCGGCATCGGTGGCACGTTGTCGACGAAGCAGGCGGCGCTGTTCCTCGGCAACGCCGGCACCGCGATGCGCCCGCTCACCGCCGCGCTGGCCGTGCTCGCGACGCTGCAGGGCGGCACCTTCGAGCTGTCGGGCGTGCCGCGCATGCACGAGCGGCCGATCGGCGACCTCGTCGACGCGCTCGTCCAGCTCGGATGC
Source organism: Burkholderiaceae bacterium (assembly GCA_030151165.1). The sequence goes on from JASLEM010000134.1 coordinate 6,499, forward strand.
CCCGTCGGGTATCTCGGCAACACCGGCTTCCCGCCGCTGAAGATCGGCGACGGCACGGCCGGCCACCTGCGCACGGCCGAGCCGATCCGCGTGCGCGGCGACGTGTCGAGCCAGTTCCTGACCGCGCTGCTGCTCGCGCTGCCGCTGGCCACGGCCGACGGCCCGGTCACGATCGCGGTCGACGGCGAGCTGATCTCCAAGCCCTACGTCGACATCACGCTGAACCTGCTCGCGCGCTTCGGCATCGCCGTCGAGCGCGACGCCGCGCATCCGTACGCGCGCTTCACGCTGCCGCAGGGCTCGCAGTACCGTTCGCCGGGCGCGATCCACGTCGAGGCGGATGCGTCGTCGGCGTCGTACTTCGTGGCGCTCGGCGCGCTCGCCGCCGTCGACGCGCCGGTGCGCATCGAGGGCGTCGGGCTCGACTCGATCCAGGGCGACATCCGCTTCGTCGACGCCGCCCGCGCGATGGGCGCGCAGGTCGAGGGCGGCGCCGGCTGGCTCGAGGTGCGCCGCGGCGCGTGGCCGCTCAAGGCGATCGCGCTCGACTGCAACCACATCCCCGACGCCGCGATGACGCTGGCCGTGATGGCGCTCTACGCCGACGGCCCCACGCGGCTCACGAACATCGCGAGCTGGCGCGTCAAGGAGACCGACCGCATCGCCGCGATGGCCGCCGAGCTGCGCAAGGTGGGCGCCGAGGTCGTCGAGGGCGCGGACTTCATCGAGGTCACGCCGCCCCGCTCGAAGGACGCCTGGCGGGCCGGCGAGATCCGCACCTACGACGACCACCGCATGGCGATGTGCCTGTCGCTGGCCGCGTTCAATGCGCTGGCGGGTGCCGCGCCGGCCGTGCCGGTGCGCATCCTCGAGCCGCAGTGCGTCGCCAAGACCTTCCCCGACTACTTCGAGGCGATGTTCTCGCTCTCGAAGGCCGATGCCGCCGACGTGCCGGTGATCGCGATCGACGGCCCGACGGCGTCCGGCAAGGGCACGCTCGCGTCGCTGGTCGCGCAGCGCCTCGGCTTCGAGCTGCTCGACTCCGGCGCGCTCTACCGCGCGACCGCGCTGGCGGTGCAGCGCGCGGGCGCCGAGCCGACCGACGAGGCCGCCGTCGCCGCGATCGCCGCCGCGCTCGACCTGCGCTTCGAGGGCGACCGCGCGTTCCTGGCCGGCGCCGATGTCTCGGACGAACTGCGCCTGGAGGCCACGGGCAACCTCGCCTCGAAGATCTCGTCCCACCCCGCCGTGCGCCGCGCGCTGGACGCGCTGCAGCTGTCGTTCCGCAAGCCGCCCGGCCTCGTGGCCGACGGCCGCGACATGGGCACCGTCGTGTTCCCGGGCGCGCCGCTGAAGGTCTTCCTGACCGCCAGCGTCGAGACCCGGGCCGCCCGCCGGCATAACCAATTGAAATCCAGGGGCATTTCTGCTAATATCGACAGTCTTCTCGCGGAACTCCAGGCGCGGGACGCGCGCGACATGAATCGCGCCGTCGCACCCCTGAAGCCTGCCGAAGATGCGGTGTTGCTCGACAACTCCGGCATGTCGATCGACGCCTGCGTCGACTTCGTGCTCGGCCTGTGGAACGACCGCCGCAAGCAAGCCAAGCCCACCGCCTGAGCCCCAGCGCTCTCGCATCCGGGACGGACCCGAAAATCCGGCCCGGAGCGGTGAACTTTCCACTCTAACCCTGCGCTCCTCCCGGACCGCAACAGCCGCCAGCGCTCTCTTCGTCCTTCGTTTCGAGACGCCCGGCCATCCCAGGAAATTCAATGCCCAAGACCCAAGCCATCACCGATTTCGCGCCCGATTCCTTCGCCGCGATGTTCGAGGAATCGCTGAAGAGCAGCGAAATGCGCTCCGGCGAAGTCATCACTGCCGAAGTGGTGCGCATCGATCAC
>JASLEM010000147.1 GCA_030151165.1 Burkholderiaceae bacterium
GACTTCCGCCACCTGGCGCGCCACGACCCGCAGCAGGGCCGCATCGAGATGCACCTCGTGAGCCAGCGCGCGCACGAGGTGCACGTGCGCGGCCGCACGTTCGCGTTCGCCGCGGGCGAGACGATCCACACGGAGAACTGCTACAAGTATTCGCCGTCGCAGTTCCTCCACATGGCGCATGCCGCGCACTGGCGCTGCGAGCGGTCGTGGCAGGACGGCGGGCGCACCGGCTTCACCGTCTACTTGCTGCGCCGCGAATCCTGAAGTAGCCCGCTACTACTAACCGTCGCCTGAGGCGGAGGCGTGGCGGCGCCGTGTCCCCGCGAGCCTGCTGTCCCGTCGCAAGTGCGCTCAAGAAGAGGGTTATATGGCTTGACACGCCGCGGCCAACGGAGTGAACTGGCCTGAACGTTGTCCTGGACAAGGCCCGGCCAATGAGCCGATGCCTGGACCGGGCGGCTCAGGGAGTGTCAAGCAGATGAGCGAACCGGATGGCCACGCGGCCGAGAGCGGCGCATTCCAACAAGTGATCGAGAACGTCGCTGCGGGCATCGCCATCCTGCAGGACGGCCGCATTGCCTACGTGAACCCGCGTGCGGCGCGCATGCTCGGTCGCGAGCCCTCGCAGCTCGTGGGCAGCGATCCGGCGTCGCTGCTGTCCGACGGCGAACGCCATGGCCCGGCGGGCACGTACGACGCGATCGTGTCCGGACGCGTCGACGAGGACTACAACGAGTACCGCATCGGCCTGCCCGACGGCCGCGTGCGCCACTTCGCCGTCTCGTCGACCCGCACCGACTGGAACGGGCGGCCGGCGATGCTGGGCGTGTTCCACGACATCTCCCGCCAGCGCGCCGCGATGGCCGCGCTGCGCGGCAGCGAGGCGCGCTACCGCACGATGATCGAGTCGCTCAACGAGGGCGTGATGATCTTCGACGAGCTGGCGCGGCTCAAGGGCGTCAACCCGGCGGCCGAGCGCCTGCTGGGCGCCACGTTCGAGCAGATGCGCCACAACAGGGTCGCCGACTGGCAGCCGATCGACGCGGACGGCGAGCTCGTGCCGCCCGAGCGCATCCCGATCGCCGTGGTGCTGGCCACCGGCGAGCCGGTGCGCCACATGCTGCTGGGCATGAAGGTCGGCGAAACCGGCGTGCGCTGGCTGGACGTCAATTGCGAGCCGCTGCGCGACGGCGGCGGCGAGATCACGGGCGGGCTGCTGTCGATGACCGACGTCACCGAGCCGCGCCGCACCGAGGAGGCGCTGCGGGTCAGCGAGAGCACCAACCGCACGCTGATGGACGCGCTGGCCGACGGCGTGTTCGTCGCGCAGGATTTCCGCTTCGTCTACGCCAACCGGCTGCTGCTGGAGCGCCTGGGCTACGAGCGCGAGGAGTTCGCGGGCCTGCCGTTCGAGCGCGTCATCGTGCCGGACCTGCTCGACCTGTGGAACGAGCGCTTCCGCGGCCGGGTCGGCACGGGCTCGGAGCCGGTGCGCACGTACGAGGTGCAGTTCCTGCGCAAGGACGGCAGCGTCGCCGAGTTCGAGCTCGTCGCCAACCGCACCACCTACCAGAACCAGCCGGCGGTGCTGGGCGTGCTGCGCGACGTCGCCGAGCGCAAGCGCGCGGCCGCCGAGCTCGAGCGCCATCGCGACCGCCTCGAGGAGCTCGTGCACGAGCGCACGCGCGAACTCGAGGCCGCGGTGGCCGCGCGCATCGAGAGCGAGAACTTCGCGCAGACGATGACCGACCACCAGCCCACGCTGCTGGCCTACATCGACCGCGAACGCCGCCTGCAGTTCGCCAACCGGGCCTGGCTGAACTGGTTCGGCAAGACGCGCGACGAGCTGATCGGCCGCGACCTGCGCGTGACGGTCGGCGACGTGATCGCGGCCAATCCGGAAGAAGTGATCGCCAAGGTGCTGCGCGGCGAGGCGATGGGCACGCCGTCCGAGATGCGCGGCGCGGAAGGGCGCGTGGGCAACTTCTGGATCTACCGCCTGCCCGACGTGGTCGACGGCGACATCCGCGGCTACTTCTTCATCGCCACCGACGTCACCGAGATGCGCCGCAGCGAACGCCGGCTGCAGGAGCTCAACACCAAGCTGATCCAGGCCGAATCGTTCACGCGCGGCATCGCCGACAACCTGCCGGTGCGCGTCGCGTACTGGGACAGCGAGCAGCGCTGCCGCTTCGCCAACAAGATCTATTGCGACTGGTTCGGCAAGTCGCTGGACCAGGTGCTGGGCAAGACGACGGTGGAGATCTTCGGCGAGGACCGCTCGCCCGAGCGCCTCGCGTTCTCGAAAGCCGCGCTGGCCGGCGCGCCGCAGAAGTTCGAGAGCGAGGAGGTCAGCGCCGACGGCCGCCACGGCATCTGGGAGGTGCAGTACATCCCCGACAGCCAGCGCGGCGAGGTGCGCGGCTTCTTCGTGCTCGCCTCCGACATCACGGCGTCCAAGCGCGCGCAGGCCGACCTGCAGACGCTCAACGTGGAACTGGTGGCCGCGCGCGACGTCGCCGAGGACGCGGCACAGGCCAAGTCGGCGTTCCTCGCCAACATGAGCCACGAGATCCGCACGCCGATGAACGTGATCATCGGCCTGACGCACCTGATGCTGCGCGACGCGCACGACCCGACGACGTCCGACCGGCTCGCCAAGGTCGGCGACGCGGCGATGCACCTGCTCGACATCATCAACGACATCCTCGACCTGTCCAAGATCGACGCCGGCAAGCTGGTGCTCGCGCCG
>JASLEM010000029.1 GCA_030151165.1 Burkholderiaceae bacterium
GCCCGTTGCCTGCACGGAAGCCGCCGTTCGCTGCACGATGCTGGCGGGCGGCGGTCGCGCGCGCGTACGATCGCGGCCATGACATCGGAAGCGTCGACGGCATCGTCCGTGAAGTGGGGGTGGATCGCGGCGATCTGGTCGGGTGTCGGCCTGTTCGAGGCGACGCAGACCCTCATCGTGATGCGCGCGGCGAACATGCACCACGCGTGGACGAAGCTGTTCGCGCTGCAGTTCCTCGACTGGCTGCCATGGGCGCTCGCGACGCCGCTCATCCTGTGGCTCGGCGCGCGCCTGCCGCTGACCTGGCGCCGCGTGCGATGGCGCAGCTGGGGCGCGCACGCGCTCGCGTGGCTGGGCATCAACGGGGTGTCGTGCCTGTGGCTCGCCGGCCTCGAGGTCGTGCTCAATCCGTGGACGCCCGACATGCCGCCCGCGCCCTTCGCGACGGTGCTGCGCAACGAGCTCAACGACCACTGGCTGGTCTCGCTGATCCTGTACTACTGCGTGCTGATGGCCTGCTACGTGCTCGTCTCGCGCGAGCGCCTCGTGCGCCAGCGCGCGGAGTCCGCGGAACTCGCGGAGCAGCTCGCGAAGGCGCAGCTCGACGCGCTGCGCCATCAGGTCGAGCCGCACTTCCTGTTCAACGCGCTCAACGCCGTCTCGGGCCTCGTGCGCGACGGCCAGAGCGACCGCGCGGTGGAGACCATCGCGCGCGTGAGCGAGTTCCTGCGCCGCATGCTGGTGGAGTCGGGCGAGCAGCAGGCCTCGCTGGTCGAGGAGCTGCGCTTCGCGACGATGTACCTCGACATCCAGAAGGTGCGCCTCGGCAGCCGGCTCGACGTGCGCATCGACGTCGCCCCCGACCTCGACCGCGCCGTCGTGCCGCGCCTGATCCTGCAGCCCATCGTCGAGAACGCGATCAAGCACGGCATCGGCCAGCGCGTGCAGCCCGGCGCCGTCGAGATCGCGGCCTTCCGCACCCGCGAGCACCTCGTCCTCACGCTCTACAACGACGGCCCGCCCCTGCGCGCGCCCGGCGAGCGGACGCTGGCCGAAGGCGTCTCCATCGGCCTCGCGAACGTGCGCAAGCGCCTGGCCGGGCTGCATGGCGACGCGGCGTCGCTGTCGCTCGTCGATGTCGACCAGCGCGGCGTGCTGGTGACGCTGTCGCTGCCGTTCGCCGAAGCGGCGTGACGCGCGCGATGGCCCGCATGCCCGCGATCCGCACGCTGATCGTCGACGACGAGCCGCTCGCGCTCGCGAACCTGCGCGTGCTGCTGCGGCGCGATCCGCAGGTCGAGCTCGTCGGCGAATGCGGCTCGGGCGCCGAGGCGCTCGCCGCGATCCGCGCGCAGCGGCCCGACCTCGTGTTCCTCGACGTGCAGATGCCCGAGGTCGACGGCTTCGACGTGCTGGAGCAGCTCGGCGCCGACCTGCCGCCCGCGATCGTCTTCGTCACCGCGCACGACCAGTACGCGCTGCGCGCCTTCGACGCCGGCGCGCTGGACTACCTGCTCAAGCCCTTCGACGACACGCGCTTCGGCCTGGCGCTGGCGCGCGCCCGCGAGCAGATCGACCGCCGCGCCGCCCCCACGCCGCCCGAGCGCGTGTCCGTCAAGAGCGGCCGCCAGGTGCTGTTCGTCGCGCTCGCCGACATCGACTGGATCGAGTCCGCCGACTACTGCGTCGACCTGCACGTCGGCGCGAAGACGGTCTCGCTCCGTCGCAGCATGGCGGCGATCGAGAGCGAGTTCGACGCCGCCGGCTTCTGCCGCATCCACCGCACCGCCATCGTCAACCTCGCGCGCGTGCAGGCGCTCGAGACGGGGCTGGACGGCGACATGGAAGTCGTGCTCGCGGCCGGCACGCGGCTGCCGTTGAGCCGGCGCTATCGCGCGGTGGTGCAGGCGCGGTTGGGGATGCGGGAAGGGTGAGCGGTCGGTGGCCTCTTGCGGCCGGCGTGCATCCAAGGTATAAACTATTAACGAATTAGCTAATAGTTGATATCCGATGACGGTCTCGCTCGACAAGATCTTCGACGCTCTCGCCTCCGGCCCGCGGCGGCAGATCCTGGCCCACCTGGCCGAGGCCGAACTCAGCACGTCCGACCTCGCGCAGCGTTTCGAGATGAGCGCGCCGGCCATCTCGCGTCACCTGTCGGTACTGGAGAACGCGGGCCTCGTGCAGAGCGAGCGGCGTGGCCAGTTCGTGATGTACCGGCTCAACCGCGACAGCCTGGTCAACAGCCTGACGGGCTACGCGCTCGAGCTGTGCCCGGTGGGACGACCGCTCAAGCGCGAATCGAAAGCGCTCGCCGCACGACGCAAGAAGGCGTGATGTCATCCCGGAGGTTTCCATGCAAGCGACCGCAGTGCATCCATCCCGTGTCTTCGAGGGACACCGCGTCAGCGCGCCACGCGACGACTGCGTCCTGCGCGGCGAGGTGCACTACGCACCGATCAAGTCGCTCTGGTTCATCGGCATGGCACTCGTGGCCGTGGTGGGAGGCGTCATCACGTTCACGTGGACGGCCTTCGGCCTCTTCGTTGGTGCGACGGCCTTCGTGCTGCTGTTCGGTCATTCCCTGGGCAGCCACCGCAAGCTGATCCACGACAGCTTCCAGTGCCCGAAGTGGCTGGAGTACGCGCTGGTCTGGTCCGGCGTGCAGGTCGGCCTCGCCGGCCCGCTCGGGCTGCTGCGCCAGCACGAGCTGCGCGACTATGCGCAGCGCTTGCCCGATTGCCATGACTACCTGCGCCACGGCCGCCGCTTCTGGGTCGATGCGTGGTGGCAGCTGCACTGCGAGCTGCGGCTGGCCGACCCGCCTCGGATCCGTCTCGAGCCGCGTATCGCCGACGATCGGTTCTACCGCTTCCTGGAACGCACGTGGATGCTGCAACAGCTCCCGCCGGCTGCGTTGCTGTTCGCTCTGGGTGGGTGGCCGTTCGTGATCTGGGGCGTGTGCGCGCGCGTGACCGCCGGCGTGTTCGGCCACTGGTTGATCGGCTTCTTCGCGCACAACGTCGGCGGCATGCACCACGAGGTGCGCGGCGCCGCCGTGCAGGGCCGCAACATCAGGCTGGCCTCGCTGCTGACGATGGGCGAATGCTGGCACAACAACCACCATGCGTTCCCGGGCTCCGCGCGGCTGGGACTCTATGCAGGCGAGTGGGATCCGGGCTGGTGGACGCTGGTGATGCTGAAGCGCCTGGGCTTCGTCCACTCGCTGCGCTTGCCGGGCGACCTCCGTCCGCGCAGCGAGCTGCTCGCGATCGACGCGACCGCGTCGGCGCCCGCGTCGCTCGTTCACGCCACCAGCTCGGCCGCGCCGATCGACCTGGAGACCCTGCTGGCGCAGATCCTTGGCGCGCGCGCGTCACGCGCGTCACGCGCTTCGCGTGCGCGCGGCGACGTGTCGTTCCATGGGCCGGCGGCGTCGATCCCACCGCGCGCGTTGCAATGGATCGCGGGGCCGGACACGGTGTTCGAGCGTGTGCCCGGCGCTCGTCGCATGACCTGGCGCGCGGACGACACGATGTTCATGGGCTTGCCCGCGCTGTGCATGGTGCTTGCGTCGCGGTCGACGGCCGGCCGCGTCATCGCCGCGATCGTGGCGCCCCTCGCGTGGGCGGTCGAGCGAACGCGGTTGTCGTTGACGGTCGGTTGAGCGGGCGTCGCGCTCCGCGCGACCCACTGCGAACTGGGGATGACCGCCCGAACGAGGGATGGAGTCGGCACGCGGCGAGCGGATGCTGCGAAGCCTCACGACCAACAACAGATCGGAGGCATCGTGAACCGTTCCCGTCTCATCGTTTCCGCCGTCGCCATCGCGTCCGCCGCGGCGTGCGTCGTCGCATCCTCCGCGCCGATCGGCACGACCGCGCCGCCCGGGTCGCGCTCCGCGCCGAACCCGACGGGCGCGGCCGACACGTACAGCACGCGCCTGCTGATCGACACGACCAACCCGTTCTTCCAGAGCCTCGGCACGAACGGGCGCAGCTGCTCGTCCTGCCACCAGCAGGGCGACGGCTGGACGATCGTGCCCGCGAGCCTGCAGCGGCGCTTCGACGCGACCGGCGGCAGCGATCCGGTGTTCCGGCTCGTCGACGGCGCGAACTCGCCGCGCGCCGACGTCAGCACGCTCGACGCGCGGCGCCGCGCCTACAGCATGCTGCTCACGAAGGGGCTGATCCGCATCGGCATGGCGGTGCCGCCGACGGCCGAATTCGAGCTCGCCGCGGTCGACGATCCGTATGGCTACGCGAGCGCCGCGGAGCTGTCGCTGTATCGACGGCCGCTGCCGACCACCAACCTGCCGTTGCTGTCGACCGTGATGTGGGACGGCCGCGAGACGTTCAAGGATCCGGCGTCGCACGACTGCCTGGCCGGCACGACGACCTGCTTCGCCACGATGCGGTCCGACCTGCTCGACCAGGCGAACACCGCGACGATGCAGCACGCGCAAGGTGCCGTGCCGCTCACCGATGCGCAGCGCGCGGCGATCGTGAGTTTCGAGACCGGCCTGTTCACGGCGCAGATCGTGGACGCCGATGCCGGGCCGCTCGACGCGGCGGGTGGCCGCGGCGGCGCGGTGCTCGCGAGCAAGGTGCTGTTCCACTTCGGCGTCAACGACGCGCTCGCGGGCGACTACGCCTCGCACGCAGCCTTCGATCCGGCGGCGATGACGCTGTTCTCCGCGTGGGTCAACCCGGTCGCGCAGCCGGGCGACACGCCTGCCCGCATGGATGCGCGCCGCGCCGTCGCGCGTGGCGAGGCCTTGTTCAACACCAAGCCGATCGCCATCGTCGGCGTCGCGGGCCTCAACGACGACCTGCACCTGCCGGTGATCCCGGGCACCTGCACGACCTGCCACGACACGCCCAACGGCGGCAACCATTCGGTGCCGGCGCCGCTGAACATCGGCCTCACCGACGCGTCGCGCCGCACGCCCGACCTGCCGCTCTACACGCTGCGCAACAAGACCACGGGCGCGACGATCCAGACCACCGATCCGGGCCGCGCGCTCGTCACCGGCAAGTGGGTCGACATCGGCCGCTTCAAGGGGCCGGTGCTGCGCGCGGTCGCCACGCGCGCGCCGTACTTCCACAACGGCTTCGCGAGCGACCTGGGCGCGGTCGTCGACTTCTACGACACGCGCTTCTCGATCGGCTTCACCGACCAGGAGAAGGCCGACCTCGTCGCGTTCCTGCGCACACTCTGACTCAGGCGGGCTCGCGGCGAACGGCGCCGGAAACGAGGTCGACGACCAGCGCCAGCACGATCGCCGCGCCGGCGAGCGCGAACAGCCGCGTGTAGTCGCCGCCACCGTGCACGAGCAGCCACGACATGCCGTACGCCGACGCCGCCTGCAGCACCGCGAACGCCGTCGTCGCCCGGCTCCACGCGCCTTTCTGCGCCGCCGGGTGATGCGCGAGCAGCTCGTGCAGCCGGCCCAGCACGAGCCCGACGATGCCCGGCGTCGACGCGCCCATCACGATGCTGGAGACGATCAGCCACGGCCCGGCGAGGCCGAACGCGGGCAGCAGCACCGCGACGGCCTGCGCCACGAACGCCGTGCGCAGCGCGACCTTGAATCCGGTGCGATCGGCCAGCAGGCCGCCAGCGATCGGCCCGAACACCGCGGCGATGCCGAACACGACCCACATCGACGCGCCGGCCGCGAGGCCCTGGTGCAGGCCGCGCGCGACGAAGTCGACGAGGAAGATCATGTGCGGCACGAGCCCGACCGCATTGAGCGCGTACTCGGCGTAGACCGCGCGCAGGGCGCCGGCCGGCAGCGAGCGCGACACGTGCGGGCGCGCGTGCACGGCCGGGTTCGGCGACGCCGCGCCCGCCGCGGGCCAGCCGCGCCACGCGATCGCCGTGAGCGCGAGGGACAACGCGCCGAGGCCGATCCACGCCTGCGTCAGGCCCTGGCGCAACAGCAGCGGCACGAGCGATCCCGACGCCGCGATGCCGAGGCCGACGCCCATGAAGATCGCGCCGCTCGCGAGCCCGCGCCGCGCGGGCGCGACGTGCGGCAGCACGGTGGGCGCGGCGAGCACCATCAGCGCGCCGCCCGACAGTCCGGCGACGAAGCGCCACGCGAAGAACCACGCGAAGTCGACGGGCCAGGCGCACGAGAACAGCGCGACGGTGGTGAGCAGCATCATCGCGCGCAGCACCGCGGGCGCGGACGTGCGTGCGCTCATCGGCCCGGCCAGCAGCGCGCCGGCCAGATACCCCGTGAGGTTTGCCGCGCCGAGGTAGGCCGCTTCGGCGGCGCCGAACCAGTGTGCGTCGACGATCGCCGGCAGCAGCGGCGTGTACGCGAAGCGCGCGAGGCCCAATCCCACGAGGCTCGCGCACAGCGCGGAGAACGTGGCGCGCCAGGCGCCCGCTTCCAGCGAATGCGGCGTCGGGGCGGTGGCGTTGGTCGACATGGCGTTCCTTCGAATGTCCGCGCGGTGGCGCGGTCGATCCGATCCTATGGTTTGCCGCCGCGCGGAGGAATGCCTATGCTGCGGCACTCAGTCTTGCGCAACGGGGAAGGGTGATGGATCGGATCGACGCGATGAAGGTGTTCGTGGCCGCGCTCAACGAGGGCAGCCTGGCCGGGGCGGGCCGCAAGCTCGGCAAGTCGCCCGCGGCCGTGAGCCGCGCGATCGCGTTCCTCGAGGCGCACGTCGGCGCCGACCTGCTGCACCGCACGACGCGCTCGATCAAGCTGAGCGAGGCCGGCGAGCGCTACGCCGTCGCGTGCCGCCGCATCCTGATCGACCTCGAGGAGGCCGACATGGTCGCGGCCGGCGAGCGCTCCGCGCCGCGCGGCACGCTGACGGTCACCGCACCGGTCGCGGCCGGCGAGGACCTGGTGCGGCCGATCCTCGACGCGTTCATGGACGAGTACCCCGCGGTCTCCGTGCGACTGCACCTGTTCGACCGCCCGGCCAACCTGATCGACGAAGGCATCGACGTCGCGCTGCGCATCGCCCACCTCGCCGACTCCACGCTGGTCGCGATCCGCATCGGCGAGGTGCGGCGCGTCGTCGCGGCGGCGCCGCGGTATCTCGCGCAGCATCCGCGCATCGCCGAGCCGTCCGACCTCGCGCTGCACCAGGTCATCGCGATGACGCATTTCGGCCTCGACTCGTGGAGTTTCCCGCCGCTGCCCGGCTCGACGATCCCGCGCTCGGTGTCGCTCGCGCCGCGCTTCATCGTCAACAGCATCCGCGGCGCAGTCGCGTCGGCCGTCGAGGGCCGCGGCGTCACGCGCATGTTCTCGTACCACCTCGCGCGCGAAGTGGCCGCGGGGCAGCTCGAGATCGTGCTCGCGGGCGACGAGCATCCGCCGCTGCCGGTGCACCTCGTGTCGCCGCAGGGGCGGCTGTCGGTGCCCAAGGTGCGTGCCTTCGTCGACTTCGCGGTGCCGCGGCTGCGGCCCGCGTTCGCGCAGCTCGCGAGCAAGACGGCGGGCTGACCCCGCAGGGCGGATCTGCATTCGACCGCGAGGCGAAAGAGTGTCTGCCTCGCGGCGGGGATTCGCTAAAGCGCCCGGTGTCCATAGACTGATTCACATCGGCGCGACACCGTCGCCGACCTCGCCAATCCAGTCCGGAACACCCAGGAATCCGCATGTCCACCCATCAGAAAGTCGCCGTCGTCACCGGTGCATCGCAAGGCATCGGCGCGGCGCTCGTCAAGGCGTATCGCGACCGCAACTATCTCGTCGTCGCCAACTCGCGCTCGATCAAGCCGTCGTCGGACGACGGCGTGCTCGCGGTCGCGGGCGACATCGGCGACCGCGATGTCGCGCGTCGCGTGATCGCGCAAGGCGTCGAGCGCTTCGGCCGCATCGACACGCTGGTCAACAACGCCGGCATCTTCATCGCGAAGCCGTTCACGAGCTACACCGCCGACGACTACGCGGCCTTCATCGGCACCAATCTCGCCGGCTTCTTCAACGTCTCGCAATTCGCGATCGCGGACATGGAGAAGCGCGACTGCGGGCATGTCGTCAGCATCACGACGAGCCTGGTCGACCACGCCAATTCGAAGGTGCCGTCGGTGCTGGCGTCGCTGACGAAAGGCGGGATCAACTCGGCGACGAAGTCGCTGGCGATCGAATACGCGAAGCGCGGCATCCGCGTCAACGCGGTCTCGCCCGGCATCATCAAGACGCCGATGCACGCGCCCGAGAAGCATGCCACGCTCGCCGGCATGCATCCGGTCGGCCGCATGGGCGAAGCGGCGGACGTCGTCGGCGCGGTGATGTTCCTCGAAACCGCCGGCTTCGTGACAGGCGAGATCCTGCACGTCGACGGCGGCCAGAGCGCCGGCCGCTGAGCGCCGGGCCCTCGACATCGCGACGACGGAGGTCCGCATGAACCCCAGCGACTCGGCGCAGGCGTTGACGCGCCTGCTCGGCATCCGCCTGCCGATCATCCAGGCGCCGATGGCGGGCACGTCGTCCGCCGCGATGGCCGCCGCCGTGACCCGCGCGGGCGGGCTCGGCTCGATCGGCGTCGGAGCGCTCGACGCCACGGGCGCCGCGACGATGATCGCCGACGTCCGCGCCCGCCTCGGCGAGCCGGTCGGCCCGTTCAACGTCAACGTGTTCTGCCACCGGCCCGCGCTGGCCGACCCGGCGCGCGAGGCGGCGTGGATCGAGCGCCTGGCGCCCGAGTTCGCGCGCGCGGGCGCGGCGCCGCCCGTGCGCCTGCGCGAGATCTACAGGAGCTTCGTGGTGGACGACGACATGCTGCGCGTGCTGCTGCAGGCGCGCCCCGCCGTCGTGAGCTTCCATTTCGGGTTGCCGCCGCAGGCCGCGATCGACGCGCTGCGCCGCGCGGGCATCGTGCTGCTGGCGACCGCGACGAACCTTGGCGAGGCGCGCGCCATCGCCGACGCGGGGGTCGACGCGATCGTCGCGCAGGGCGTCGAGGCCGGCGGCCACCGCGGCGTGTTCGATCCCGACGCCGCGGACGACGGCCTCGGCACGCTCGCGCTCACGCGCCTGCTCGTGCGGCAGTCCGGTCGGCCCGTGATCGCGGCGGGCGGCATCATGGACGGCACCGGCATCGCCGCGGCGTTGAAGCTCGGCGCGGGCGCCGCGCAGCTCGGGACGGCGTTCGTCGCGAGCGACGAGTCGCTGGCCGATCCGACGCACCGCGCGCTGCTCGCCGGGCCGGCGGGCGAACACACCGTGATGACGCGCGCGATCTCCGGCCGCCCCGCGCGCGTGCTCGCGAACCGCTTCGCCGCGCTCGGCGCCGGCGTGCCCGACGCCGCGGTGCCCGCATACCCCATCGCGTATGACGCGGGCAAGGCGCTGAACGCCGCGGCGAAGGCGGCGGGCGAGCCGGGCTTCGGCGCGCACTGGGCCGGGCAGGGCGCGCCGCTCGCGCGCGCGATGCCGGCGGCGGCGCTCGTCGCCACGCTCGCGCGCGAGCTCGACGAGGCCTGAAACACGCGGGCATCGTTCATGCCGCATGCTGGGCCATCCGTCATCCTGGAGGCCGTCATGCGTCGATCCCTGTCCGTCGCGTTGCTCGCGAGCGCGCTCTTCAGCGGCGTCGCGTCGGCGCAGGCCCCGGCGCCGCCGCCCGCCTACGGCCCCGAACTGCAGGGCTTCGCCTATCCGTATCCGCTGCGGCACTTCGCGTTCACGTCGCAGGGGCAGGCACTGCAGATGGCGTACATGGACGTCCCCGCCCAAGGCCAGCCGAACGGGCGGACGGCGGTGCTGATGCACGGCAAGAACTTCTGCGGCGCGACCTGGGAGCACCAGATCGCGTCGCTGGCGGCGGCGGGCTACCGCGTGGTCGTGCCCGACCAGGTCGGCTTCTGCGCGTCGACCAAGCCGCCGCGCTACCAGTATTCGTTCCAGCAGCTCGCCGCGAACACCGACGCCTTGCTGAAGTCGCTCGGCGTGCGGCGCGCGGTGCTGGTCGCGCATTCGACCGGCGGCATGATCGCGGTGCGATACGCCCTGATGGTTCCGGCGTCCGTCGACACGCTCGTGCTCGTCAACCCGGTCGGGCTCGAGGACTGGAAGGCGGTGGGCGTGCCCGCGCGCAGCGTCGACGACTGGTACGCGCGCGAGCTGAAGCAGTCGGCCGACGCCATCCGCCAGTACGAGCTGAAGACCTATTACGTGAACCGGTGGAAGCCCGAGTACGAGCGCTGGGTCGACATGCTCGCCGGCCTGAACGCGGGGCCCGGGCACGAGATCGTCGCGTGGAACTCGGCGTTGATCTACGACATGCTGATGACGCAGCCGGTCGTCTACGAATTCCCGCTGCTGAAGGTGCCGACCGTGCTGATGATCGGCACCGCCGACATCACCGCCATCGGCAGCGACATCGCGCCGCCCGAGGTCAAGGCGCGCCTCGGCCACTACGATGTGCTGGGCAAGGAGGCCGCGGCCGCGATCCCGCACGCGCGGCTGATCGAGTTCCCCGGCCTCGGCCACACGCCGCAGATCCAGGAGCCGGAGGAGTTCGACCGCCGGCTGGTCGAGGCGCTCGCCGCGACCGCGCTGCCCTGAGGAACTGGAGGCCGGGCCGCCTCACTGCGCCTTCGTGATCGGGCCCGACGCGTGCACCTGCGCGACGACGACGCGCGCGACCTGCGCCAGCGTGGCGTCGCGATGCGGGCCGTCCGCGTCGCAATCGGCGAGGAAGGCCGAGACGACCAGCGGCGCGCGCTGCGGCGGCCACAGGATCGCGACGTCGTTGGAGACGTTGCCGTGCTTCGCGCCGCCCCACGTGCCCGTCTTGTCGGCGCCGCGCCAGTCCGGCGGGATGCCGCCGCGCAGGCGCTGCAGGCCGGTCTGCGTCGCCGTCAGCCACGCCACGAGTTGCGCGCGACCGGCGTCCGGCAGGCCGTCGCCGAGCACGGCGCGGCGCAGCGCGGCGGCCATCGCGCGCGGCGTCGTCGTGTCGCGCAGGTCGCCCGCTTTGACGACGTTAAGCGCGGGCTCGATGCGGTCGAGGCGCGTCACCTGGTCGCCGAGCCGCCGCGCCTCGCGCGTGACCGCGGCCGGGCCGCCGACGGCCGCGAGCAGCAGGTTGGCGGCGGTGTTGTCGCTCAGCGTGACCGCGGCCTCGCACAGTTCGGCGACGCTCATGCCGTCGCCGCCGACGTGCTTCTCTGCCGTCGGGGCGTACTCGAGCAGCGCGTCGCGCCCGAACACGATGCGGCGATCGAGCCGCTCCTGGCCGTCCGCCACCCGCTGCAGCACGGCCGACGCGAGCAGCCACTTGAAGGTGCTGCACATCGCGAAGCGCTCGTCGAGGCGGTGGCCGGTGGTCAGGCCGGTGGCGGTGTCGAGCACCGCGACGCCCAGCCGGCCTTGCGAGCTCTTCTCGATCGCGCGCCAGCTGTCGGGCACCGGCCCCAGGATTTTCTGGCCGATGGCGCGATCGAGCGCGAAGCCGAGCGCGAGCGC
Organism: Burkholderiaceae bacterium; assembly: GCA_030151165.1. The sequence goes on from JASLEM010000029.1 coordinate 11,453, forward strand.
CAGGCCGGTGTTGAAGTGTCGTCGTTGCATCGTTCTTCCCTGTGCGTCCGTCTCGATGGGGATGGACGATAACGACGCCGCCTTCATCGCTCAAACGCTGAATTCGTGGGCGTGACCACAGATAATCTGGGGCATGCAGCTTCCCCTGAACGCCTTGCGCGCCTTCGAGGCCTCGGCGCGCCACCTCAGCTTCACGCGCGCGGCGATGGAGTTGCACGTCACGCAGAACGCCGTCAGCGCGCAGGTGAAGAACCTCGAGGAGCGCCTGGGTGTGCCGCTGTTCCGCCGCCTGCCGCGCGGCCTCGCGCTGACCGACGAGGGCACCGCGCTGCTGCCCGCGCTGAGCGACAGCTTCGAGCGCATGCGCGGCGTGCTGGAGCAGCTCGAGGGCGGCCTGAAGGTCGAGGTGCTGACGGTGGCCTGCGTCGGCACGTTCGCGGTCGGCTGGCTGCTGCCGCGGCTGGCGGCGTTCCAGCGCGACCAGCCGTCGATCGACCTGCGCCTGCTGACCAACAACAACCGCGTCGACCTCGCCGCCGAGGGCCTCGACTACGCGATCCGCTTCGGCGACGGCGCCTGGCACGGCACCGCTGCCGAGCCGTTGCTCGCGGCGCCGCTGTCGCCGGTCTGCTGCCCCGAGATCGCGCGCCGCCTGCATGCGCCGGCCGACCTCGCGCGCGAGACGCTGCTGCGCTCGTACCGCGCCGACGAATGGACGCGCTGGTTCAGCGCGGCCGATCTGCCCGCGCCGCTGCCGCGCGGCACGATCTTCGATTCGTCGATCGCGATGGCCGCCGCCGCGGAGCGCGGCGCGGGCGTCGCGCTGCTGCCGGTCTCGATGTTCGGCGACGCCTTGCGCACCGAACGCCTGATGCAGCCGTTCGCGCTCGACGTGCTGCTCGGCCGCTACTGGCTCACGCGCCTGCAGTCGCGCCCGGTGAGCCCGGCGATGCGGACGTTCCGCGACTGGCTCGTGCAGGGCGCGAACGACGACGCGGCGGCCTGAGCGCCCTCGTCGCGCCGGCTTCCTATACTCGCGCATCGAATCCCGGAGAGTCCCGATGAGCTTCGCCCTGGAAGTCGTGATGCAGGCGCTCGGCGCCTACCGGTCCGCGGTGCATGCGAAGGACGTCGACGCCCTCGCCGCGCTCTACGCCGACGACGTGCGCGTGTTCGACATGTGGGGCGAGTGGCAGTACGACGGCCTCGACGCCTGGCGCGGCATGGCGTCGGGCTGGTTCGGCTCGCTGGGCGACGAGCGCGTGGTCGTCGACTTCGCCGACGTGCGCGCCTTCGGCAACGCCGGGCTGGTGGTCGGCCACGCCTTCGCCACCTACGCCGCGGTCGACGCGCAGGGCGCGACGCTGCGCTCGCTCGTCAACCGCTTCAGCGTGACGCTGCGGCGCGACGCCGATGCGTGGAAGATCGTCCACGAACACAGCTCGTCGCCGCTCGACTTCGCGACGGCCAAGGCCATCCTGCAGCGCTGAGTTCGCGCGCCGGTCGAATGCGGGGGGCGTGGTGCTTCCACGGTCGCGCACGGCCGGGTCGACGGCGATAATGGCGCGCATGTCCCGCCTGGTCCGTCCGCTGCGCCGCCTCCTGCTGTCCTTGTCGTCCTGCGTCCTGCTCGCGGCCGGCGGCGCGGCGCACGCCACCGCGCCGCGCATCGCGCTGGTGACGGTGCTGGACGGCGAAGCGCAGGTGCTGCGCGACGACGGCAAGTTCACCGTCGCCGAAGGCATCCCGCTGCAGGCCGGCGACATCCTCGTGACCGGCCCGCAGACGCGACTGCTGCGCATCGAATACCCCGACGGGCACGCCGTCGCCTTCGGCCCCGACACGCAGGCGCTGCTCGAGCCGCATCTGGCCGGCGACGCCGCGAACGCGTCCGTCTACCTGCTCGCGGGCTGGGCGAAGCTGAACGTGCCGAAGGGGCAGGCCGTGTTGGCCGGGCCGCCGGTGGAGGTCGCGAGCAGCGGCGGGGCGGCGGTGGTGTCGTGGACGGCAGCGGGCGGCACGGCGATGGTCTTCGCCGAGTCCGGCGCGCTGCAGCTGCAATCGCGCGGCGCGGCCGGCGCGCCGCCGGTGCTCGCGACCGGCCAGATGCTCGCGCTCGGCGGCGCCGGCGGCAAGCCCGAGCTGTCGTCGCGCCCGACCCCGGCCTTCGTGCAATCCATGCCACGCGCCTTCATGGACTCGCTGCCCGCGCGCGCGGCGGCGTTCCAGGGCAAGGACATCGAACCCAAGCCGGCGGGCCCGCTCGCCTACGCGGACGCCCAGCCCTGGCTCGACGCCGAGCCCGCGCTGCGCAAGGCCTTCGTCAGGCGCTGGCACGCGAAGGCGCACGACGCCGACTTCCGCCGCGGCCTCGTCGCCGGGCTGAAGGCGCATCCCGAGTGGGAGCCGGTGCTGTATCCGCCGGTGCCCAAGGCCAGGTCCAGCGCGGCGGCGACGCACTGAGCGCGGATCGTCGCGTTCGAGCCCACCGGTTTTCCCGATACCCCACCCCCCATCGAGCAGCGAGCCCGCCCCATGAAACTCCTCGTCAAGTTCAACCTGGTGTTCCTGCTCGTCTTCCTGGTGGGGCTTGCCGGCTCCAGCCTGATCGCGCGCACGCTGCTGAAGCAGGCCGCGAAGGACGAGGTCACCGACCGCGCGCGCCTGCTGATGCAGAAGGCCAACGCCGTCAGCGCCTACACCGCGGAGCAGATCAAGCCGCTGCTCGAGACGCAGATGAAGTACACCTTCCTGCCGCAGTCGGTGCCCGCATATTCGGCGGCCGAGGTGCTGGGCAAGCTGCAGAAGGACTACCCCGAGTACTCGTTCAAGTCGGCGATGCTGAACCCGACGAACCCGCGCGACCGTGCCGTGGCGTGGGAGGAGGACATCGTCAACAACTTCAAGCATGCCGACATGAAGGAGTTCATCGGCGAGCGCGAGACGCCGACCGGCACCGCGCTGTTCATCGCGCGCCCGATCCGCATCACCAACCCCGCGTGCCTGGCCTGCCACAGCACGCCGGACGCCGCGCCCAAGACGTTGACCGAGAAGTACGGCCCGTCCAACGGCTTCGGCTGGACGCTCAACGACACCCTCGGCGTGCAGGTCGTCTCCGTGCCGATGACGCTGCCGATGCATCGCGCCGACCAGGCACTGCTGGTCGTCGTGGCCGTGCTCACGGGCGTGTTCCTGCTGATCGGCGCGGCGCTCAACTTCATGCTCTGGAAGCTCGTCATCCAGCCGGTCAGCAAGCTCTCCGCGATCGCCGACCGCGTGTCGCTCGGCGAGTTCGAGGCCCCCGAGTTCAACGTGACGTCGAAGGACGAGATCGGCACGCTGTCCGAGTCGTTCGGCCGCATGCGCACGAGCCTCGCGCACGCGATGAAGATGCTGGACTCCTGAGCCTCGCCATCGCCGTCCTCGCCAAGTTTCCCGACCCGACATGACCATTCCCGAACGCATCGGCAAGTACACGATCTCCGAGATCCTCGGCAAGGGCTCGATGGGGACGGTGTACAAGGGCTTCGACCCGCACATCCACCGCCCGGTCGCGATCAAGGTGATCCACAAGGAGCTGCTCGGCGACTCGAGCGCGCAGGACTCCGTCGCGGCGCGCTTCCGCAACGAGGCGAAGGCGGTCGGGCGCATCCTGCATCCGGGCGTGGTCGCGATCTACGAGTTCGGCGAGGACGACACCACCGCGTTCATCGCGATGGAGTTCGTGCAGGGCCGCAATGTCGACGAGGTCATCGCGTCGGCGCCGATGCTGCCGCTCGAGCTCGTGCTGCGCATCATGGACCAGCTGCTCGACGCGCTGCAGGTCGCGCACGCGCAAGGCGTCTGGCATCGCGACGTCAAGCCGGCCAACCTGATCCTCACGTCGAGCGGGCAGGTCAAGCTCACCGACTTCGGCATCGCGCGCATCTCGGACGCCAACCTCACGCAGGTCTCGTCGGCCATCGGCACGCCCAGCTACATGGCGCCCGAGCAGTTCAAGGGCGTGGGGGTCGACCACCGCGCCGACCTGTTCGCCTGCGGCGTCGTGCTGTACCGCCTGCTCACCGGCAAGCGGCCGTTCGCCGGCAGCGCGGACGTCGTGATGTACAAGATCCTCAACGAGGAGCCGCCGCCGCCGAGCGTGGTGACCCAAGGGGCGCGCGATGCGGCGTTCGATGCCGTGGTCGCGCGCGCGATCGCGAAGAACAGCGCCGAGCGCTACCAGAGCGCCGCCGAGATGCGCCAGGCGCTGCGCGCGATCGCGGACGCCGTCGAGGACGCCGACTACGAACACACGCAGACGACGGTGCCGATGCCGCTCGACATGCCCCACGCGCCGCATTCGTCGACGCCCGCGCCGGTCGCGTCGCGCACGGCCGTCTCGACCGGCGGCACCGGATTCACGCCCGCGGGCTGGGACGCGACCGAGCTGACCCGCATCGAGCGCGCGCTCGCGAGCCACGTCGGGCCGATGGCGCGCCTGATGGTGCGCGACGCGGCGCGCACGTGCTTCGATTCGGGCAGCCTCGTCGTGGCGGTCGCGCGCCACATCACCGAGGAGTCCCGGCGCCAGCAATTCATCGAGGCCACGCACGCCGGCAGCCAGGCGAAGGCGATCGGCAGCGGCGCCCACCCGGCGCACGGCACCGGCCAGACCCCCGTGCCGGCGCCGCAGGGCGCGGCCGCGGCCGACCCGCTCACCGACGAGTTCAAGGCGCACGCGCTGCAGGTGGTCACGCGCAAGATGGGCCCGATCGCGAAGGTGATGGTCAAGCGCGCGGCCGACCAGTGCGGCGGCGACCGCGGGCGCTTCCTGCAATTGCTGCTAGACGCCGCGTCGGAGTCCGAGCGCACGGGGATCCGGCGCGAGCTCGA
>JASLEM010000031.1 GCA_030151165.1 Burkholderiaceae bacterium
TCGAGCAGCGCACGGTGCGCAAGGCCTGACCCCGAACGAACACGGAGCACACGACATGGCTTGGAACCGAGACGAGATGGCCGCGCGCGCCGCCAAGGAACTGCAGGACGGCTTCTACGTGAACCTGGGCATCGGCCTGCCGACCATGGTCGCCAACCACGTGCCCGCGGGCATGGAGGTGTGGCTGCAGAGCGAGAACGGCCTGCTGGGCATCGGCCCGTTCCCGACCGAGGACGAGGTCGACGCCGACATGATCAACGCCGGCAAGCAGACGGTGACGACGTTGCCGGGCTCGAGCATCTTCTCGAGCGCCGACTCGTTCGGCATGATCCGCGGCGGCAAGATCAACCTGGCGATCCTGGGCGCGATGCAGGTCAGCGAGCACGGCGACCTCGCCAACTGGATGATCCCCGGCAAGATGGTCAAGGGCATGGGCGGCGCGATGGACCTCGTCGCCGGCGTCGGCCGCGTCGTGGTGCTGATGGAGCACGTCGCGACGAAGAAGGACGGCACGACCGACCAGAAGATCATCCCGAAGTGCACGCTGCCGCTGACGGGTGTCGGCGTCGTCAACCGCATCATCACCGACCTGTGCGTGCTGGACGTCGGGCCCGAAGGCCTGAAGCTCGTCGAGCTCGCGCCCGGCGTGACGCGCGAGGACGTGCAGGCGCGCACCGGCGCCCCGATCCACTGACGCCGCGCGCGTGGCGACGGCGCGCATCAGGCGCGCCGGACGCCAACTAATCAGCATCTTCGGGGCCCGCGCGGCCCCGATTTCGCATCTTCGGCGAAAGTGCAACTCGATAATGTGCAGGCGCAGCAACGCTGCGTCCGAACAGCCTCGCGGGGCTGCCCTGGCACATTCTTCGAGGGTCTTGTCGCATGAATCTCAAGCGTCGCGTCACCGGTGTTTCGATGGGCCGAGCCGCCCGCATCGCGGCGTTCGCCGGCATGGGCTCGCTCGCCCTGCTCGCGGGCTGCGACCGCACGCCCGACACCGTCAAGATCGGCGTCGCGCAGCCGCTCAGCAAGGGGCTGACGGCGCTGGGACAGGACATGGTCAACGGCGCCAAGATGGCGGTCGACGAGATCAACGCCGCGGGCGGCGTCAACGTGCACGGCAAGAAGGTGATGCTCGCGCTCGTGACGGCCGACGACCAGGGCAACACTGACGCCGGCGACGCCGCCGCGAAGAAGCTGGTGGACGAGGGCGTCGAGGTCGCGATCGCCGACCTCAACTCCGGCGTCAGCATCCACGCCGCCCCGATCTACGCCGCGGCCGACATCCCGCAGCTCGCGATCTCGACCAAGCCCGAGTTCACCAAGCTGGGCCTGCCGACCACGCTGCGCCTCGTCGCGAGCGACGACCTGCAGTCGAAGGCGCTCGGCTCGTACGCCGCGCAGCTGCCGGGCGTCGAGCACTACGCGGTCGTCGACGACGGCACGCCGTACGGCAAGGGCCTCGCCGACCAGGCGGCCAAGGTGCTGGGCGACCTCGGCAAGAAGGTCGAGGTGCGCAAGTCCCTCGACGACAAGACCGTGCAGTTCGACGCGCTCGTCGCGGACATGGCGACCAACAAGACCGACCTGCTCGTGACGACGCTGAGCGACTTCCAGGTCGACGCGCTGATGACGCAGGCGGCCAAGGCCGGCCTGACCAACCTGACCATCGTCGGCGGCGACACGATCAAGACCGACAAGCTGCCGCAGGAGCAGATCCCGGTGAAGGCGGTCTACGCGACCTCCTCGATCGTCGAGCCCAAGGAGTTCCCCGGCGGCAAGGTCTTCCTCGAGAAGTTCCGCCAGCTGTACAAGACGGATCCGGTCTACGGCGCGCACTACGCGTACGACGCGGTGTACCTCGTCGCGGATGCGATGTCGCGCAATGCGACCGTCGACAAGAAGCAGCTGCTCGCGACGCTCAAGAGCTTCGACGGCAACTGCCCGATGACGAACTCGATGCGCTTCGGGCAGGACGGCGAGCAGCGCTACGGCGCGGTCGCGGTCTATCAGCTGCGTGGCGGGGCGTGGGATCCGTTGATGCGCTCCGACAGGTGGTGAACGTCGGCCCGCAGGCCGCATCGCGACGACAGCCCGCGCGCGTGAGCCGCGGGCTTTTTCGTGGCCGCGCCGTCAGTCCTTCGCCGGCCCGGCGACGAGCTTGCGGTAGAACGCCGCGACATCGTTCTCCGGGCCGTCCGTGATGCGGTTCATCACGCGCCCGACCGGCCACACGTTGACGCCCGACGCCGTGCGGAAGCCCGGATAGTCCGAGCCGTTCATCGTGACGGTGCCCCACGTCGCGCCGTGGTTCCGGCGATAGACCTCGCCGATGTAGGCGCCGAAGGCCTTGGCGATCGGCAGCAGCTGCTCGTCGGCCGGCTTGGGCGACGCGAGCGCGTACGACGAGTGGACGGCCGCGAGCGCGCGCTCGATGTCGTCGATGCTGTTGTCGCTGCCATCGAGCACGAGGTTGAACTGCCGCTTCGCCATCGCGACGGCCTCGGCCGCGGAGGCCTCGGCGTCCTTCTGGATGGCGGCGTCGGCGACGAAGTCGGCCTTCGCCGCGGCGACGGGCGGCGCCGCGCCCGCGTCGAACGCGGCGCCGGCGAGGGTGGTCAGCAGGACGCCGACGATCAGGGGGAGGAATCGCATCGCGCGATGCTAGCCTAGCGCGCGTCGACGCGCCGGGCGCACCTCGGCGTTTCAGCGCCGGAGGGCCAGCGCCGACTCGCGCACCAGCGGCGCGCCCTTGTAGATCAGCCCGGTGTAGATCTGCACGAGATCCGCGCCCGCCGCGATCTTGGACTTCGCGTCCGCGCCGCTCATCACGCCGCCGACGCCGATGATCGGGAAGTCCTTGCCCAATTCCGCGCGCAGCTGGCGGATCACCGCGTTGCTCGCCTCGAGCACCGGCGCGCCGGACAGCCCGCCGGTTTCCTCGGCGTGCGGCAGGCCCTTGACGGCGTCGCGCGAGATCGTCGTGTTGGTGGCGACCACGCCGTCGAGCCCGTGGCGATGCAGCGTCGCGGCGATGACCTTGACCTGGTCGGCGTCGAGATCCGGCGCGATCTTCAGGAACATCGGCACGCGGCGGCCGAGCTTGTCGGCGAGCGCGACGCGGCGCTGGACGAGCGCGCCGAGCAGCGCGTCGAGCGCCTCGTCGCTCTGCAGCGCGCGCAGGTTCTTCGTGTTCGGGCTGGAGATGTTGACGGTCACGTAGTCGGCGTGTGGATAGACGCCTTCGAGGCCGACGAGGTAGTCGTCGACCGCGTTCTCGATCGGCGTCGCCGCGTTCTTGCCGATGTTCAGCCCGAGGATGCCGCCCGCGCGCCGGAAGCTGTGCGAGCGCTTCACGTTGTCGAGGAAGGCCGGCAGGCCCAGGTTGTTGAAGCCGAGGCGGTTGATCAGCGCGTTGGCCTGCGGCAGGCGGAACATGCGCGGCTTCGGGTTGCCCGGCTGGCCCTTGGGCGTGACCGTGCCGACCTCGATGAAGCCGAAGCCCATCGCGCCGAGGCCGTCGATGCAGCGGCCGTTCTTGTCGAGCCCGGCGGCCAGCCCGACGCGGTTCGGGAACTTCAGCCCGGCGACGGTCACCGGGTCGGCGACGCGCGACTCGGCCCACAGGCACTGCATCGGCGTGTTCTGCAGCCGCGCGATTGCCTCGAGCGTCACCTCGTGGGCGTGCTCGGGGTCGAGGCCGAACAGGAACGGGCGGGTGAGGGCGTAGGGAACGAGCGACATGGGGCAGCGGGACGTGAGGCGTGGGACGGGGGACGGATCGGGTGCCGTATTGTCCGCGATGGCGGCGCCGCCGACCGTGAAAGAGTGTCGGGCGAGGCGTCGAAATCGGCGATCCGCGGCCTGCGCGCCGGTCGCCGCGGCGATAATTGCGGCATGACCCAAGACGAACTCAAAGCCCTGGTCGGCCAGGCCGCGATCGCGTACGTGCAACCCGGCAGCATCGTCGGCGTCGGCACCGGCTCCACCGTGAACCAGTTCATCGAGGCGCTCGCGAAGATGCCGGTGCGCGTCGCCGGCGCGGTGTCGAGCTCCGTGCAGAGCACCGAGCGCCTGAAGGGCCACGGCATCCCCGTGCTCGAGGCGAACGAGGTGACGAGCCTGGGCGTCTACGTCGACGGCGCCGACGAGATCGACGGCCACGGCTGCATGATCAAGGGCGGCGGCGCCGCGTTGACGCGCGAGAAGATCGTCGCCGACCTTGCCGACAAGTTCATCTGCATCGCCGACGAATCGAAGCGTGTCGCCGTGCTCGGCCACTTCCCGCTGCCGGTCGAGGTCATCGGCATGAGCGTGCAGCGCATCATCCGCCGCTTCGCCGAACTCGGCGGCCAGGCGAGCGTGCGCCCCGGCGTGACGACCGACAACGGCAACCCGATCGTCGACGTGCGCGGCCTCTCGATCACCGACCCCGCCGCGATGGAACGCGAGGTCAACCAGTGGCCCGGCGTCGTCAGCGTCGGCATCTTCGCGCGGCACCGCGCGGACGTGTGCCTGCTGGGCACGTCGACCGGCGTGCAGACGCTCACCTACGCGCGCCCGGCCTGAGCTGCTGTCGACGCGAGGCCCGGTGACGCGCCTCTCGACGACGCTGGGGCTGTCCGCCACGCCGGGACTTCGCCGCAGGCCGCCGACGGCCGGCGGGGCCTCGCGGGCGCGCGCGTGACGCCGCGCGCGCGAGTCGATCCGCTCAGGCCGCGCCCGGGTGCAGCAGCTTGGCCACCGCGTGCAGGATCGCGCGGCAGTCGTCGAACAGGTCGGCGGCCTGGTACGTGAAGATGAACAGCGCCGGATAGAACCACTGCGGGCGCGTCCGCGCCGTCTCCACCATCGCGGCGACCCAGCGCTGCTGCGCGAGCCACAGGTTGCAGACGGCCGCCACGACGACGCCCATCGCGGCGCCGGCGAGAAGGTCGGTCGGGTAGTGGATGCCCAGGAACAGCCGCGGCAGGCAGATCACCAGCAGGGCGTGCGCGTACGCGAGCAGGCCGGCCCGGCGCGACACCCACCACAGGCCGGTCGCCCACTCGAAGAACAGCACCGCGTGGTCGCTCGGGAACGAGCTCCAGGATTCCATGTTGTCGGCCGCGATGCCGTCCGGCACGACCCACCCGAGCGCCGCCTCGTGCAGCGGCCGCACGCGGAACGGCAGGCTCAGCGCGAGGCCGCGCGCGAGCGCGATGGCGATCACGCAGCCGACCAGCGTCGCGAACAGGCGTTGCCGGTCGCGCTCCGTGTCCGCGTCCTGGTTCGTGGCGGGGCGGAACCACGCCCACCAGAACATCGCGGCGAGGATGCCGCCCTTGAGCAGGTGGCTGTCCGACAGGAAGACCAGCGCCTTGTAGAAGAGCGTCGCGTGGCGGCAGCAGGCGTTGATGTCGCTCAGGAGCGTCGAATCCAGGGCGTTCATGAAGAGGCGGTCAGCGGGATCGGAACGAGCGCGTGCGGGCTCGCTGGTCAGCTCGGCAGCATACGTCAAGAAATGTATCCGTCGACGCGGGCCCCCCGCGTTTGGCGTCAATCCGCCGGCGCGGCGCCGGGCCGGCGCGACGCCCGCACCGCGCGCGTCGCGAAGCGCGCCGGATCGAGCGCGTCGACGAGGTCGGCGGGCAGCGGGAAGGGCGCGTCGGTGATCCACGCCGCGACCAGGCGGCCCACCAGCGGCGCCCACGTCAGGCCGCGCGAGCCGAGGCCGGTCGCGACGAACAGGCCCGGCACGCGCGGCCAGTGACGCGGCTGGTCGGGCAAGGTGGCGTCGGTGCCCGAATCGAACGGCGGCTGCGCCGGCACCGCGCCGACCAGCGGCAGCCGGTCGAGCGCCGTCGCACGCCAGCCGACGCGGCCCTGCAGCCGGCCGTCGGCGAGCAAGCGATCGATGGCGTCGTCGTCCGCGATCGGCGCGCTGCCCGTGACCGCCGCGAGCTGCCGCAGGTTGTGCGCGTGGTCGGCGCGGCGCGGCGCGGGAGCGGTGTCGTCGGTCGACGTCGTCGCGCCGCACATCACGGCGCCGTCCGGCAGCGTCAACGCGTAGCCCGAGCCGGCGATCGGCAGCGCGGGGGCATGCAGGCCGGGCGTGCCGGCGGCGACGATGCTGACCTGGCCGCGGGTCGAGGCGAGCGCGGGGATCCACGTCGCGTCGGCGGCGCGGGCCATACCGTCGCCCGTATCCGCCTCGGCGGCCAGCGCGAGCGCGTCGCCGGCGTTCGCGAGGACGACGGCGTCGGCCTCGCACAGCAGCCGGCCCGCGGCGTCGAGGAGTCGCCATGTCGCCGGCGCGCCGTCGTCGGGCGCCGTTCGTTCGAGCCGGGCGACGGTCGCGCCGCCGCGCCAGTCGATGCCGTCCGCCTGCAGCCAGTGCCGCGCGAGCGCGGCGGGCGCGATCCAGCCGCCGCCCGGGTAGAGCCACGCGGCGCAGCCGGGGCCGCCCGCGGCCCGCACCTGCGCGGGCGACCAGGCCTGGAGGTAGTCGGCCGGCAGGCCGCTTGCGGCGAGTTCGGCGTCGAGCGGGGCGGCGTCGGCGTGTTCGGGCGTGAGGCGCACGAGCCCGTCGCATCGCCCCGGCACGCCTTGCGCGATCGCCCGCGCGTGCGCGCGTGACGCGAGCAGCGCCGCGGCCCGGTGCGCGCGCGCGTGCTTGCCGTCGTCGGGGTGGAACACGCCGTGGAACAGGCCCGCGACGTTGCCCGAGGCCTCGCCGGCCGGCGTGGCGTGGCGATCGAGCACGATGCACTGCAGGCCCG
>JASLEM010000172.1 GCA_030151165.1 Burkholderiaceae bacterium
GGCCAGCGGCGCGTCGCGCTGGCTCAGCAGCGCGAACGCCTGCGCGGACGGCATGCCGCGCGTGCGCATCGGCCGTTCGCCAGTGAGCAAATCGAACAGCAGCACGCCGAGCGCGTAGACATCGGTCGCGGTGGTGACGGCGATGCCGGCAAGCTGTTCGGGCGCGGCGTATTCCGGCGTGAACGGCGCGACGGTCATGCCCGGATCGGCCGCATCGGGCGCGGCGCTCGCGTCGATCAGCTTGGCGATGCCGAAGTCGAGCAGCTTGACCGAGCCTTCGGCGGTGACGAGGATGTTCGACGGCTTCAGGTCGCGGTGCACGACGAGCCGCGCATGCGCATGGGCGACGGCCTCGCACACCTGCAGGAACAGGCGCAGCCGCGCGTCGAGGTCGAGGCGCTGGCGGTCGCAGAAGACGTCGATGCGTTCGCCTTCGACGTACTCGAGCGCGAGCCAGGGGCGCGCGTCGCTGTGCAGGCCGGCGTCGAGCAGGCGCGCGACGTGGTCGTGGCGCAGGTCGCCGAGGATCAGCCCCTCGCGCACGAAGCGCGCGCGCGTGGCCGAGCGCGCGAGGTGCGCGTGCAGCAGCTTGAGCGCGACCGGCGCGCCGGAGACCTGGTCGACGCGCCGCGCCAGCCACACCTCGCCCATGCCGCCGCTGCCCAACGGCCGCACGAGCTCGTAGGGCCCGACGCGCGTGCCCGCCGCGAGCGCGTGCACCGAGGCGTCGATCGCGTCATGCGCCTTGCGCACGCCGGCGTGCAGCCGCGTGAGCGCGTCGTGCGCGCCGAGCCAGCCGCCGCCCGGCGTGCCGAGCGAGCCGTCCGACGCCTCGGCGCGCGCGTCGGCCTCGAGCAGCGCGCGCACGCGATCGTGCAGGTCGGGGCGGCGGCGGTGCAGCGCCGCGAGCTCGGCGTCGCGGTCGGCCGCGCTGATGTCGAGCAGACGCTCGAACTCGCCGTAGGCGTCGCGCTTGAGGCGGTCGGGGCCGTTCATGGTCGCGGGCGTCAGCCCTGGCCCGCACCGGGCGCGGGGGCGCGGTCGTCGCCGAGTTCGTCGAACAGGAAGGCGCGCGCCTTGCGCAGCTCGCGCTTGACGGTGGCGGGCGAGAGGTCGGTGGCGTTGCCGATGTCGGGGATCGTCATGCCGCCGAAGAAGTGCATCTCGAACACGTCGTGGCTGCGCGCGTCGATCTCCTTGAGCGCCTTCAGGGCGTGGTCGATGGCGACGAGGTCGGGGCCGCTGAACGCGGCGTCCTCGATCGACGTCGACAGCGTGACGTCGGGCACGCCGCCGCCGCGCTTGTCGGTGGCGCGTTCGCGCACCTGGTCGAGGATCACGCTGCGCATCACGCGCGACGCGTACGCGAAGAAGCGGCTGCGGTTCTCGAAGGCGAGGTCGGTGCGCCGGTTCATGCGCAGGTAGGCCTCGCTGACGAGGCCCGCGGGATCGAGCTCGCTGACCGTGCGCTCGCGCCACAGGTTGCTGCGCGCCAGCACGCGCAGCTCGGCGTACACGGCGCGAAAGAGCGCGTTCTCGGCGTGCGCGTCGCCGCCCGACGCCTGCCCCAGCAAGGTGGTGATGTCGCCCATCCGGCGAGACTAGCACCGCGTCCCGCGCCCCGGCATCCCCATCTCGCGGGATCGCCGGGGCGTGCGTGCTATCGCGCGGCGGGCGACGCGCAACCGGCTCAATCGGTGAACGCCGCGGTGGCGCCGAAGCCCGGCGGATCGGGCTGCGGGTTGAAGCCGCGGATCACGCCGGGGTTCATGAACATCGTCTCGAGCGTGCGCGTGTTGTAGACCTCGTAGCTCCCGGCGAGCCCGCGGCACGAGGCGTCCTGCGCCGCAGTGTTCGCGCGCACGATGACGCGGGCGCGCAGCGTGACGGGGATCGGCGTGCCGTTGGTGTCGGTGAACACCGGCGCGACGAACTGCGCGGAGACGCCGGTCGCGAGGCGGAAGCTCTGCACGCTGCCGACGACGTTGCCAGCGAGGTCGAAGAACGCGATCTTGCCGAAGCACGGGTCGGGCGGCAAGCCGCGCTGCGTGAGCGGCGTCAGGTTGACGAGCGTGATGCGCGCGTTCTGCTGCACCGATTGCACGGCGGGCAGGAAGTCGATGGCACGGACCTCGGCGTGGGCGCGCGTCGCGGCGCCACAGGCGGACGCGAAGGCGGCGACGGCGAGCGTGCGCGCGAGGATCGGACGGAGTGAGTGGTCGGTCATGGAAGTCTCCTTGCGGAATCGGGTCCGCTCGAACGGCAGGAAAAAGCGCGGGTCGTCGGGCCTCGGCCCGGCTCATCCGCGCACCAGCTCCACCTGCAGCTCGTTGAACTGCATCGAGATGATCTCGGGGCGGTCGTGGCCGCCGTACACGCCACTGTCGGAGTCTCCGCGCAGCACCATCGAATTGACCAGCCCCAGGTTGCCGTAGTGGAAGCTGTGGCGGCCGTATCCCCCCAGGATCATCTGGATGCCCTGGTGCAGGTCGCCGCCGATCGACTGGATGCGCCAGCCGGGGTGCTCGACGCGCGCGTCGTAGAACGACTGCGAGATCGAGCCCTCGAAGGTCGTCCAGTCGGACTCGGTCTCCTGGAAGTAGGCGGACGTGTGCAGCACGAGGACGTTGCCGTTGCGCTGGACCTGCGTGACGATGTGGACGAACGGGCCGTGGCCCGCGAAGTCGGAATCGCCCTCCGTGTGGCCCGGCCGGAAGCCGGTGACGGCCGGCGGCCGGATCGGCACGATCATCGTGCGGCGCTTCGTCCTGTCGTGTGCCGCGGAGGCCCTGTCCCCGTTGGCGATTCCCGCTGTGTGGGCGGTGTGCATGGATCATCTCCTTGAATTGCGAGGCGGCCTTCGTGGAGCCGCGGATGGCACGGGAAATCGCGCCGTCCTGCCAAGTCAAACGGGAACGGAGAGACGATCAGCTCAAGAAATCTTCGAGGGCCCCCATCAGGGCGATACGGAAATCGTTGTCATCGCCGCCGACGGCGCGGACGCGGCTCGCGCGCCATCGTTTCGTGGATCAGCTCGACGAACGCCCGCAGCCCGGCGGGCGCGTGGCGGCGGCTCGGGTAGTAGAGGCAGATGCCGGGGAACGGCGGCGTCCAGTCCTCGAGCACGCGCACGAGCCGGCCGCCGGCGATGTCCTCGCGCACGTGCCACAGCGACAGCAGCCCGAGCGCGAGCCCGGCGCGCACGGCGTCGTGCGTGGCGGGCATGTCGTCGAGCGTGAGCGGGCCGTCGACGTCGACGCTGACCGCCTCGCCGTGCTTCTGGAACTCCCAGCGGTACAGCGCGCCGCTGGGCAGGCGCATGCGGATGCACGCGTGCGCGGCGAGGTCGGCCGGCGTCCGCGGCTTCGGGTGCGCGGCGAAGTATTCGGGCGTGCCGACGACGGCCATGCCCAGCTCCGGGCCCATCGGCACCGAGACCATGTCGCGCGGCACCTGCTCGGCCAGGCGCACGCCGGCGTCGAAGCCGTCGGCGACGATGTCGATCAGCTTGCCTTCGGTGACGATGTCGACGTGCATGTCGGGGTAGCGCCGCACGTACTCGTGGACGATGGGCCCGATCATGCGCGCCGCGCCGGCCGAGGTGTTGATGCGCAGCGTGCCGGCCGGCGTCGTGCGCAGGCTCGTGGCGGCCTCCATCGCATCGCGGATCTCGGACATCGCCGGCGCGACCTGCGCCACGAAGCGCTCGCCGGCCTCCGACAGCGCGACGCTGCGGGTCGTGCGGTTGAACAGCCGCACGCCGACGCGCGCCTCGAGCCCGGCGACGGCGTTGCTCAGCGCGGAGGTCGACATCCCCAGCTCGGCCGCGGCCGCGCGGAAGCTGCCGCGCCGCGCGACGGCGAGCACGGCGTCGAGTTCGACCAGTCCGCTCTTGTGCATTGTCCCGATTATCGCAACGAATCGTCCCGCTCCGTGCGGATTGTCGAATCGACCGCGCGCTCCCAGACTTGGCCGCATGGAACACACCACGCACCTTCTCTCCGCGGACGCCGGGCAGCGTCCGGTCTCGCACGCCTACATCGACGGCGCCTTCGTCACGCCCCACGGCACCGAGTGGTTCGACCTGTTCGACCCGTCGACCGAGCGGCGCATCGGCCAGGTTCGCCTCGGCGACCGCGAGGACGCGCTCGCCGCCATCGACGCCGCCAGGCGCGCGTTCCCGGCGATGGCGCGCACCACGAAGGCCGAGCGCGCCGCGATGCTGCGCCGGCTGCACGACGCCGTCACCGCACGCCTCGACGACCTGCGCGACGCGATGGTGCTCGAATACGGCGGGCCGGTCGGCTGGGTCGGCTGGGCGGTGAAGAACGCGGCGGACGCGTTCGCGCGCGCGGCCGAGACGCTCGAGGCCTACGCGTTCACGCGCCGCATCGGCACGGCCGAGGTCGTGATGGAGCCGGTCGGCGTCGTCGCGCTCATCACGCCGTGGAACAGCAACGCCGGCTTCATCTGCAGCAAGCTCGCCACCGCGATCTCGGCCGGCTGCACGGCCGTGATCAAGCCGAGCGAGATGAGCGCGCTGCAGACGCAGGTGCTCGCCGAGGCGCTGCACGCGGCCGGTCTGCCGGCGGGCGTGTTCAACGTCGTCAACGGACGCGGCGACGTCGTCGGCGCCGAGTTCAGCGCGCACCCGGACGTCGCGAAGGTCTCGTTCACCGGCAGCACCGCGGTCGGCAAGGGCATCCTGCGCGCGGGCGCCGAGACGCTCAAGCGCGTCACGCTGGAGCTGGGCGGCAAGTCACCGACCGTGATCCTGGACGACGCCGACTTCGCCATCGCGCTGCCGCTGGCCGTGCGCGCCGGCTTCATCAACAGCGGCCAGGCCTGCATCGCGGGCACGCGCATACTGGTGCCCGCGGCGCGCGAGGCCGAGGCGCTGGCGGTGATCGAACGCGCCGTCGCGGCGGTGCGCGTCGGCGAACCGCGCGACGCGGCCACCGAAATCGGC
>JASLEM010000185.1 GCA_030151165.1 Burkholderiaceae bacterium
CGCTGCGGCGCGACGCCGTGCCGCTGCGAGCCCGCCGGGCCGACGCCGCTCGCCGAGCGTCCGGTGCAGCTGCAGGGCAGCGCGCTGGCCCGCGCGGCGCTGCGGCTGTTCGGCTGGCGCGTCGACTTCGACGGCCTGCCGTCGCGCCAGGGCGTGCTCGTCGTCTACCCGCACACCTCGAACTGGGACTTCCCGTGGGGCCTGCTCGCCCAGTGGACGTTCGGCTTCCCGCTGTCGTTCTGGGCCAAGCACACGCTGTTCGAGGTGCCGCTGCTCGGGCGCTTCCTGCGGGCGGTCGGTGGCGTGTCGATCGACCGCCGCGCCGCGCAGGGCGTCGTCGGCCAGACGGTCGCGCGCCTGCGTGACGCGCGCGCGCGGGACGAGTTCATGTGGCTCGCGATCGCGCCCGAAGGCACGCGCGCGCGCACCGAAGGCTGGCGCAGCGGCTTCTACCAGGTCGCGCGCGGCGCCGACGTGCCGCTCGCGCTGGCCTACATCGACTACGCGACGAAGCGCGTCGGCGTCGACTCGGCGTGGCGCCTGAGCGGCGACCCGTCGGCCGACATGGCCCGCATCGCCGAGCGCTACGCCGGCCGCGCGGCGCGTCGCCCGCAGGACGCGGCGCCGGTGCGGCTGCCCTGACCGCGACGGACGACCCGATGACGCCAGACACCTCCCGCCCGGCCGGCGCGCTCTCGAGCGCGGACGTCGCGCGCGTCCGCGCCTACCTGCTCGAGCTGCAGGCGCGCATCGTCGCCGCGATGGAGTCCGCCGACGGCGGCACGTTCCTGAGCGACGGCTGGACGCGCCCCGCCGACGGCAAGCTCACCGGCGACGGCCTCACGCGGCTGATCGAGGGCGGCGCGCTGGTCGAGCGCGGCGGCTGCAACTTCAGCCACGTGCGCGGGCAGGCGCTGCCGCCGTCCGCCACCGCCGCGCGGCCCGAGCTCGCGGGCGCGGCGTTCGAGGCGCTGGGCGTCTCGCTCGTCTTCCATCCGCGCAACCCGTACGTGCCGACCGTGCACATGAACGTGCGCATGTTCTGCGCGTTCCCCCAGGATGCGGCGCCCGTGTTCTGGTTCGGCGGCGGCATGGACCTCACGCCGTACTACGGCTTCGAGGACGACGCGCGCCACTTCCACGCGACCTGCCGCGACGCGCTCGCGCCGTTCGGCGACGCGCTCTATCCGCGCTTCAAGACGTGGTGCGACGAGTACTTCTTCCTGAAGCACCGCAACGAGCCGCGCGGCATCGGCGGCATCTTCTTCGACGACTTCGCCGAGCTCGGCTTCGAGCAGGGCTTCGCGCTGCTGCGCTCGGTCGGCGACGCGTTCCTGGCCGCCTACCTGCCGATCGTCGAACGCCGCCGCGCGCTGCCGTTCGGGGAGCGCGAGCGCGACTTCCAGGCCTACCGCCGCGGCCGCTACGTCGAGTTCAACCTCGTGTGGGATCGCGGCACGCTGTTCGGCCTGCAGTCGGGCGGGCGCACCGAGGCGATCCTGATGTCGATGCCGCCGCAGGTCACGTGGCGCTATCGATGGGCCCCCGACGACGGCACGCCCGAGGCGGCCCTCACCACGGACTTCCTGCGTCCGCGCGACTGGATCACGTCCTGACTTCCGCCCAACGCTGCGCCGGCCTGTTCGGCGGCAGCTTCGACCCGCCGCATCTCGCGCACCGCGCGCTCGCGCTCGCCGCCCTCGCGCAGCTCGAGCTGGACACGCTCGTCTGGATGCCGGCCGGGCAGTCGCCGCACAAGGCCGAGCAGGCGCCGACGCCGGGTGCCGACCGCGTCGGGATGCTGCGCCTGATGACCGCCGGCGAGCCGCGCTTCGCGATCGACGAGCGCGAGCTCCACCGCGCCGGCCCGAGCTTCACGATCGACACCTTGCGCGAACTGCACGCCGAGCAGCCCGGCACGCGCTGGTGGCTGGTCATCGGCCAGGACCAGTACGCGCGCTTCGACACGTGGCGCGACTGGCGCGGCATCCTCGCGCTGGCCGGGCTCGCCGTGGCCGCGCGCGACGGCGACGCCGTCCGCGCCGCGCCCGGGCTGGCCGGTTGCCCCCATGCGCTGCGCATCCTCGAGATGCCGGCCCTTCCTCACTCGGCCACCACCGTGCGCATGCGCGCCGCGGCGGGGCTGGACGTCACGGCGCTGGTCGGCGCTCCCGTGGCGCGCTATATTGCCGATCACCCTCTTTATCGGGCCGATGCGGCCTGAAGAAGACATTTGCCGGACCACCCGGGATTCAGAGAACAATTAATGGACATCCGCAAACTGCAACGCGCCATCGTCGATGGTCTGGAAGACGTCAAGGGCCAGAACATCCTGGTCTTCAACACCGAGCACCTGTCGCCGCTCTTCGAGCGCGTGGTCGTGGTGTCCGGGCAGAGCAACCGGCAGACGAAGGCGCTCGCGGCCAGCGTGCGCGACGCGGTGAAGGCGGCGGGCTTGCCGGTGCTGCGCACCGAGGGCGAGGAGAACGGCGAATGGATCATCGTGGACTGCGGCGCGGCCGTCGTGCACGTGATGCAGCCCTCCATCCGCGACTACTACCGCCTGGAAGAGATCTGGGGCGACAAGCCGGTCGCGATCAAGCTGAACACGAAGTCGACCGGGCTGGTGAAGGCCTCCGAGGGCTTCGACGAGGACGAGGACGAGGCGCCCAAGCCGAAGAAGCGCGCGAAGGCCGCCAAGCCGGTCGATGCCGACGACGAGTCGCCCGCCAAGAAGGCCGCGCTCAAGAAGCCGGCCGCGAAGAAGGTCGCCGCCAAGAAGGCCGCGCCGGCCAAGCTGCCGCCCGCGAAGACGCCGGCCGAGCGCTCGTCGTCCACGCGCGGCCCGGCCCGCAAGCCGACGGCGCGTGAAGCCGCGGCCACGAAGCCGGCCGGCTCGCAGAAGGGTGTCGCCAAGCCGGCACCGAAGACGGCCGCGGGCAAGCTCGCCGCCGCCAAGGCCACGCGCGCCGGCTCGACCGCCGTGCGCACCGGCAAGGCGGCGCCGGCCAAGGCGGCCGCGGTCAAGAAGATCGTCGTGCCGGCCAACAGCTCGCGCAACGCCGCGACCTCGGCCAAGAAGACGGCCGCCAAGACCGCCGCCACCAAGACGGCCGCCGCGAAGAAGAGCGCCGCCCGCCGCGGCTGATCGTTCCGTTCGGTTCGACCGGGACGGCGACCAGCGCGAGCGGTCGCCGTTTTTGCGTCCGGCGGCCGCGTCGCCATCGATGCGCCCGCGCGTCGATACGATGTCGCCGTGTCCCGCGGCACGCCCCCACGACCTGCTCCACGAAAGCCCTCCATGCGCCTGATCATCGCCTCCGTCGGCCAGAAGCCGCCGGCTTGGGCCGAGGCCGCGTACGACGAGTTCGAGCGGCGCTTCCCGCCCGAGATGCGCCTCGAGCTGAAGGCCGTCAAGGCCGAGCCGCGCGCCGGCAAGGCGCCCGCGCAGCTGATGCAGGCCGAGGCGAAGCGGCTCGAGGCCGCGCTGCCGCCGGGCGTGCGCCGCGTGGTGCTGGACGAGCGCGGCACGCGCTGGACGACGCGCGCGCTCGCCGACCGCCTTGAGTTCTGGCGCGGCGACGGGCGCGACGTCGCGTTCCTGATCGGCGGCCCCGACGGGCTCGACCCCGATCTCAAGGCGACCGCCGACGAGACCGCGCGGCTGTCCGACCTCACGCTGCCGCACGCGTTCGTGCGTCCGCTGCTGGCCGAGGCGCTGTATCGCGCGTGGTCGCTGTCCGTCGGCCACCCCTATCACCGTGAATGATTGATCGAGACATGGCCATACCGTCGCACGACTTCGTCTACCTCGCCTCGCAGAGCCCGCGTCGCCGCCAGCTGCTCGACCAGCTGGGCGTGCGCCACGAGCTGCTGCTCGCCGCGCCCGACGAGGACGCCGAGAGCCTCGAGGAACATGTCGCCGGGGAGACGCCCGCCGTCTACTGCGAGCGCGTCACGCAGCTCAAGCTCGGTGCCGCGCTGAAGCGGCTGAAGGCGCGCGGCCTGCCGCCGGCGCCGGTGCTGTGCGCGGACACGACTGTCGCGCTCGGGCGGCGCATCTTCGGCAAGCCGGCCGACGCCGACGATGCGCTCGCGACGCTGCGGCGGCTGTCGGGCCGCACGCATCGGGTGATGACGGCGGTGGCGGTGGCGTCGGCGTCGGGGCGCACGCGCACGTCGGCGCTGAGCGTGTCGACGGTGCGCTTCGCGCCGGTGCCCGAGGACGTGCTCGCGCACTACGTCGCGAGCGGCGAGCCGTTCGGCAAGGCGGGCGCGTACGCGATCCAGAGCCGCATCGCCGGCTGGATCGAGCGGATCACGGGGAGCTACTCCGGTATCATGGGTTTGCCGCTCCACGAGACCGCGCAACTGCTGCTGGCCGCAGGTGTCGGGCTCCAAAAATAATCGAGACATCCGCCGCCATGCACGACATCCTGGTCAACTGGTCGCCCCAAGAAACGCGCGTCGCGCTGATCGAGAACGGCGCGATCCAGGAGCTGCACCTCGAACGCTCGCTCGAACGCGGGCTCGTCGGCAACGTCTACCTCGGCAAGGTCGCGCGCGTGCTGCCCGGCATGCAGTCGGCGTTCATCGACATCGGCCTCGAGCGCGCGGCCTTCCTGCACGTGGCCGACCTGCACGGCCATCCGTCGACGAAGGTCGAGGGCACGCCGGCGGCGATCGAGAAGCTGGTGTTCGAGGGCCAGGCGCTCACGGTGCAGGTGGTCAAGGATCCGATCGGCACCAAGGGCGCGCGGCTCACGACGCAGATCAGCATCGCGGGCCGGCTGCTCGTCTACCTGCCGCACGACAACCACATCGGGATCTCGCAGCGCATCGGCTCGCACGAGCTGCGCGAGCAACTGCGCGCGCGCATGGTCGCGCTCGCGGGCAACCCGGCCGAAGGTGGTGGCGGCTTCATCCTGCGCACGAACGCGGAAGAGGCGGGCGACCAGGAACTCGGCGACGACATCGCCTACCTGCGCAAGACCTGGGCGCGCATCCGCGAGCGCGCGATGGCGCGGCCCGCGGGCTCGCTGCTGCACCAGGACCTGAGCCTGGCCGAGCGCGTGCTGCGCGACATCGCGACCGAAGGCACGCAGTCGATCCGCATCGACTCGAAGCTGCAGTTCGATGCCCTGCGCGCGTTCGGCGACACCTACGCGCCGGGCTCGGCCGCGAAGCTGGAGCACTACAAGGGCGAGCGGCCGATCTTCGACCTGTTCAACGTCGACGAGGAGATCGCACGCGCGCTCGCGCGGCGCGTCGACCTGAAGAGCGGCGGCTACCTGATCATCGACCAGACGGAAGCGCTCACGACGATCGACGTCAACACGGGCGGCTTCGTCGGCGCGCGCAACTTCGACGAGACGATCTTCAAGACCAACCTCGAGGCCGCGGGCGCCATCGCGCGCCAGCTGCGCCTGCGCAACCTGGGCGGCATCATCATCGTCGACTTCATCGACATGACACGCGAGGATCACCAGGCCGCCGTGCTCGCGGAGTTCCGCAAACAGTTGTCGAAGGACCGCACCAAGGTCACCGTGAGCGGCTTCACGCAGCTCGGGCTGGTGGAGATGACGCGCAAGCGCACGCGCGAATCGCTCGCCCACGTGCTGTGCCAGCCGTGCCCCACGTGCGACGGCCGCGGCCAGGTGAAGACGGCGCGCAGCGTCTGCTACGACGTGCTGCGCGAGATCCTGCGCGAGGCGCGCCAGTTCAACCCGAAGGAATTCCGCGTGATCGCGAGCGCGTCGGTGGTGGAGATGCTGCTGGACGAAGAGAGCGCCCACCTCGCCGATCTCTCGGCGTTCATCGGCAAGCCGATCTCGTTAAGCGCGGAGCCGACGATGAATCCGGAGCAGTACGACATCGTGTTGCTTTGAGCCCCACGCTCGCTGGCGCTCGGAAGCTTCCGGCTTGCAAGCCGGAAGCCGTTCCGGCGGGGAATCGCTGCGCGATCCCTTTGCCGCCTCCACTCCCCGAGGGGCCGGCCGCGAGCGGACTGGCAAAGCCAGATCCGCCGCTCCCTTGAATCTCTTGCTCGCTGGTGAGCGCCGGCGGCGGCTAGGGAATTGCCCTTAGATCGGGGTCGATCCCATGAGGGACACCGCCACGGCGAGGACGGCCACGGTGGCGCCGAGGAGCACGGCCATGCGGACGAAGAAGGCGGGGAGCGAGGTCATGGGGATGGTGCGCGCGCGGCGAAACTGATCCGATGCTGATACGTTAGTCATCTCGGCCGCCGGCTGGAATACCCGGATCCGGGGATGCATCCCCGCGTTTACAGCGCCGCCCGCCCTTGCTCCAATGCAGCGATGCCGATGAGACCCCGCCCATGACGGTTGCCGCCACCCGGATCCTGGTCGTCGACGACGACGACGCGTTCCGCGAATCGGTGTGCACCGCCATCGCCCGCGACGACGCGATGGTGCTGGCCGCCCAGGCCGGCTCGGTCGCGCGGGCGCGCGAGGCGATCGTGCGCGGCAACTTCGACGTCGCGCTGGTCGACCTCGGCCTGCCGGATGGCAACGGCATCGACCTGATCCGCGAGATCGCCCGGACGCGCCCCGAGACGGACGTGATGGTCGTCACCGTCTTCGGCGACGAGGCGCACGTGCTGGCCTCGATCGAGGCGGGCGCCACGGGCTACCTGCTCAAGCGAAGCCTGGTCGACACCCTCGGCGCCACCGTGCGCGAGCTGCGCGCCGGCGGCTCGCCGATCAGCCCGGTGATCGCGCGCCAGCTGCTGCAGCGCTTCAAGCGCGGCGCCGACGATGCGGCGGCGGCCTCGGCCGCGACGGCCGCGGCGGTCGACGACGGCGGGCTGTCGGAGCGCGAGCGCGAGGTGCTGCTGTTCATCGCGAAGGGCTTCACGGTCGGCGAGATCGCGAACATGCTGCACCTGTCCGCCCACACCGTGGCGACGCACGTGAAGCACATCTACCGCAAGCTCGCGGTGCATTCGCGCACCGAGGCCGTCTACGAAGCCGGCCGGATGGGCTTGCTGTGAGCGACGGCCGCCGCGGCGTCGACGCGTGATCGCCTCGACCTGCCTCGCGCTGGCGGCGCGCCTGCGGGGCGCCATGTTGACATGCGCGTTCGCGTCGCTCGCATCGCTCGCGCTGGCGATGCCGCCCGTGGCGACGGCGGCGGAGGCGCCGGCGTCGGCGGCATCGGAGGCCGCGAGCGTGCCGGCGGGCGAGGTCCGCGTGTCGCAGGCCGCGTTCGCGAGCGGGGAGACGCGCACGATCATGAGCGCCGAGTTCTGCGCGAGCGCGAGCGAGACGATCCCCGACGCCGGTTGCGACTGGAAGACGGTGCCGCTCGCGAAGGTGTGGATCGGGCCGCGCGACGAGCGTTTCTCGAGCGCGTGGTTCCGGCTGCACTTCCGGCTCGAGGACGTGCCGAAGCAGGGCGTCGCGATGTACATCGTCGCCTTCAACCGCGCCGGCAGCGCGTTCGTCAACGGCCAGCCGCTGGTGGAGTTCGGGCCGTTGACGGAGCCCTTGCCGCTGAACTGGAACCGCGCGCAGTACGCCGTGATCTCGCCGGGCGTGCTGCACGCGGGCGACAACACGATCGAGATCCACCAGCGCAAATACGGCTGGGAGAACGGCTGGCTCGCGCCGGTGCGGCTGGGCAGCGAGGAGACGCTGCTGCCGATCTACGAGCAGCGGCGCTTCTGGCAGAACGACCTCGTGCGCATCCTCGGCGCGACCACCGCCGCGATCGGCGTCTTCATGCTCGGGGTGTGGCTGGGCCGGCGCGCGCACGCGATGTACTTCTGGTTCGGCTGCGCGTCGCTGCTGTGGACGGCGATCAGCTTCGACTACTTCGCGCTCCATTCGCCGCTGCCGCCGCTGCAGTGGGACGACTTCATGGAGTCGGCCCAGGTGCTGCGCGCCGTGCTGATGTTCATCTTCATCTTCCGCTACTGCGGGCGGCGCATGCCGGTCGTCGAGACGCTGATCTGGCTGTACTGGGCGGCCGGCACCATCGTGATCTTCACGCACACGGCGGCCAACCGGTATGTCGACGACTGGTACCTGGTCGCGCTGCTGGCGTCGCCCTACATCTTCTGGATCGCGGTGCGCGAGGGCTTGCGCCACAGCCTGGCCGAGGGCGTGATGCTGGGGCTCGCGGCCATCACGCAGATCGTGCTCAGCGCGTACGACCTGTGGCTGTTCTCGATGCACACGTGGACCGACCGCGTCTACCTCGCGCACTTCAGCGCGCCGCTGTACCTGTTCGTCGTCGGCTGGGTGCTGATGCGGCGATTCACCGAGTCGCTCAACGCGTACGAGAAGCTCGCCGGCGTGCTGGAGCAGCGCGTCAGCGCGAAGGCGAGCGAGCTCGAGCGCAACTACGAGCAGCTGCTGGAGGCGCGCCGCAACGAGGCGCTGGCGCTCGAGCGCACGCGCATCATGAGCGAGATGCACGACGGCATCGGCTCGCAGCTGACGCTCGCGCTGTCGCTGGTGCGCAGCATGGATCCCGAGCGCCAGAACGGCGAGAAGGGGGAGGACGGCCGCGTCGCGACCGTGCTGCGCGAGAGCATCGAGGACCTGCAGCTGATCATCGACTCGCTCGAGCCGGTGGAAAACGACCTGCTCACCGTGCTCGGCACGCTGCGCTACCGCGTGCAGGATCGCCTGAGCAAGAGCGGCATCGAGCTGCAGTGGAACGTCGTCGACCTGCCGCCGATGCCGATGCTCACGCCGCAGAGCGTGCTGTCGATCCTGCGCATCCTGCAGGAGGCCTTCGCGAACTGCCTCAAGCACTCGGGCGCGACGCACATCGCCGTCTCGACCCGCCTCGACGGCCGGCCCGGCGCCGGCGAGACGGCGTGCATCAGCATCGTCGACGACGGCCGCGGCATCGAAGGCACGCGCGTCGGCCGCGGCCTGGAGAACATGCGCCGTCGCGCCGAGGCGATCGGCGGCCGGCTGAAGATCACCTCGCGGCCGGGCAGCACCGAGGTGATGCTGGAGATCCCGACGATGCGCGAGGCCTGAGCCGCGGAGCGTCTCAGGCGCCGCGGAACTGCATCGCGTGCAGCCGCGCGTACAGGCCACCCTCGGCCAGCAGCTGCGCGTGCGGGCCTTCCTCGACGACACGGCCGTGCTCCATCGCGACGACGCGGTCGGCGTGCTCGATCGTCGACAGGCGGTGCGCGATGACCAGCGTCGTGCGGCCCTTCATCAGCACCTCGAGCGCGGCCTGGACGGCGCGTTCGGATTCGGAGTCGAGCGCGGAGGTCGCCTCGTCGAGGATCAGGATCGGGGCGTCCTTGTAGATGGCGCGCGCGATCGCGAGGCGCTGGCGCTGGCCGCCCGAGAGCTGCGTGCCGTTGTGGCCGATGCGCGCGTCGATGCCGCCGGGCATGGTCATGACGAAGTCGAGCAGGTTGGCGCCGGCGAGTGCGCTGCGCACGCGCTCGGGATCGGCGGTGGCGCCGAGGGCGACGTTGGCGGCGACGGTCTCGTTGAACAGCACGACGTCCTGGCTCACCAGCGCGAACTGGCTGCGCAGCGCGGTCATGTCGTAGTCGGTCAGCGCGGCGCCGTCCAGGAGGACGCGGCCGGCGCTCGGCTCGAGGAAGCGCGGCAGCAGGTTGACCAGCGAGGTCTTGCCCGCGCCGGACGGGCCGACGAAGGCGACGGTCTCGCCGGCGCGCACGGTCAGGTTGACGTCCGACAGCGCGGCGACCTGCTGGCCTTCGGGGATGTCGGCGGAATCGCGCGAGCCGTAGCGCAGGCCGACGTCGCGGAACTCGATGTCGCCCTTCACGCGCGCCGGCGCCAGCGTGCCGCCCTGTTCGAGCGGCACGGCCTCGAGCAGCTCCAGGCCGCGCTCCATCGCCGCGGTGCCGCGCGTGAGCGGGTTCATCAGGTTGGACAGGTTCTTGAACGGCTGGATCAGCAGCAGCCACGACGTGATGAACGCCATGAAGCTGCCGGCCGTCTTCTGGTCGCCGTTGCTCTGCGTGATGGCCAGCACCAGCACCGCCGACAGCGCCAGCGACGCCAGCAGCTGCGTGATCGGATCGAGCAGCGAGCCGGCCATGCCCTGCTTGACGGCGATGCGCCGCATGCGCGCCGAGCTGTCGCCGAAACGGCGCGCCTCGCGCTCGCCCGCGCCGTGCAGGCGCACCACGCGCCAGGCGAGCACGTTCTCCTCGACGACGTAGGCGAGGTCGTCGGTGGCGTTCTGGCCTTCGACGTTCAGCCGGCGCAGCCGCTTGCTGATGGCGCGCACCGCGTAGCCGGTGATCGGGAACATGAACGCCGTGAACAGCGTCAGCTTCCAGTCCAGGTAGAACAGGTAGGCGAGGAAGGCGATCGCCTGCAGCGAGTCGGCCAGCAGCGTCTTGACCGACCCCATCAACAGGTTGGCGCCCTGCTGGGTCTCGTAGACCAGCCCGTTGGTCAGGCTGCTCGCGGAGTTGCGGGAGAAGAGCGACGGCGCGGCGCGCGTCATGCGCGCGAACATCGCCGTGCGGATGGACAGCACCGCGTTCTGCGCCGCCACGGTCAGCCCGTAGTTGGCGACCCAGCCCGACGCGCCGCGCAGCGCGAACAGGCCGACGACGACCGCGGGCACCGACCAGATCGCCACCGCGCCGGGCTTGAAGCCGCGGTCGAGGATCCACTTGAGCAGCTGCGGGATCAGCGGTTGCGTCAACGCGTTGATCACGAGCGCGACGCCCGCCAACCCCAGCGCGGGCCGGCTGTTGCGGAAATAGGGCATCAGGCGCCGCAGGCGCTGCGTCAGGGAGTTCATCGAGTGGAGGAAGGGCGGCGTGCGCCTTCCGAGTCAGGTCAGCCCCGCATTATCGGGCGCGGCGAGATGCGCCGTTGACCTACATGCAGGCCTTGTTCTTGCTGCCTACAATAGCTTCGGCTTACCGCCGAGCAGGCAGCCCGGAACCATTCCGTCTCAACAGGACTCCATTCAAAATCCATGTGGCCTAGAAGACAAGCCTTGCGCGCCCTCGGCGCCTCCCTCGCCCTGCCGGCGCTCACGCCGGCGCTGGCGCAATTCCGTGTCGACATCAGCGGCGTGGGCGCGACCCAGATCCCGATCGCCATCGGCCGCTTCCGCGGCGAGGAGCAGCTCCCGCAGTCGATCTCCACGATCGTGCGGGCCGACCTGACCAACTGCGGGCTCTTCAAGGTGATCGACGTGCCCGCGCCGGCCGACGAGACCGGCACGCCGGATTACGGCAACCTGCGCGGTCGCGGCGTCGATGCCGTCGTCTCGGGCTCGGCGACGAAGCTGGCCGACGGCCGCATCGACGTGCGCTTCCGGCTGTGGGACGTCGTCAAGGGCGCCGACCAGGGCGGCCAGTCCGAACCCGTCCAGGGCGCCGACCTGCGCCTGGCCGCACACCACATCTCCGACAAGATCTACGAGAAGCTCACCGGCGACCGCGGCATCTTCTCGACCCGCATCGCGTTCGTCTCGCACGCCGGCGGCAAGTACACGCTGTGGACGACCGACGCCGACGGCGAAGGCAAGACGCCCGCGTTCATCAGCTACCAGCCGATCATCTCGCCGGCCTGGTCGCCGAACGCGAACGAGCTCGCGTACGTCGCCTTCGAGGACAAGAAGAAGGCCGTCGTCTATATCCAGAACCTGCGCGCGGGCTCGCAGCGCACGATCGCGAACTTCAAAGGCTCCAACAGCGCCCCGGCCTTCTCGCCGAACGGCGCGCAGATGCTGGTCACGCTGTCCAAGGACGGCGGCTCGCACGTGTTCACGATCGGCCGCGACGGCAGCAACCCGGTGCGCGTCACCAACGGCAGCACGGCGATCGACACCGAAGCCAAGTTCACCGCCGACGGCGCCTCGATCTTCTTCGTGAGCGACCGTGGCGGCGGCCCGCAGATCTACAAGCAGTCGCTCTCCGGCGGCGAGGCCACGCGCGTCACGTTCGACGGCGCCTACAACATCAGCCCGGCGCCGAGCCCCGACGGCAAGCTTCTTGCGTACATCACGCGCCAGGGCGGCGCCTTCAAGTTGATGGTGATGGACCTGGGCGCGGGCACCGCGCGCAGCATCACCGATACGACGGATGACGAGAGCCCGAGCTTCGCGCCCAATTCGCGCTTCATCGTCTACTCGACGAAGTCCGGCGGGCGCGACTCGCTGATGATGACCCCCACGGACGGGCGCTTCAAGCAGGTTCTCGGCGACTCGGGAATCGAGTACCGTGAACCCGCCTGGGGCCCGTTCGGGCGATGATTTCCAAGTTTGAGAGTCGAGTTTGAGAAGTGCCGGCGTGGGCGGAGAATGCCCGGCGACCGGCGAATTTTTATGTTGCTGGAAGGAGAATATCGATGATGACGAACAAATCCCTGTCGATGGTGTCGGCGCTGACCATGGCCATGATCCTGGGCGGCTGCGCGTCGGGCGTGAAGCTCGACAAGCCCGCCGAGGTCGAGACCAAGACCACCACCGCGCAGACGACGACCCCGCCGCAGCCGCAGACGCAGGTCGCGACGATCGACGACACGGCCAAGGCCGCGCCGGTCGCCCCCGCCAACATCGACCGCGTCATCTACTTCGACTTCGACAGCTACGTGATCAAGGACGAATTCCGTCCGATCGTCGACGCGCACGCCGGCCTGCTGAAGGCCGACAGCACGAAGAAGGAAGTCGCCGAAGGTCACACCGACGAGCGCGGCGGCAGCGAGTACAACCTCGCCCTCGGCCAGAAGCGCGCCGAAGCGGTCGTCAAGCAGATGGAACTGCTGGGCGCCGGCGAAGGCCAGCTCGAGGCGGTCAGCTACGGCAAGGAGCGCCCGGCGGTCGACGGTCACGATGAAGCGGCGTGGGCGAAGAATCGCCGCGTCGAACTGCGCACCAAGTGATGCGGGCCGTCGTTGGCATTGACGCGGGCGTGCGCAGCCCGCGCGGCGCCCGGGCGGCGCGCCTGCGCACGGCCATCGCGGCGGCGACGCTGCTGGTGGCCGGCGCGAGCGCGCACGCCGGCATCTTCGATGACGACGAGGCGCGCAAGGCGATCCTGGACCTGCGCACGCGCATCTCGCAGCTCGAGGACGCCGGCAAGGCGCGCGACGCGCAGAACCAGCAGACGCAACAGCAGCTGCAGAACGCGCTGCTCGACCTGACCAACCAGATCCAGCAACTGCAGCAACAGGTCGCGCAGCTGCGGGGCAGCAACGAGCAGCTCGCCCGCTCGGTGGCCGATGTCCAGCAGCACCAGAAGGACATCGTCCAGGGCGTGAACGACCGGCTGGCGAAGGTCGAGCCGCAGCAGGTCAACCTTGACGGCAAGACCTTCACGGCCGACCCGGACGAGATCGCCGCCTACGAGGCCGCCACCGCCACGCTGCGCGGCGGGCAGTTCGACCAGGCCGTCGCCTCGCTGTCGAGCTTCCTGCGCCGCTACCCGGCCAGCGGCTACGGCGATGCCGTCCGCTACTGGCTCGGCAACGCGCAGTACGGCAACCGCGACTTCAAGGGCGCGATCGCCACGTTCCGTGCGTTCATCACCGGCGCGCCCGACCATCCGCGCGCGGCCGAGGCGGAACTCGCGATCGCGAACTGCCAGATCGAGCTGAAGGACATCAAAGGCGCGAAGAAGACGCTGGACGACCTGATCAGGACCTATCCGAAGTCCGAGGCCGCCGTCGCGGGCAAGGAACGGATGTCGTCCTTGAAGTGACGGCCGCGGGCACCATCTCGTGCGGGTGCCCCGCCTGTCCGCGCCGGCGGCCCCGTCCTCGTTCCTGAAGTGATGCCGTGTCCGACCTGTCCGCCGTCCCTGCCGCGCCTTCCCTCGTCGACGCGTCGCTCGACGCCGACCTCGAGCGCCGTTTCGGCGGCCTGAGGCGGCTCTACGGCGCCTCGGGCTACGCGCGCGTGCGTGCCGCGCGCGTGGCGGTCATCGGGCTGGGGGGCGTCGGCTCGTGGGCCGTCGAGGCGCTCGCGCGCAGCGGCGTCGCGCAGCTCGTGCTGGTCGACATGGATCACGTCTCCGAGTCCAACGTCAACCGCCAGATCCAGGCGGTCGGCGAGACCATCGGCATGTCCAAGGCGCAGGCGCTCGCGCGCCGGATCGCCGACATCCACCCCGGCTGCGTCGTCCACTGCATCGAGGAGTTCGCCGACGACACGAACTGGCCGTCGATGCTGCCCGGCGATGGCCGGGTCGACGCCGTCATCGACGCCTGCGACCAGAGCCGCGCCAAGCTGATGCTCGCGGCGTGGGCGCTGCGCGCGAAGGTCGCCTACGTGTGCTGCGGCGCCGCGGGCGGCAAGCAGCGGGCGGAGAAGATCGAGATCGACGACCTCGCCGCCACCACGCACGACCCGCTGCTCGCCAGCCTGCGCCAGCGGCTGCGCTCGCAGCACGGCGCCGCGCGCCACGGCAAGATCGGCGTGCGCTGCGTGTTCTCGCGCGAGAGCGTCGCGCCCCCGGTCGTCGAGCCCGAGGCGGTCTGCGACACCGGCGCGGCGCCCGAGCCGGGCAGCGTGGGCGTCGGGCTCGCCGAGGCGCGGCGCGACAACACCCTCAACTGCCACGGCTACGGATCCACCGTCACCGTCACCGCGACCTTCGGCATGGCCGCCGCGGGCGAGGCGATCTCCCAGCTGCTTCGCTGAACATTGCTTGCGTGCTTCAAAACCGCCTGCTATGATGGCGGGCTCTACCGAAAGCGGGGGTTGTTAGCTCAGTTGGTAGAGCAGCGGACTTTTAATCCGTAGGTCGTGGGTTCGAGTCCCGCACAACCCACCATCGCCGCCCGGCCCCACGCAGGCGACGATGAAAGAAGAAAAGTTGAATGCAAGCAGTGCTTGCGCAACAACTGAAAGTCGAAGTAGAATGCAAGGCTGCAGTTTTACTGCACCGAGAATTTCGGGCTCTTAGCTCAGTTGGTAGAGCAGCGGACTCTTAATCCGTAGGTCGAGTGTTCGAGTCACTCAGGGCCCACCAAAATTAAGAAATGGAAACAAGCACTTGGCGGAAACGCCAGGTGCTTTTTTCTTGGTTTTCTCATATTCGGTGCGGCTCAGCTGGACTCGTGAGGCCGCTCCGGGTCCCGTTCGTTGCAGCCCACGGGCTTCGCCTGGCGGCTTTTGACATGGCGTTCGGTCGTCGCCACGCTGTCGCGACCGCACAGGGCGCGGTCAGTCGTCCGCGCCGGCCGGCACCAGCAGGCAACGCACCCACCGGCGCTCGGGCGTCAATGCCTGGTAGGTGCGGATGAACGTCTCGGCCGACGAGCGGGCTTCATCGAAGCGGAAGCCGGTGAGCCGCCCGGCATCGGAGGCGTCGCGCGTCCAGACGCGCGTGACGCGCCCGCGGAAGCGCGGCACCTGGTCGTCCTCGCCCAGCAGCAACTGGATGTCGTACCGCTCATGCGCCGGCAGCTCTTCCGCAGCGGTCAGCACCTGAACGCCGCCATCGCTGAGGTTCAGCACGAGCCCCGCGACGGCATCGGTGGCGTCGGCGGGCCTGAAGACCCACACCGGCACCTGCTCGCGGTGGGCAGGCACCCGGAAGCACTCGACACGGCGATGCGTACGTTGGTCGGCGGTGGGTGTCGTCAAGGCGCGTCCTTTCTTCAAGAGTTGCCCGCTTCGACGGCGAGCATAGCCGTGCGGCGGGATGCTGTCGCCGATCCAGGCCTGGCTGGCCGAGCTCGATCGTGGCTATCGATGTAAACGGTATAGACCGTTCGATCATCGACCGGAAGAGTTCGACGGTCTTCGAGCGATCCGTTCAACCATCCGCTGGCACGTCGCCGAGTGGCCGAGGACGATCGCGCTTCCGGCATTTGTTCACGGAGATGTCGTCGCGACACGGCGCGGTCACAAAGCTGTCCGACCCGCCTTCGACACTCGCGGCTTCGCGCCAAGGCGTGAAGCGCTGCGTCGCGGCCGCGTGCGGGCCGTCCGGGTGACCGGCGGCGCCTCCTCTCGCGCCGACGCCGCAGCGCCCTGAACTTCGGTCTCTCTGGTACATGCTCGAATACGCTCTGGGTTTTCTCATCGGTGTCCTGTTCACCGCAATCGCAGTCTGGACTCGCCACGTCGCCACGCGTCGCGTTCCTTCCGAAGATCTCGATGGCGCGCCACCCACGCCCGCCGAACCCGACGCGGCACTGAAGGCCTCGGAGCAGGCGCTGAGGGCGCAGGCCGCCGACGCGAAGCGCGCGCGTGAAGAGAACGATCTCCGCGTCGCGCGTCTCCGGCGCGAACACGAAGAACTCGTTCGCGCGGTCACGCAGCAGAGCAACGAGATCAAGGCCGCGGCGCTTCGGCACTCGGGCTCGATCGCCAGCGAGATCAAGCGCCTGCTGGACCTGGTGAAGACCTTCGAGCGCTGGCACGAGGAAATGAATCTTCTCCTGCTGCACAACCGCGAGATGCATTCCAAGAGCGAGGAGTTCTCGGCGATCGTCGAGCAGGTCGTGATCGTCGCGCTCAACGCGTCGATCGAGGCCGCGCGCGCGGGCGACCATGGCCGCGGCTTCGCGGTCGTCGCCAACGAGATCCGCACGCTCGCGGGCCGCGCCGAGAAGCTGTCGAAGGACTACCGCGCGAACCTGTACAAGAACGACCTGATCACGACCACCACGTTCCAGGACCTGCAGGCCGGCGGCAAGATGATCGTCGGCGCGGTGATCGGCCTCGAGCTGATCAACAACAAGTCCAAGGACGTGCTGACC
>JASLEM010000210.1 GCA_030151165.1 Burkholderiaceae bacterium
CGGGCCAGCGCGCCGAGCGCGAGCGCGGCCAGCACGTCGCGCGCGGTGGGGTCGAGCGCGGCGAGCTCGTCCTGCCAGGGCGACGCGCTCACCGAACGTCCCCGCTCGATGGCCGCGTCGCGCGCGCGAGCGTCACGCGGCCGCGCCCTTGCGCGCCCACAGCTTCAGCACGACCTCGGTGGCGGCGCGGCTCAGCTGGTCGCGCAGTTGCGGGTCGTCGAGCTCGTCCTCGTCGGGATGGTCCTCGGCATCGGGCGCGACGTCGAGGTCGCCGCCCAGCCAGGCGATCGTCGCGAGGCCGGGGCCGACCTCGGCGTCCTCGAACAGCGGCTTCCAGGCGTCGGGCGCGAGATCGGTGGCGGCGAGGAAGCCGAGGCACCAGTCGGTCGCGTCGGCGAGTTCCTCGCCGTCCGTGCCCGGCGCCTCGGCGACGCTGAAGACGGGCTCCCACGCGTCCGGGTTCGGCGACGCCAGCGCCGCCTCGATGCTGCGCAGGTGGCGCAGCACGAGCACCGTGGTGCGCTTGCGCTTCTGGTTGCTCGCGAACGGCGCCGGCGCCGGTTCGGCGTCGCCGCCCCAGATCACGGGGATCCAGTCGGAGGACGCGAGCTTGCCGATCACCGGCGGGCCGACGAGCAGCGCCGTCAGGAAGCCGTCCATGCCGTCCAGCGTCATGGTGCCGTCGGAGGGCAGCGTCGTCAGCAGGTCGTCGAGGCTCGCGAGCTCCTCCTCGGTCAGCGGCGTGTTGGGCGAGGTCGGGTCGTACGACGGATAGTCCATGGGGTTCTCGATTCTTGTTGTGGGAGACGTCGCCGACCGCGATCGATCAGGCCGCTTTCAGGACGGCCAGGCCGCCCATGTACGGGCGCAGCACCTCGGGCACGACGACCGAGCCGTCGGCCTGCTGGTAGTTCTCGAGCACGGCCACGAGCGCGCGGCCGACCGCGAGGCCCGAGCCGTTGAGCGTGTGCACCAGCTCCGGCTTGCCCGCGGCATTGCGGAAGCGCGCCTGCATGCGGCGCGCCTGGAACGCGCCCATGTTCGAGCACGAGCTGATCTCGCGGTACGCGTTCTGCGCCGGCACCCACACCTCGAGGTCGTAGGTCTTGGTCGAGCCGAAGCCCATGTCGCCGGTGCACAGCAGCATCGTGCGGTACGGCAGGTTCAGCTTCTGCAGGATGGTCTCGGCGTGGATCGTCATGTCCTCGAGCGCCTGCATGCTGGCGTCGGGGTGCGCGATCTGCACCATCTCGACCTTGTCGAACTGGTGCTGGCGGATCATGCCGCGCACGTCGCGCCCGCCCGAGCCGGCTTCCGAGCGGAAGCACGGGCTGTGGGCCGTGAGCTTCACGGGCAGGTCTTCCGCCTTGAGGATCTCGCCGCGCACGGTGTTCGTGAGCGAGATCTCCGAGGTCGAGATCAGGTACTGCTCGGCCTGCACCTCGTCGCCGCCGCGCAGGACCCAGAACATGTCCTCCTTGAACTTCGGCAGCTGGCCGGTGCCCTCGAGGATCTCGCGGTTGACGATGTAGGGCGTGTAGCACTCGGTATAGCCGTGCGCCGACGTATGCGTGTCCAGCATGAACTGCGCGAGCGCGCGGTGCAGGCGCGCGACGCCGCCGCGCAGGAACGTGAAGCGCGAGCCCGAGAGCTTGGCGCCGGTGTCGAAGTCCAGGCCCAGCGGCGCGCCGAGGTCGACGTGGTCCTTGACGGGGAAGTCGAACACGGTCGGCGTGCCCCAGCGGCGCACCTCGACGTTGCCCGTCTCGTCCGCGCCCGCGGGCACGCTCTCGTCCGGCAGGTTGGGCAGGCCCATCAGGATCGCGTTCAGCTCGCCCTGCAGCGCCTCGAGGCGCTCGGCGCTGGCCTTCAATTCGTCGGCGATGCCGGCGACCTCGGCCATCACGGGTGCGGTGTCCTCGCCCTTGCCCTTCAGCATGCCGATCTTCTTCGACAGGCTGTTGCGGCTCGCCTGCAATTCCTCGGTGCGCACCTGCAGCGCCTTGCGCTCGTTCTCGAGCGCCGCGTAGGCCTCGACGTCGAGGAAGGGCTGGGGCGACTTGCGGGCTTCGAGGCGGGCGATGACGGCGGGCAGGTCGCGGCGCAGCTGGGTGATGTCGAGCATGGAGAGGAGTCCTTGAAGTTCGGTCTGGCGGATTCGGGCGGCCGCGGGATCGCTGGAGGATCGCACCGCGGCGGCGGGCAGGCGTCGGAGGCCGCGCCGCGCACGTCGCGCGGGCGCGGACACGGAAAGCATCAAGATCGCGAGGCGCGGACTTCGGCCATGCTGCGGTCGCCCAGCCCCATCGGCAACGGGAATTCGACCGTCTCCTTGACGCCGTCGATGTTGCGCACGCTGATCGCGCCGAGCTCCTTCAGGCGGTCGATGACCTGCTGCACGAGGATGTCGGGCGCCGACGCGCCGGCGGTCAGCCCCACGCGGGCGCGACCGGTGAACCACTCGGGCACGAGGTCCTGCGCGCCGTCGACCATGTAGGCCGGCGTGCCCAGGCGCTCGGCGAGCTCGCGCAGGCGGTTGCTGTTGGAGCTGGTCGGGCTGCCGACGACGATCACGATGTCGACCTTCGGCGCCATGAACTTCACCGCGTCCTGGCGGTTCTGCGTGGCGTAGCAGATGTCCTGCTTCTTCGGCTCGCGGATCAGCGGGAAGCGCTGCTTGACGGCCTCGAGGATCTCGCGCGCGTCGTCCACCGACAGCGTCGTCTGCGTGACGACCGCGAGCTTGCTCGGGTCGTTCGGGTGCACGTTGGCGACGTCGGGCACGTCCTCGACGAGGTAGATGCCCTCGCGCAGCTGGCCCATCGTGCCTTCGACCTCGGGGTGGCCCTTGTGGCCGATCATGATGAACTCGTAGCCCTCGCGCGCCAGCTTCGAGACCTCGACGTGCACCTTGGTGACCAGCGGGCAGGTGGCGTCGAACACCGAGAAGCCGCGCTGCGCCGCTTCGTCGCGCACGGCCTTGCTCACGCCGTGGGCCGAGAAGACGAGCGTCGCGCCGGGCGGGACGTCGGCGAGATCCTCGATGAAGATCGCGCCCTTGTTCTTCAGGTCGTTGACGACGAAGGTGTTGTGCACGATCTCGTGGCGCACGTAGATCGGGCGGCCGAACTTCTCGAGCGCGCGCTCG
>JASLEM010000213.1 GCA_030151165.1 Burkholderiaceae bacterium
AGCGCGCCGCCGACAAGCGCGGCGGCGGCGTGCGCGACGTCACGCTGTCGACCTCGATCGAGGACGGCGCGGTCGACGGCCCCGACCTCGTCGCCGTCGATCGCGCGCTCACCGCGCTGAAGGAGATCGACGCGCGCAGCCACGACGTCTTCGAGATGCAATTCTTCGGCGGCATGACGATCGCCGACATCGGCATCGCCACCGACCTCTCGCCGGCCACCGTCAAGCGCGAGCTGCGCAAGGCGCGGGCGTTCCTGTTCGACGAGCTCGGTGACGGCCGGCCCCTCGGCCCGACGCCCGGCCGGGCCGCGGACCCGCCGGCATGACGGGACCTGACCGGCTGAAGCGCGACGCCTACGGCGAGTTCGAGCGCCTGCTCGACATCGGCGACGCCGACCGCGAGGCCGAACTGCGAGCGTTGCGCGAGCGCCATCCCGAGCTGCACGACCGCGTGCGCGCGCTGCTCGACGCCGACGCGCGCGCCGAGGCTTCGCAAGGCGCGACCGGCCCGGGCCGCGCCTGGCTCGGCGCGCAGGACGCGCTGACACGGCTGCACGCCGGCGTGCGCAAGGCGCATGACGCGATCGATGCGTCGGTGCACGCCCTCGCGGCCGGCACGCGGGTGGGGCCGTACGAGCTCGTGCGGCCGCTCGGCAGCGGCGGCATGGGCGAAGTGTGGCTCGCGCGGCGCATCGACCAGGTCTCGGGCGCGCCGGTCGCGCTCAAGCTGCTGCACGCGCACCTCGCGCGCTCGGCCACGCGCGCACGCTTCGTGCGCGAAGGGCTGATCCTCGGCGAGCTGCGCCACGACCACGTCGCACGCCTGCTCGACGCCGGCCTGCACAGCGACGCGCGCCCCTGGCTCGCGCTCGAGTACGTCGAGGGCGAGCGCATCGACGTCTTCTGCGACCGCCATCGGCTCGACCTCGACGCGCGGCTGCGCCTGTACCTGCAGGTCTGCGAAGCCGTGGCGCATGCGCACGCGCGGCTCGTCGTGCACCGTGACCTGAAGCCGTCGAACATCCTCGTGACCGCCGAGGGCTCGGTCAAGCTGCTCGACTTCGGCATCGCCAAGCTGATCGCCGACGACAGCGGCGTCGCCGTCACGGAGATCACGCGCCTGGGCAGCCGCGCGTTCACGCCGGAGTACGCCGCACCCGAGCAGGTCACCGGCGGCGCCATCACCACGGCGACCGACGTCCACGCGCTCGGCGCGTTGCTGTACGTGCTGCTGAGCGGCGTGCGGCCGTTCGGTGCGCGGCCGTCCAGCGCGTCGCAGATCGAGCTCGAGGTGCTGCACGCCGACCCGCCGCTGCCGAGCCACGCGCGCTCGTCGCAGCGCGCCGCGGTGGACGGCCCGGTGCAGCGCTCGCGCGCCGACACGTCGACGTCGACGTCCACCACCTCGCCATCCCGCACCGAGTCCGACGACATCGCCGACGAGATCGCGGCCCGGCGCGGCACCACGCGGCGCAAGCTGCGCGAGTGCCTGCGCGGCGACCTCGACACGCTGGTGATGAAGGCGCTCAAGAAGGCGCCCGAGGAACGCTACGCCTCCGCGCTCGCGCTCGCCGACGACATCCGCCGCCACCTCGACGGCCAGCCGCTGCGCGCGCGGCCCGACTCCTTCGCGTACCGCACGAGCAAGTTCCTGCGCCGCAACCGGCTCGCGACGGGCGCCGCCGCGATGGTGGCGCTCGTGCTGGTCGCCGGCAGCATCGGCGTCGCCTGGGAGGCGCACCGCGCCGACCAGCAGCGGCTGCGCGCCGAGCGCATCCGCGACTTCGTGCTGGGCATCTTCATCGAGCAGGATCCGCGCCGGCGCCAGGCGGCCGAGCCGCGCACGCCGCAGCAGCTCGTGGCGTCCGCGGCGGCGCGGCTCGACGCGCAACTGGGCGGCGACCCCGTCACCCACGCCGAGCTGCTCGACGACCTGGGCGAGATCTCGGCCGACCTCGGCGACGGCGCGAGCGGCGAGAAGCTGCTGCGCCGCGCGGTGGCCGAGCGCACGGCGATCTTCGGCGCGCAGAGCGTGCAGGCGGCGGAGTCGCTGCGCAAGCTGTCGAAGGTGGTCGTGCTGAACGAG
This sequence comes from Burkholderiaceae bacterium, assembly GCA_030151165.1. The sequence continues at coordinate 2,087 of JASLEM010000213.1, forward strand.
CGGCGCGAGGAAGGCATCGCGATGAGCCGCCAGGTGCGCGCGATCCTCGAGCACATCGGCGAGCGCGACAGCCTCGCGATGGCGCAGACCGATCAGCAGCTCGCCGAGCTGCTGTCGTACGGCAGCGGCGCGCCGCCCGAGGTGCTGGCGCTGCACGACGACGCCATCCGCATCTTCACGCGCGACAAGGGCCCGGACGACGCCGACACCGCCTTCGCCGTGCTGTCGCGCGCGGGGGCGCTCGCGCAGTCGCGCCGCGACACCGAGGCCGAGCCCGCGTTCCGCGACGGGCTCGCGCGCCTGCGCAAGGCGCTCGGGCCGCGCAGCATGCGCGAGGCCGACGCCGAGACGAACTTCGCCTCGCTGCTCGAGCGCGCCGGCCACGAGGACGAGGCCGAGCAGACCTTCCTCGACGCGATCTCGATCTACCGCGAGCGCGTCGGCCCGCACTTCCCGTCGCTGGGCCTCGCGCTGACCAACCTCGGCGCGATCTACACGCTCAACCACCGCATCGCCGACGCCGAGAAGACCTTCGCGCTCGCCGACGTCGCGATCCTGCCCGAGGCCTTCGAGCAGCGCGCCGCCCTGCTGCGCGAGCGCGGCAGCCTGCGCCTGCTGGAAGGCCGGCCCGCCGACGCCGAGCGCGACCTGCGCGCGGCGCTCGACATGCGCCTCACCAACGCGCCCGGCGCGCGCCGCAACGGCTTCACGTGGTACTTCCAGAGCCAGTGGGCGCGCGCGCTCGCGGCCGAGGGCCGGCTGGCCGAGGCCGAGGCCGCGCAGCGCGAATCGAAGCAGCAGATCGCCACGCTGCTGGGCCCGGCGGCGTACCAGAACTCGCTCATCGACGACGACCTCGCCGAGACGCTGGCGCTGCGGCCCGGCACGCGCGCCGAGGTCGTCGCGCTGCGCCGCGAGGCGCTCAGGCTCACCGAGGCCAAGCTGCCGCGCACGCATCCGCTGTGGGCGCGGCGTCGGCGTCCGGCGCGCCGGCTGCGAGCGCCGTCGCGAGGCCGAACGCCCGCTGCGCCCACA
>JASLEM010000047.1 GCA_030151165.1 Burkholderiaceae bacterium
CAGCGCGTCGAACGGCTTGTCGACGGTGCCCGGGTCGAAGATCCGCATCACCACCTTCTCGCCGAAGGCGGTCGGCAGCGTCGACAGCCGCATCTCCACCTCGGCGCCCGGCAGGCCGCCGCCGCCCGCAGGACGGCCGCGTGAAGACGCGCCGCCCCGACGGCGCCGGCGGCCTGCCGGGCGCCGAGGTGGAGATGCGGCTGTCGACGCTGCCGACCGCCTTCGGCGAGAAGGTGGTGATGCGGATCTTCGACCCGGGCACCGTCGACAAGCCGTTCGACGCGCTGGGCTTCTCCAGCATCGAGGCCGAGCGCTGGCAGGGGCTGATCAGCCAGTCGCACGGCATCATCCTCGTCACCGGCCCGACCGGCTCGGGCAAGACGACGACGCTGTACTCGACGCTCAAGAAGCTCGCGACCGAGGAGGTGAACGTTTCGACGGTCGAGGATCCGATCGAGATGATCGAGCCCGCGTTCAACCAGACGCAGGTGCAGTCGGCGATCGACCTCGACTTCGCGACCGGCCTGCGCGCGCTGATGCGCCAGGATCCGGACATCATCATGGTGGGCGAGGTGCGCGACCTCGAGACCGCCGAGATGGCGATCCAGGCCGCGCTCACCGGCCACCTCGTGTTCTCGACGCTGCACACCAACGACGCGCCGTCGTCGATCACGCGCCTGGTCGACCTCGGCGTGCCGCCGTACCTGATCTCGGCGACGGTCATCGGCGTGCTCGCGCAGCGCCTCGCGCGCACGCTGTGCCCGGCGTGCAAGGTGGCCGACGAGAGCCCCGACACCACCCGCCTGCTCGAGGAACTCGCGCAGCCCTGGCGCCTGGGCGGCCGCATCCGGCCGATGAAGGCGGTGGGCTGCACCGCGTGCCGTCGCACGGGCTATCGCGGGCGGGCCGCGCTGTACGAGCTCATGCCGCTCGGCGAGGCGCTGAAGGAGCACGTGCATCCGACGCTGGACGTCACGCGCATGGGACGCCAGGCGATGGTCGAGGGCATGACGCCGCTGCGGCTGGCGGGCCTGATGAAGGTGGCCGAAGGGCTGACGACGATCGACGAGATCCTGCGCTGCACGCCGCAGCCGACGACACGGCCCGCGGCCCCGAAGCCGCTGCCCTAGCTGGCGCGTCGCCTAGCACGCGACGTGACGGTTCCGTGACTCACCGCATTTGGGGAGAGTCGCGCTGCGTGACTTTGTTCACAATCGCATCAGGGTCATCGCCCATGGCGGGCGATGGAAGAACACTGATCGAGGGTTGAACATGAAGATCCGCATGCTTGCCGTGGCCGCTCTGGTCGCGATGTCCGCCGGCGCCCACGCCGCCAGCGTCTATTCCGACAACTTCAACAGCGACGCGCTCGGCACCGACCGGACGCCGAGCGGCTGGACGCTCACCGGCCAGGGCGACGTCGACGTCATCGGGTCGCCGAACTTCTTCGACCTGATCCCGGGCAACGGCCACTACATCGACCTCGACGGCTCCGACGGCTTCGCGGGCACGCTGGGCACGAGCGTCAACGTCGCCGCCGGCATCTACTCCGCCACGTTCCAGCTCGGTGGCAACCACCGCGACGGCACGACCGACGACGTCTCCGTGACGTTCGGCGGCACGACGACGGTCATCCCGGTCGGCCCGAACGACGGCTTCACGACCTACACCGTGTCGACGACCTTCGCCGGCGGCAGCCTCGGCCTGAGCTTCCACGACGGCCGCGACGGCAACGTCGGCGCGCTGCTGGACAACGTCAACATCGCGGCCGTGCCGGAACCCGGCAGCCTCGCGCTGATGATGTCGGGCCTGCTCGCGCTGGGCGTCGCCGCCCGCCGCCGCAACCGCGGCTGATCCACCGGGGCGCCGCCCTGCCCGGAAGATCGCCGCCGCGTGCGGCGATTTTTTTTGCCTGCGTGCGTCGTCGGCGAAGGCGGCGTTCCCGATTGGCGACGGCCCGGCCGCGCGCCGCGGGTAAGCTCGGCGGATGGTTTCCGATTCCACGCCGGCACGGCCGGCGGCGCCCACGCTGGCGACGATGTCCACCGTCACGCCGGTGCCGCGTCCGGCGCGGCTGTGGCCCGGGCTCGCGCTCGCCACCGCCGGCTCGATCGCGTTCTCCGGCAAGGCGATCATCGTCAAGCTCGCGTACCGGCACGGCGTCGACGCGGTGACGCTGATCATGTACCGCATGCTGTTCGCGCTGCCCCTGTTCGCCGCCCTCGCGTGGTGGGCCGGGCGAGGGCGCGCGCCGCTGACCGGGCGGGACTGGCGTGTCGTCGCCGGGCTCGGGTTCTCGGGCTACTACCTCGCGAGCTTCCTCGACTTCGCCGGGCTCGCGTACGTCAGCGCGGGCTTCGAGCGGCTCGTGCTGTACCTCAACCCGACGCTGGTGCTGCTGCTCGGGCGCGTGCTGTTCAGGCGGCGCGTGGCGCGGCGCCAGCTCGCGGCGCTGGCGGTGAGCTATGCCGGCGTGCTGCTGGTCTTCGGCCACGAGATGCACCTCGCCGGCAGCCATGTCGCGCTCGGCGCGGCGCTGGTGTTCGCGAGCGCGGTGAGCTACGCGGTCTACCTCGTGTTCAGCGGCGAGGAGGTCCGGCGGCTCGGCTCGCTGCGTCTGACGGGCCTCGCGTCGACCGTCGCCTGCGTCCTGTGCCTCGTGCAGTTCGTGCTGTTGCGGCCGCTGTCGTCGGCGAACGTGGAGACGCCGGTGCTGTGGCTCTCGCTGCTCAACGCGACGGCGTGCACGGTGGCGCCGGTGCTGATGGTGATGATGGCGATCGAGCGCGTGGGGGCGACGGTCGCGGCGCAGACCGGGATGATCGGCCCGGTGAGCACCATCCTGATGGGCATCGTGATCCTCGGCGAGCCGTTCACGGCCTGGATCGCGGCGGGCACGGTGTGCGTGCTGTCGGGGATCTGGATGCTGGCGAAGGCGCGGCCCGCCACCTGAGCCTGCGCAAGGGTCGGCGCCTGCGTGCTAAAAACGCCGCTCGACCGATGCGGCCAACAGGAGAACGCGACGTGACCAAGGCGATCCAGATCAACGAATACGGTGGCCCCGAGGTGCTGCGCTACGTCGACATCGACGTCGGCGCGCCGGGCGCGGGCGAGGTGCGCGTGCGCCACCATGCGTGCGGCATCAATTTCATCGACGTGTACCAGCGTACCGGCCTGTACCAGAACCCGTTGCCGCTGATCCCGGGCGGCGAAGGCGCGGGCGTGGTCGAGGCCGTCGGCGACGGCGTGACGCACCTGGCGGTCGGCGACCGTGTCGCCTACGCGGCGCCCAAGCCCGGCGCCTACAGCGAGGCGCGCGTGCTCAACGCGCCGCATGTCTGCAAGCTGCCGGACGAGATCGATTTCGAGACGGGCGCGGCGATGATGCTGAAGGGCCTGACGACGAACTACCTGCTGCGTCGGACGTTGCCGGTCGAAGGCCTGGCGCCGGGCGACACCATCCTGTTCCACGCCGCGGCGGGCGGGGTCGGCCTGATCGCGTGCCAGTGGGCGAAGGCGCTCGGGCTCGAGCTGATCGGCACGGCGGGGTCGGACGAGAAGTGCGCGCTGGCCAGGGAGCACGGCGCGGCGCACGTGATCAACTACCGTCGCGAGGATTTCGTCGAGCGGGTCAAGGAGATCACGGGCGGCAAGGGCGTGAAGGTGGTGTACGACTCGGTGGGCAAGGACACCTTCGACGGCTCGCTTTCCTGCCTGCGGCCGTTCGGGCTGATGGCGGTGTTCGGCAATTCGTCGGGGGCGCCGGCGCCAGTCGCGCCGAATTCGCTGGCGGCGAAGGGCTCGCTCTACCTCACGCGGCCGACCTTGTTCACGCACACGTCGACGCGCGAGCGGACGCAGGCGATGGCGGACGAGCTGTTCGAGATCGTGCGCAGCGGGGCCGTCAAGATCCGGATCGACCAACGGTATGCGTTGGCGGACGCGGCGCAGGCGCATCGGGATCTGGAGGCGAGGAAGACGACGGGGTCGTCGGTCCTGGTGGTCTGATCTTTTTCGACGCTGCGCGTCGTTTGATCCGGCGTTCGACCGCGCGAAAAAGACGCGCCCCGCGCGCGGCACGAGGTACCAGGACGAACGGCCGGTCTATCAGCGGACGTTCGCCCCACGTGATGCGAGCGGGGCACGCGGTGGACAGGCAAGCGTCGTGCCCTGGGGCGCGCGGCTCGGGCGCGGCGAGCCCGGGCCTCGGCGGGCGTGTCGGCGAGGGGCGATGACAGCGCCGGGGGCGTCCGCAAGTCGAGGCGATCGCCGGGGCGACACAGGGCGGCGGCGCCGGGATAATCGACGCCTTTCCCGCCCCGACCGCCACGCCATGCCGCCTCCGAACATCTTCCAACGTCCCGCCCCGCGCGTGCCCGCGCCGCAGGATCCGCTCGTGATGTTCGAGGTGCGGCAGGCGATGATGCTGCACCAGGCGGGCAAGGTGGGCGAGGCCGTCGCGATCTACACGCGGATCCTCGCGCGGCATCCGGCGCAGTTCGAGTGCCTGCACTACCTGGGCGTCGCGCACCTGCAGGCCGGGCGGCATGCCGACGCGCTCGCGGCGCTCGAGCGGGCGCGCGGCGTGCGGGCGGAGGACGCGTCGCTGCAGTCGAACCTGGGCCTCGCGCTGCACGGCCTGGGCCGGCATGCGGACGCGCTGTCCCATCTCGACCGGGCCCTCGCGCTCAACCCGCGCCTGCCCGAAGCGCTCAACAACCGCGGCTGGACGCTGCGTGCGATGAATCGCCTCGAGGAATCGCTCGCGAGCTTCGACCGCGCCCTCGCCGAGCGCCCGGCCTTCGCCGAGGCGCAGCATCGGCGCGCGTCGGTGTTGAGCGGCCTCGAGCGCTTCGACGAGGCGCTCGAGGCCTTCGACCGCGCGATCGCGCTGCGCCCGACCGACGCCGAGGCGTACGGCAACAAGGGCACGCTGCTGACGCTGATGGGCCGCGGCGCCGACGCGCGCGCCGCGCTGGCGAAGGCGGCCGAACTCGCGCCGGCGGTGATGACGCACCGCCTGAAGCACGCGGTCGCGTGGCTGCCGCTGGTGCGCGGCGCCGATGAGACGGACCGCGATCTCGCGGCGAGTCGCGCCGCGTTCGAGCGCGAGCTTCGCGCGCTGCTCGAAGAAGCCCGCACGACGGACGTCCCGCGCCCGGACGACGTCGTCGGCGCGGCGCAGCCGTTCTATCTCGCGTACCAGGACGCCGACAACAAGGCGTTGCTGTCGCTGTACGGCGAGCTGTGCGCGTCCCTGATGGCGCAGTGGGAGGCGGCTCGTGCCGTCGGCGACGCGCGCGGGGAGGTCGGCGCGGCGCGCCATGATGCCGGCGCCGCCGCGAACGCTGCCGGTGTTGCTGCCGCCAATGCCGACGCCAATGTCGACACCGACACCGTGACCCCTGCGAACGCCGTGCCCGCCCGCGTGCGCGTCGGCATCGTCTCGTCGCACGTCTTCGGCCACTCGGTCTGGTGGGCCATCGTGCGGGGCTGGGTCGCGGAGATCGACCGCAGCCGCTTCGACGTCCACGTGTTCCACCTCGGCCACACCCGCGACGCCGAGACCGACTTCGCACAGGCGCACGCGCAGTCGTTCGTCACCGGCGAGCGCAGCCTCGCCGACTGGGTGGACACGATCCGCGACGCGCGCCTCGACGTCCTGCTCTACCCCGAGCTGGGCATGGACGCGCTGACGCCCAAGCTCGCCGCGCTGCGCCTCGCGCCGGTGCAGGCCGCGAGCTGGGGGCACCCGGAGACGAGCGGGCTGCCGACCATCGACCACTACCTGTCGGCCGAGCGCTTCGAGCACGACGGCTCGGCCGCGGCCTATAGCGAGTCGCTGGTGATCCTGCCCGGACTGGGCTGCTGCGTCGCGCGCGAGGCCGTGCGGCCGGGCGTGGCGTCGCAGGGCGGGTTGGCTGCCGCCGACGCCCGCCTTCGCGTCGATGCCGCGAGTTCCCCGGATGCGGCCGGCGTCGACGCGACGTCGGCCGCGGCGGCGGCAGGCGCCGACCTTGCGCACGATGCTGCGGGCGACGCCGTTCCGGCCAGCGCCGCGAAGCACCGGCCGCTCGACGACCTGAACTTGGCCGCCGACGCGACGCTGTTCGTGTGCGCTGGCACGCCGTTCAAGTACGAGCCGGAGCACGACGCCGTCCTCGCGCGCATCGCGCAACAGGTGCCCTCGGCGAAGTTCCTGTTCTTCCGCAGCGGCCTCACTGCGCCGCTGTCGGCGACGCTGATGGCGCGCCTGGCGCGGGTGTTCGAGCAGCACGGGCTCGACCCCGCCGCCCACCTCGTGCTCGCGCCGTGGCTGGATCGCCCCGGCTTTCTCGACGTCCTGACGCGCGCCCACGTGTTCCTCGATACCGCGGGCTTCTCGGGTTTCAACACCGTCATGCAGGCCGTCGACAGCGGCCTGCCCGTGGTGACGCAGCGCGGCACGTTCCTGCGCGGCCGGCTGGGCAGCGGCATCCTCGAGCAGCTCGGGTTGGCCGACCTCGTCGCGGGCGACGACGACGGCAGCGTGGCCCTGGCCGTGCGCCTCGCGCGTGACGCGCCGGCGCGCGCGGACGTGCGCGCCCGCATGGCCGCGGCGCGCGATCGGCTGTACGGCGACGTCGCGCCGATCCGCGCGCTCGAGACGCACCTGTGGCGATGGGCCGGCCGCGCGCCGCGCTGAATCCGCGGGCGGGGCGCCGGCTCAAGAAGGCGTGGAGGCGGACATGCGCTTCAGTGCCTGGGCGAGCGTGTCCCGGGCCTGGGGCGCGGGCAGCGCGGCCATCTGCGGCAGCGTCATCGTCGCGCCGAGGCCGCGCGCGATGCGCAGCCCCACGGCGTAGCCCGCGCGAGGCGGCCAGCCGTCGCCGTGGTGGCCGGTCTGGAAGAACAGCGACTGGACGGCATCGTCGGTGGCGTCCAGGTTCGCGAGCAGGCCTTGCGCCGCGGTGCGAAGGGATGCGTCGTCGGCCTGCGCCAGCGCGACGTCGTCGAGGAGAACGTGCAGCGACGAAGCGCCCGGATTCATGCGCTCGCTGGCATAGGTGGCGGTGCCCTCCATCCACAGGCTGACGTAGACGGGCGCGGCCGGATCCAGGCACATCACCGGGTTCTTCTGGCCCTGGTAGCAGTGGAACAGCTCGTGGGAGAAGAGCACGTCGAGGTCGACGCCCGCGCCGTGATGGAAGGCGATCGCGTCGGGATCGAAAAAGAGCGGCAGGCTGGCGCCGTTCGGCTGCAGGTGCGCGTCGAAATGTCCGAGCGACGGCATCAGCGTGACGGGCGAGGCGGCGTCGTCGAAGTCGGGCAAGGCTTGGCGAAAGCGGTGGAGGTTGCTCGCGTAGTTCTGCGCGAAGTTCGCGTGCACCGTTCGCGCCGCGGCGGCGCGTTGGTCGATGCCGGGCAGCCGGGCCGCGATGGCCGCCAGCGTCGGTTCGTAGCCGGCCCGTCGGCAATCGGCGTCGTGCGGGCGGAAGAACTGGTCGAAGAGCGCCTGTGCCCGTGCGGGCAGCGCATCGCCGAGATGCGCGTCGTAGGCCGCCCAGAACGCCGGCATGAGGTCGACGAATCCGGCATGGGCGTCGGCGGCGCGCGCGCTCGATGCGGCCTGGGCCGAAGCCGGCTGCGCGCGCCCGATCGCCGGGGCCGCGAGGGCGGCGGCGAGAAATGCAAGCGACTGTCGACGTGGTGCATCGAATGTCATCGACGATCCTCCTGGCATTGGCGCCGCCGCCGATTCCGCAACGCCGCGGCGCGCGGTGGTGCTCAGAACCCGAACTGCATCCGCACCGAGGCGGTGGAGATGTTGGTCTTGGTCAGGTAGTCCACGCCGGCGCCGAGCGTGAACAGGCCCAGCGCGTGCCACTGCAGGCCGGCGCTGAGCAGGCCGTCGGTCTGGTGGCGGTCGGGCTCGCCCCGCACGCCGTTGGTGAGCCGCGTGCGGCCCAGGCCGAGGCCGCCGTAGGCTTCGAACATCGGCACGATCGGCAGGTACCCGACGACCTGGCCGCCGAGGAAGCTGTCGAAGCCGTAGGGCGAGCCATGGTCGGCGAAGTCGAGGTCGCGCTTGATGTTGATCTCGCCGATGCCGACGGCCTGCAGCGCCATGTCGCCGTAGCGGTAGCCGAGGTCGACGTCGACGACGCCCGCGTTCTTGTCGCCCTGCGTGTTGCCGCGCGAGAGCGTCTCGCCGAAGCCGACGTCGACCTGCACGCCGGCCCAGGCGCTGGCGCTGGCCAGCAGGGCGACGGCCGCGGCCGCGCGCTTGATCGAGACGAAACGAGACCGATGATTCGTGCGCATGAAAAGTCCCTCCCCAGGGATTGATGATGAAAGCGAGGCGCCGTGCCCGGGATGATTCCCGGGTCACGCGCCGCGCGTGTCGAGCCCGCGCGTGACGCGCGAGCCGTCGGCGGCCCGAAGGCCGAGCGGTGCGAGTCGCGCGACCAGCGTGATCAGCGCAGGTTGCCGGTGTGCCCCAGCGAATAGCGGCCCGGTTGCGGCCACACGGTCAGGCCGTGCGGCTCCTGGCCCACCGCGACCTGGCGGACGTCGCCGCTGGTGGTGTCGAAGCGGTAGACGACGTCGTCGTAGCGGCCCGAGAGCCACAGGTACTTGCCGTCGGCGGTGACGTTGCCCATGTCCGGGCTGCCGCCGCCGGGCACCTTCCAGTTCGCGACGATCTTGCCGGTCGCGAAGTCGAGCACCGTGACGCTGCCCGGGCCGTGGCGCGGGCCGTGGATGCGGTGCGAGCCGCGGTTGGCGATGTACAGCTTCTTGCCGTCGCGGCTCGGATAGAGACCGTGCGCGGCCACGCCGGTGGAGATGAAGCCGGTCTCGGTGAAGCTGGCAGCGTCGAGCACGTGGACGCCGTCGGCCTCCATGTCGGCGACGTAGAGCTTCCTGCCGTCGGGCGAGAAGCGGATGTCCTGCGGCATGCCCTTCTTGGACGTGCAGATCTCGGTCGTCGGCCCGCCCTCGGGCACGAACTTGTCCTTCAGGCGCGTCGCGGGCATCTTCAGCACGAGGTAGCCGGCGACCTTGCGCTCGACGAGGTCGATCTTCGCGATCGAGCCGTCGAACTCGCAGGTGAAGAACGCGGTCTTGCCGTCGATCGAGAAGTCGGCGTGGTTGATGCCGCCGCACTTCGGCGCGTCGATCTGGTACTGCATCGCCATCGTCTTCGGGTCGCGGAAATCGAGGCGGTGGCGGGCCTCGGCGACGACGATCGCCGACTTGCCGTCCGGCGTGAAGTACATGTTGTACGGATCGTCGACCGGGATCGCGGTGCCCGGCTTGCCGGTGCGCGGGTCGATCGGCGTCAGGCTGCCGTTGTTGCTGCGCTCCGCATTGTTGGCGGCCCACAGCGTGCGCAGGTCGTAGCCGACGACGACGTGCTGCGGGCTCTGGCCGACCTTGAAGGTGTCGACCACCTTCATCTTCTCGGGGTCGATCACGCTGACCGAATTGCCGCGCAGGTTGGGCACGTAGACGCGCGCGAGGTCGTCCTTCAGCGCGGGGCTGATGTGCGACGGGCCGTTGGTCTCGCTGTACAGGTTGGTCGGGTCGACGACGGCGGGCATGCCGGGAACGACGGCCACGGCGGCGACGCCGCTGGCGGGCGCCTCGGCGAGCCGGGCGGCGTGGGGCAGGGCGGCGAGCGCGAGCAGCGCCAGCGCGCCGCGGAAGGTGGAGTTCATGTCGGGGACGTCAGTCGTGTCTGCGATGTCGGGAAGGCCGTGCGTTCGAGCGGCGCGTGGCGCGAAAGTTCGCGCGCGGCACGCGGCGTCGTTGCCTGCGGTCGATTGTCGGCCAGTTTTGTGAACGCGCCGGCCGCGGAAGCCTCGATTTCGGGCCCGAACGGCGCGGCGTGGGCGCGCGTTATTGCCGCGCTTTCGTTTCGTTTCGAATGGCCGCGACGGTGGTGTCGACGACCAGCTTCGTGCCGAGCTCGCCGAGCGCGGCCGTCGCGCGCTTCGGGTTGCCGGTGACGCCCGCCGGGTACGGGCCGGCCAGCGCCTTCTCGCGCACCAGCGACGGGTCGACCGCCAGCGCCAGCGCGGTGTCGGCGAGGCCCGCATGCGAGCCCATCTCGGCGTCGCCGACGCCGTGCGCCTTCAGCGCCTCGACGTACGCGGTCTGCGTGATGCGGTAGTACTCGAGCGGCGCGTGCGCGCGGCACGACGGATCCTTCGCCCATTCCTTGTTCAGCTTGTCGGCCACGCGAGTCAGGTCGGACTGGTAGCCGCCGTGGTCGCCGAGGAAGACGACGTCCTTGAAGCCGTGCTGCTTGAAGCTGCGCGCGGTGGCCTCGAGCAGGCCCTCGAAGACGGCGTCGGGGATGGAGATCGTGCCCACGTACTTCATGTGCGCGGCGGGCGGATGGATGCTGCCTTCGGGCACGTAGGCGATCGTCGGCGCGACGATCGCGTTGCCGAGTCCTTCCGCGATGCGGTCGGCCAGGATGTGCGCGCGCACGTTGTGCTTGCCCATCACCATGTGGGCGCCGTTCTGCTCGGTGCCGCCGATCGGGACGAGGATGGTCGTCGTGCCGTGCGCGATCGCGGCGCGGATCTCGGTGCTGGTCATGGCCTCGAGGTCGACCGCGGCGAAGCCGGCGGGCGGCGCGGCGTGGGCGAGCGGGGCGGCGAGCAGCGCGGCGAACGCGGCCGCGCGCAGGGAAACCGGGCGCGTCATCTCAGCTCTTCCTGACGCGGCGCAGCTCGTCGAGGATCAGGCAGATCGCGCCCAGCGTGATCGCGCTGTCGGCGAGGTTGAAGGCCGGGAAATCGAAGCCGCGGTAGTGGAAGTGGATCCAGTCGACGACGTAGCCGTGCCAAATGCGGTCGATCACGTTGCCGACCGCGCCGCCCAGCACCATCGCCAGCGCGAAGCAGAACAGCAGTTGCGCGGCGTGCTTGCGCAGCAGCCACACGATGAAGACCGACGCGCCGAGCGCCAGCGCGATGAACGCCCAGCGCTGCCAGCCCGCGGCGCTCGCCAGGAACGACCACGCGGCGCCGGTGTTGTGCCAGCGGACGACCTCGAAGAACGACGTCACCTCGCGCGCCTCGTGCAACTGGAAGCTGCCGGTGATCAGCGTCTTGGCGAACTGGTCGAGCAGCACGACGACCGCGGCGATGCCGATCCACAGCCAGAGGGACGGGCCGCCGCTGCCGGAGCTGCGCGACGAGGAACGGGAAGGGGAACGGGCCATGGGATGTGCGGGGAACGACGCGTCGGGTGCGGCGCCTGGGGCGGCGCCGGCACGGCGGCATCGAAACAAGGGAAATGCTGCGGAGGCGGGTACTTTAGCCGGTGTCGGGCCGCCCGGCGCCGCGGGCGAGCTTTGCGGCGGGGCGACGACGCGGCGGCGTGCCGCGAAATAAATTCGAAACATCGGGACGACGCCTCACCCCGTCCGGCGCCGGCCGCCGTTTCACCGGGACGAACGCGCCGTGCCGCAGGGGCCGGCGCGGCATCGCCGGTTCACTCGGGAGGTCCATCGCATGAACGTCGCCCTATCGCCAGCCCGCCACGCCGATCGCGCCGGCGCGGGTCGTCCGCACGCCGCGCGCCGCCACCCGGTCGGCCTGATGATCGTCGTCGGCCTGCACGTGCTCGTCGCCGGCGCGCTGCTCACCGCGAAGTCGATGCGCAGCGCGTCGACCGAGCCGCCCGCCGTCGCCATCCTCCCGGAGCCCGAGCAGCCACCGAAGGTCGTCAAGACCGACCGGCTCGAGCCGCCGAGGAGCAAGGCGCCCGTCATCTACGCCGAGCCGCCGAAGTTCAGGACCGAGCCCGACCCGACCGCCGTGACCACGACCGACACCCGGCCCGCGCTCCCGCCGGACACGCACATCGACGGCGGCGGCGAGCAGAAGGTCGCGATCGCGGAGCCGGTGCGCTTCAAGCCGCGCGCCGGCTTCCTGAGCGCCGGCGCCGCCCAATGCCGCCCCGACTATCCCGCCGCCGCGCAGCGCGCCGGCACGACGGGCGTGTCGCGCATCCGCTTCACGATCGACGCGTCCGGCAAGGTGACGAACCCGCAGATCCTGCAGCCGTCCGGCCCGACGCGCGAGCACCGCCTCCTTGACCAGGCCGCTGCCGCCGCGTTGGCGCAATGCCCCGTGACGGTCGGCACCGACGAGACCGGACACCCGGTCGCGTCGACGGCGGACGTGGACTACGTCTGGACGCTCGACTGACGATCGCGTGGCTCGGCCCCGCACGGCCCGGCCGGGCCTGGCTTGCCCGGTCGGTCGGTCGGGGCGGGCGGGACGGCATGCGCGGCGCGGCCATTCCGCGGCCGCGCACGCCGGCACGCTCAAGCCGCGCGACGAACCTCGCCCGTGCCGAACAGGTTGCTCGTGCAGCGACCGCAGATCGTCGGATGCGCGGCGTCCGCGCCGACGTCGTCCCGCCAGTGCCAGCAGCGCTCGCACTTGACCGACGTCGACGGAGTGACGGTCACCGCCAGCTCCGGCCCATCGACGACCGTGACCTTCGACGTGATCGTCACGAACTTCAGGTCGTCGCCGAGATAGCGCAGCAGCGCGGCGTCCTCGGCATTCACCGTGATCGTCAGGTCCGCCTGCAACGACGAGCCGACGCCGCCTGCCGCACGCACTTCCTCGATCGCCTTGTTGGCCGCCTCGCGGATCGCGCGCAGGCGCTCCCACTTCGCGAGCAGGGCGGCGTCGTCTTGTTCCAGCGGCCAGAACGTCTCGGTGAAGATCGAGACCGATGCGCCCGGCGCGAAGACCGGATAGGCTTCCTCGGCCGTGAAGCTGAGCATCGGCGCCATCCAGCGCAGCATCGCGTGCGTGATGTGCCACAGCGCGGTCTGCGCCGAGCGCCGCGCGAAGGACTTCGGCGCCGTCGTGTAGAGGCGGTCCTTCAGCACGTCGAGGTAGAACGCGCCCAGGTCCTCCGTGCAGTAGATCTGCAGCTTGGAGACGACCGGGTGGAACTCGTACGCGGTGAAGTGCGCGAGGATGTCCTCCTGCAGCTTCGCGGCGCGGCCGAGCGCGTAGCGGTCGATCTCGAGCAGGTCGTGCAGCGGCACGGCGTCCTTCGCGATATCGAAGTCGCTCGTGTTCGCGAGCAGGAAGCGCAGCGTGTTGCGGATGCGGCGATAGGAGTCGACGACGCGGTCGAGGATCTTCTTGTCGCCGGCGATGTCACCCGAGTAGTCGCTCGCGGCCACCCACAGGCGGATGATCTCGGCGCCCAGGGTGTCGCTGACCGCCTGCGGCTCGATGCCGTTCTTGAGCGACTTGCTCATCTTGATGCCCTTGCTGTCCACGGTGAAGCCGTGGGTCAGCAGGCCGCGGTAGGGCGCGCGGTCGTACAGCGCGCAGGCGAGCAGCAGGGCGGAGTGGAACCAGCCGCGATGCTGGTCGTGGCCTTCGAGGTACAGGTCGGCCTCGGGCCCCTGCGAGTGGAAGCCCGGGTGCTCCGGCGTGCCCTTGTGCGTGCCGCGCAGCACGTGGAAGAACGTCGAGCCCGAGTCGAACCAGACCTCGAGGATGTCCGTGCTCTTCGTGTAGTCCGGCGCGTCCTTCGGGCCGAGGATCTCCTCGGTCGTCACGCGACTCCAGGCCTCGATGCCGCCCTTCTCCACGATGTCGGCCGCCTGGTCGAGGATCTCCATCGTGCGCGGATGCAGCTCGCCCGAATCCTTGTGCAGGAAGAACGGGATCGGCACGCCCCAGCTGCGCTGCCGGCTGATGCACCAGTCGGGGCGGCCGGAGATCATGTCGTGCAGGCGCACCTTGCCGTTCTCGGGATAGAACGTCGTGTTGTCGATCGCCTCGAGCGCGAGCTGGCGCAAGGTGCGCGGCGCCTTGTCCTTCGTGAACACGCCTTCGCCCTCGTCCATGCGGACGAACCACTGCGCCGCGGCGCGGTAGATCACCGGCGTCTTGTGGCGCCAGCAGTGCGGGTAGCTGTGCCTGATCTTCGAGGTCGCGAAGAGGCGGCCGGCGTCGCGCAGCGCGTCGACGATCGCCTGCTGCGCCTTCCAGATGAACTGGCCGCCGAACAGCGGCAGCTCGGGCGCGTACACGCCGGAGCCCTGGACCGGGTTCAGGATCTCGTCAATCTTCATCCCGTGGCTGACGCAGGAGTTGAAGTCGTCGACGCCGTACGCGGGCGCCGAATGGACGATGCCGGTGCCGTCGTCGGCCGTCGCGTAGTCGGCCAGATAGATCGGCGACAGGCGGTCGTAGCCGGGGTCGACTTCGGCCAGCGGGTGGCGGAAGTCGATGTGGTCCAGCGCCTGGCCAAGGGCGGTGGCGACGACCGTGCCCTGCAGGCCGTAGCGCTCCAGGCACTTCCCGACCAGCGGCGAGGCCAGCACCAGCAGCCCGCGCCCGGTGTCGACCAG